>JBDTOK010000189.1:0-5299 GCA_039933275.1 Chloroflexota bacterium | reverse complement strand
TCGGCACGATGGGCGGCGAGGCGCAGATCCAGGTCCACCTCCAACTCCTCACGCGCATCTTCGTCGCCGGCGAAGACATACAGGACGCAATCGCTGCCCCCCGTTGGCGCGACACGGACGGCATCCTCCTCGCCGAAGCCGGCCTCCCCAACATCGGCGCCCAACCCATGCCCGACCCCTCAAACGCCGGCCACGCCCACGCCATCCTCATCGAAGAAAACGGCACCCTCCGCGCCGCCTTCGACCCTCGCTCAGACGGCGCCGCAGTAGGCTTGTAGCATCCGCTCATTCTGAGGTTCTCGAAGGACCGCGAAGCAGATCGCTCGCCCAGCACCCTTCCACGCAGGCGGCGCCAAACTCACCGCCCACCTTGCTCCTTGCTCCTTGCAACTGGCTGCTGGCAACTGGCTCCTCCCCCGAACCGTGACGCAAATCACAGTGACCGTACGGTCACCTCGTGCTATCATCGCGCCGATGTACGACGCAATCGTTGTCGGAGCCCGCGTCGCCGGTGCGCCCACCGCAATGCTTCTCGCGCGCCAGGGCCACAAAGTCCTGCTTCTCGATCGCGACACCTTCCCAAGCGACATCATGTCCACCCACTACATCCATCTCCCCGGCCAGGCGCGCCTCCAGAACTGGGGGCTCCTCGACAAGGTCATCGCCGCCGGCACCCCGTGGATCACCAAACGCACAATGCACATGGACGGAATGACGTTCACCCCGCCGGACATCCCTGTTCCCGAAGGATACTCAGTCGACACCCTTTGCCCGCGACGCACTGTCCTCGACAAGATCCTCGTCGATGCAGCCGTCGATGCGGGCGCAGAACTACGCGAGGGCGTCTCTGTCCGCGGACTCATCTGGGAAGACGACACAGTCGTCGGCGTAAGCGGCCACATCGGTGGCGAACCGTTTGAGGCGCGCAGCCGCATCGTGATCGGCGCCGACGGCCTACACTCCATCGTCGCCCGCGGAGTCAAGCCAGACGAATACGATGCGATCCCCTCACTGAGCTACGCGTACTACACCTATTGGACGAACGTAGAAGACACTGGCATGCACATCTACTTCTTCTCTGAAGGGGTCGGTATTCTCATCTTTCCCACCAACGACGGAAAGCACTGCATTGGCGTCGGCGGAATCATCGAAGGGTTCAAAGAGTTCCGCAAGGATGTCGAAGGCAACTACCTGAAGGCGCTAGAGCGGGTTCCGCACATCGCAGAGCAGGTCAAGCAAGGCGAACGTGAGCGCTTCATGGGTACAGCCGATCAACCCAACTACTTCCGCAAGCCTTATGGCCCAGGCTGGGCGCTGACCGGCGATGCCGGTTACCATCGTGACTTCCTCACGGGCCTCGGCATCAACGATGCGTTCCTGCAGGCAGAGCTACTGGCCAACTCCCTCCACAAAGCCTGGTCTGGCGAAGCTACCGAAGAACAAGCGCTCGCGGAGTTCCAGAAAAAGCGCGACGAGTTCGTGAAACCCTGCTATGACGTAACGACCCACATGGCGTCCGGCCAGGCGGTAGACCCCATAAAGTTCATGGAGTTCGGCATGGCCATCGCCCGCCAGTTCCCGCAACCGCAACCACAGACCGCAAACGCATAACAACAACACAGAGGGGGAGCCCAGTGTCCGCCGAGATCACCCACCGCACAGTCACGACCAACGGCATCAACATGCACATCGCCGAAGCAGGCGAAGGCCCGCTCGTCCTCCTCGTCCACGGATTCCCGGAGCTCTGGTACTCCTGGCGCCACCAGGTCCCCGCCCTCGCCGAAGCCGGCTACCACGTCGTCGCCCCGGACGTCCGCGGCTACGGCGACTCCGACAAGCCCCACCCGGTCGAAGCCTACGCCATGAAAGAGCACCTCGCCGATCTCAACGGCATCATGGACGTCCTCGGCGAAACGCAGGCCGTGATCGTCGGCCACGACTGGGGCGCGCCAATGGCCTGGAACGCCGCCGCCCTCTACCCGGAGCGCTACCGCGCCGTCGCCGGCCTCAGCGTTCCCTACCTCCCTCGCGGCCCAATGGCGCCCGTCACCATGATGCGAGCCATGTTCGGCGAAAACTTCTTCTACATCATCTACTTTCAGGACGAAGGCGTCGCTGAAGCAGAGTTCGAGTCCGACGTCGACTGGTCGATGCGTCTCTTCACCTGGGGCGCCTCCGCCGAGGGCGTCGGCATGCCCGGTTTCGCTACCGCGATGGCCGGCAAGAAAAAGGGCGAAAAGCTCTTCGACAACGCGCCCGACATGAGCGGCAAGCTCCCTCCCTGGATCACGGAGGACGAGCACGCCTACTACGTCGGCAAGTTCAAGAAGAGCGGCTTCCGCGGCCCCATCAACCGCTACCGCAACATGGACCGCGACTGGGAACAAATGCCAGAGCTGCAAGACAAGAAGATCGAGCAGCCCGCCCTCTTCATCATCGGTGACAAAGACCCTGTCGCCAGCTTCGCCCCTCTCGACCCCATGAAGATGTTCGTCCCGAACCTGAAGATGGTGACCCTCCCTGGCGCCGGCCACTGGACCCAGCAAGAAAAACCCGCCGAAACCAACGCCGCCCTGATCGAATTCCTGAACTCCCTCCCCCTCGACTAGCACCGACGCACAACTTCACACGTAGCACCGTGGGTCGAGGCCCGGCCCTGACCCACAAGCCGCGCCATCAGCACCCACCGTCCGATGCTCCGTTCATCCTGAGGCTCTCGAAGGACCGGGCCCGCGGGCCCAAATCAGCCGGCTAGCACCGTTACGACGCCCACGGCACCCACGCACTCGCTAGCAGATCCGCCGACACTTCACATCCACTCCAAAGTTGCGGATTTGTCCTCACTCCTTCACCAACCCCCAACCACATCCCAACAGCACCACCGTCTACACTGTTAGAGATGGTTCGCACCCTCATCGCCGCCGCACTCTTCATCGCATTCGCCATCGCCCTCACTCTCGCTGCCCGTTCGCATGACGCCGACGCCAGCGGCATCCAGGGCGACGCCAACTGCGATCTGCATGTCACCATCACCGACGCGCTCGGCGTCCTACAACAGAACGCTGGCATCGCCTCCAACTCCAACGGCTGCGACTACAACGGCGACGTCAACTGCGACAGCGCCAACAACACGGACGACGTTCTCCTCATCCTCGCCTACGTCGCTGGCAGCTACACCTCGAATCCCACGGTCTGTCTGCCCATCGGCTCGTACTACCAGAATACTGACACGCCAACGCCCGCACCCACCAATACTGACGGCACCACCCTCAGCCCGCCGCCCGGCCCTACGCTCACGCCAACTCCGACGCCCACGTCACCCACAATCCTCACGACGACGCCAATCGCTACGCCCGTCGACACACACAACCCAAGCGACTCACCGGCCGTGACCCCAACACCCACCGCAACGCCGACCGCTCACACACCAACGCCAACGCCCACGCCGAAGCCCCCAACCAACACCCCGCATCCAAACCAGACTCCGCGCTTCTCCGGCGAGCCCAACTGCCAGGTCTTCCCGGCCAACAACCCGTGGAACACGGACATCTCGAACCTTCAGCAGTATCCCGTCGATCCGAATTCTGACAACTACGTCGACTTCATCGGCCGCGACACGTACCTCCACCCGGACGTCGGCACCGTCTGGCAGAACGTGCCAATCGGTATCCCGTACGCCATCGTCGGCGGCAACCAGCCCAAAGTCCCGATCACCTACTACTACGGCGACTCCGATCCCGGCCCCTATCCGATCCCCTCCAACGTGCCGGTAGAAGGCCAGCCCGTCGGCTCACCGAACACCGCAAACTTCGGCGGCGATCGCCACGTCATCGTCATCGACGACACCAACTGCAAGCTCTACGAGACGTTCGACTCGCACCCGGTCAACAACGGCCAGTCCTGGACCACGGGCTCGGCTGCTATCTTCGATCTCAACTCGAACGCGTTGCGCCCCGACACCTGGACCAGCGCCGACGCCGCTGGCCTCCCGATCTTCCCCGGCCTCATCCGTTACGACGAAGTGATGTCCGGCACGATCGATCACGCCCTGCGCTTCACCGTCCACGACACGCAGCACGCCTTCATCCACCCGGCAACCCACGAAGCGTCCGACAACTACGACACAGACGCCCCGCCCATGGGCCTGCGCTTCCGCATGAAAGCATCCTTCGACTGCAGCCACTACTCGACGGAAGTGATCACGATCTGCAACGCCCTCAAGAAGTACGGCATGTTCGTCGCTGACAACGGCTCCGATTGGTACATCTCCGGCGCGCCTGACAACCGCTGGGACGACGATCACCTCGGCGACCTCAAGACGATCACCGGCGACGCATTCGAAGTCGTCGACACCGGCGAAAACATCATCGTTCCGCCGCCTGACAACTAACCCGCTAAAGCGTCGAAGCCCCTCCACCTGCGCGCTGTCGCTCGCGGTCGCGCTCCTTATCTATCAGCAACTGGATGTGCTCCGGGTCCGGCACCCCGCCGATGATAAACGGCACGCGATCCGCGCCCGCCGTCTCCATGTTCACATCGCCAAAGTGCAAAACCGTCGCGAAGATCCCCTTCCGCTCGACGGCGATGTCCTGGATGCTCACGAGGTCCGCCGTGTTCACCCGCAAGTTGAACGGGTTCGACTTAAAACTGTCTACCACGCGCTGATTCGAGATCAGCCAGATATCGTTGTGATAGCGGTAATAGTTGAGTACTAGCTTCACCGCCCAGAACAGCAACCAGACTAGAGCCACAATCCAGAACACAATTCCCAGGTCTCCAATAACCCCAATCACATCCAGCGCCAAATAAGCCGCAATCACCGGCACGATCGCATACAGCGACCACAAAATCGAAAGCGGCCACAAGAAAAACCAGTGCTTCCGCACCAGCTGCAAAACCTGCTCCCCCTCCTGCAGCGGAAACGGCAGCTTAATCGTATGCACAATCGGCGGCGGCGCGGGAGCTGGGTTCGGCGTGGGCTGTGTCGGCGGTTCTGTGCTCATATTGGTGCGTAGTGTACGGCCAGACAGCGGAGCGCGAAAGATGGCGCCTCCGCTCCTTTCACGCTAACCTTCGGCCTCCACCTTCCTTCTCCCACCTTCCTCACGTACCCTATTACCCATGCGCATGTCCCACAGCTTCGCCAAAACCCTCCGCCAGGCCCCCGCTGAGGCCGAGAGCGCCTCACACAGGCTCATCCTCCGCGCCGGCCTCGCCACACCGCTCGCCGCCGGCGTCTACACCTACCTCCCCATCGGCCTGCGCGTCCTCGACAAGATCGAGGCCGTCGTCCGCGACG
>JBDTOK010000188.1:0-5311 GCA_039933275.1 Chloroflexota bacterium | reverse complement strand
ACTCCGGCCGCAGCTCGAAGATGAGCGCGCGCATCTCCGCGAGCCCAGCCTCCGCCAGCGCGAGGACGTAATCGACCGGTTCGATCGCCTTCAGCGGGTCGCGGTCCAGTACTGTGCGGGCGGTCCGCGCTCCCAGCGCGATGCCGTACAGCGCCTGCGACACGGAGTCGTGCAGCTCGCGGGCGAGGCGTTGGCGTTCTTCGAGGGCGGTGAGCTGGCGATCGCGGGCATAAAGCTCCGCGTTGCTGATCGCCACGGCCGCCCTGTCCGCCAGTGCCATTAACAGGCGCTGCTCCGGCTCTTCGAAACGGTGCGCAGCCGTGTAACCAACGGAGAAAAACCCTAATGGTCGACCTTCGGCGGATCGGACCGGAATCTCGATCACGCTCTGAATGCCCTCGGCTTGAATGATGGGGACCATGTGCGGCCGGGCGCTTGCTGCCTCATCCACTACCACCGAGGCCCCATCCATATTCGGGTGGCCGCTGTCAAAAACGTCGCGGATGTAGCTGAGCGCTATGTCTCCCAGGTTTCGCCAGGCTCGAAGCGTCATGATGCGAGTCTCGTTGTCCCAAGTCGAGACCATGCTCTTGTCGGCACCAAGCACATCTACAGTCACGTCGACTAGAGCCTGCAGCACGGTATTAAGGTCGAGCGAGCGGAATAGTTCGCTATCAGCACGAGAGAGAGCCTCAAGCCGACGTGCGCTGCTTCGCATGTCCTCATAGAGGCGGGCGTTGTCGAGCGCGACGGCGGCCTGGTTGGCAAACGCCCCGACCAGTTGCGCATGCTCGTCCGTGAAGTAGTTCGGCACCTGGCGCGACATCGTCAGCATGCCGATCGCCTGATCGCCGAGTTGCAGCGGAACCGCCATCCACGACCGGATCGATTTGAACGGCTCCACGTCCACCAGCCCGGCCTGCCCGATTACCGCGCGGTAGTTGTTCGCGAGCGGCTCGTCCGCGCGGATGTCGTCGATGATCATATGATTGCCAGCGCCCACTGTTTGCCAGAGGATGCCGCTCTGCTCCAGCGTGAAGCGCATCCCAACCTCGCGCTGCGCACCCTTTTTGGCCCGCGAATCGACGATGACGAGCTCGTCACCCTCGCGAACGACGACGGACGAACCGTCGTGCTCGAGGATTGTCTGCAGCTGGTCGAGGATTACGCCGATCAGCGTTGGCACGTCCAGCGTCGAAACTACCGCGTGCGAGACTTCCAGTAGCGCGCTCATCTCGCGCGTGCGGGCCTGCGTCTGTTCAAAGAGACGGGCGTTTTCGATTGCGGCGGCGGCCGGGCCGGCGACTGACTTCACCAGCGCGATGTGCTCTTCGTTGTAGTGCGCGGCCTCGCCGTGCGCGAGGTTGATCGTGCCGATTACCTTATCGCGACTGATCAGCGGCACGGCCAGTATCGAGTGGACGTACTCGACGGCCGTTCCGCGCAGGTCCCCGCCCCACGGACGGCGAAACATCTGAGCTGGTATCGAGTCGTCCCAGACGTCGTCTATGCCGGCGACTTCACCGGCCTTGATCTTCTCCCAGTTGCTGCCGAACGCCTGCTCCATCGTCTCAGACCCCTGGCCCGGCATCCCGATGTAAGCGGCAGGACGGCGCACGGCCAGCTGGGTGACCTGGTCGCCGACGATCAGCGACACCCCGGCGCCGTCGTAGTCGACGATCTTTAACAGCTCGTCCAGCATCAGGTTTAGCAGCGGCTCCAGCTCCAGCGTGGACGACAGCGCCTTCGAGATCTCGAAGAGAGCGCTCACCTCGCGAGTGCGGGCCTCCGTCTGCTCAAAGAGGCGGGCGTTGTCGATTGCCGTTGCTGCCGGTCCGGCGATCGTCTTCACGCGTTCCACATCCGCTTCGGTGTAGTAGCCGGGCTGCCGGTGCGCAAGGGTGATGGCGCCGATGAGCTCGTCGCGCACGAACAATGGGACGGAGAGCAACGACCGCGCGTACTGCGCCGGCGTGTTGTGCAAATCGCCGCCCCAACTATCGCGATACTGTGCGGCGACAAGTGAGTCTCCAAGAGTATCGTCGAGAATGCCGGGCAGGCCGCGGGCGACTTGCCTGAAGGCGGGTCCGTCCTCGCGCCAGATGTGTGCGACTCCCTCTCGCTCTGGAAGGTGAGCCACGCTTTCGGGGCGGCGGACAGCGAATTGGCGGAGGCCGCCCTCCACGCGCAATAACACGCCGGCGCCGTCGTAATCAACGACGTTCTTCAACTCGTCAAGGACTAGCTCCAACAGCGGCTTCAGTTCCAGCGTCGACGACAGCGCCTTCGAGATCTCGTAGAGCGCGCTAATCTCGCGAGTGCTGCGGTTCGTCTCTTCGAGCAGCGCTGCGTTTTCGGCTGCGACCGATGCGTGTTGCGCGATGGCCAGCGCCATCTCCAGGTGGTGCTCAGTGAAGTAGTCCGGCACGTCCTTCGAAAGCGAGATGAAAGCAACGACTTTGCCGCCCTGGGTGATCGGGATCGCCATCCAGCCCCGGATGTAGTGGTACTCCGGCCGCTCGATACCTTCGCCGAGGATCGCTCGATAGTCCTGCGCGAGTTGTTCGTCGCCGCGCACGTTCGCGATGATAACGGGCTTGTTGGAGAGAATCGTCCGCACCAGCTCGAGGTGTCGGTTTAGCGGAAAGAACGTGTCCTTGATATCGTTCTCGGGGCCATCCGGACCAGCGGACTGGATGATGCGACAGATGTCACCTTCGATGGCGACTGCTGAGCCACCGCTGTAGTCGATTACGCGACGCATTTGCTCCAACTGCGCACGCACGAGCTCACCGAGCCCCCGCAGCGCCGTCAGCTCGCGGGAGACGTCTAGCAGCACGCTCAGTTCGCGCGTGCGCTCCGCCACCCTCGTCTGCAAGTCCTGCCGCGCCAGCACGCGGTCCGTGACGTTGCGCGCGACCCAGACGACGCGGTCCTCATCGATCGGAGAGACGGCGGCGGCGAACCAGGACGTGCGGTCACCCACGCGGTGTACTTCGTACTCGATTTGCTGCGTCTGGCCTGTATCCAGCGCGGCGATGACCGTCGCAAGCATCTTGTCGGCTTGTTCCGGCTCAACTTCGTGGAACGTCCTGCCGATCAGGAAATCGAGTCGCTCGCGGTTACGCGGCGTTTCGTAGGCCAACGTTGGCGCGGCGGCCAGCCAGCGGCCTTCACGGTTGAGAATGAGGACGGCATCGCTCATCGCGCGCAGGAGTGTTCTCAGGTCGACGGGAAGCTCGTCGTCGGCAGGATTTTCGGCGTCGCGAGGCATCGGAATCAGGCGCTATCGAGTGAGACGAGCCCGGACTGCGCTGCGTAAAGTGCGGCCTGAGTCCGGCTCTGGACACCGAGCTTGCCAAGGATCGAGCTGACGTGCGTTTTCACCGTCTTCTCGCCGATGGACAGCGACGCCGCGATCTCTTTGTTGGCCTTGCCGCCGGCGATCAGTCGCAGGACGTCCGTTTCGCGCTCTGTCAGGCCGGTGACCGGCGCTTCGGGCAACCGCACCTCCCGCACTAGACGGGCGGCGGCCTGCGGGCTGAGTTGTACCTGGCCCGCGGCGGCGGCCTTGATCGCACGGCAGAGCTCATCCGCCTGCGTGTCTTTCAGCAGGTAGCCGATCGCCCCCGCCTTCACCGCGCCGACGACCGTGCCGTCGTCCAGCACGCTCGTCAGGGCGATGACCTCGGTGTCCGGCAGCTCGGCGCGGATGCGGCCAGTCGCCGTCACGCCGTCCATCACCGGCATCATCATGTCCATCAGCACGACGTCCGGCAGCAGCTTGTGCGCCTGCGCCAGTGCGTCGGCTCCGTTCGTGGCTTCGCCGATCACCTCCAGCTCTGGGTCTAGCGAGAGGAACATGCGCAGGCCCTGGCGCACCACGCCGTGATCGTCCGCGATGAGAATGCGTATCGGCATGGTCGCATAAGTATATCGCTCCCTCCGCCAAAAGGCGGAGGCGTGCCATCAGCCACAGGTAGGGGGCTGATCCCCGCCGCACGCTCGATTTAACCGCCGCGCCGGGAGCCGAAACTAGCGCCATGGCAAACCAAATCAAGCTCTTGCTCGTGGACGACGAACCCGCAGTGCGCCGCGGCCTCCGGATGAGGCTCGAACTCGAACCGGACGTCCAGATCGTCGGTGAGGCTGTGAACGGCTCGCAGGCAGTCCAGATGGCCGAGGCGATGCACGACGGAGTCGTCGTCATGGACATCGAGATGCCTGTCATGAACGGCATCGATGCAACGAGCGAGATCACTTCGCGCCTGCCGGGTGTCGCGATCGTGGTGCTGAGCATGCACGACGACGCAGCGACGATCGGCCGGGCGCGCAAAGCCGGCGCGGCAGCGTTCATTGCCAAGAGGAGCATGGACGACAGCCTGATCGAGGCGATCCGCAGCGCCGCTAGAGGCCAAGGAGGTGCAAGCGATGACAGCGATTCCAATTAGAAGCAAAAGCCCTGCCCGGCGATCAACCCAGCTCAACACACAAGGAGACGCAGAAGTGACAACGATGACCAGCGCAAGGCAAGCGACAGGACAGCTCGTCGCGACAACGGCAAGCAACAGTACCCAGCAACCGATCATCGACGCGCGGGACGTCGTCAAGGTCTACTCCAGCGGCAACGTGCGGGTAGAGGCGCTCCGGAGTGTATCGCTCCAGGTTCAGCGCGGAGAGATCCTCGGTATCATGGGCGCGTCCGGTTGCGGCAAGACGACTCTTCTCAATTGCCTCAGCGGCCTGGACAGCGTAACGGCCGGCGAAGTGTACATCGAAGGCACAAACCTCGCCTCGATGAACGACAAGCAGAAGACCGCCTACCGGGCCCAGAACATGGGCTTCATCTTCCAGACTTACAACCTCCTTCCGGTCCTCTCCGCCGTCGAGAACGTCGAGCTCCCGCTCGTTGTCTCCGGTGTACCGGCCGGCAAGGCCCGCAAGCGCGCAATCGAAGCGCTGGAACGGGTGAACCTGGTGGACCGGGTACAGAACTGGCCCGCGCAGCTTTCCGGCGGCCAGCGCCAGCGCGTGACCATTGCCCGGGCGCTGGTAAACGACCCGGCGATTATCTGGGCCGACGAGCCGACGGGCGCCCTGGACTCCAGGGCGGCCAACGACATCATCAGCCTGATGGAAACGATGAACCGTGAGCAGGGACAGACGTTCGTGCTTGTAACGCACGACCCGCGCGTCGGGCAGCGCTGCCACCGCCTGGTCAACATGAGCGACGGCCTGATCGTCAGCGAGGAGAGGAACTAATGAACGCACTATTCGGACTGTCGATGACGACAATCATGTACGTGCTCCT
>JBDTOK010000187.1:0-5319 GCA_039933275.1 Chloroflexota bacterium | reverse complement strand
GCTAGCATCAGTGGGACGCCGAGGACGCCGACGATGATGGCGCCGGCGAAGAAGGCGGCCTGATCGGAGACGTTGTCTGAGAGCAGGCCTAGCAGCGGCGCGCTGGGGATGAGGACGGCGGAGCGGACGAGGTTCGTGAGGGAGACGACGGTGGCTCGCTGCTCGCTGGGGACGCGGCGGTTGAGGTAGGCGGTGACGGTGGGCTGGGAGAGGATGACGCTGAAGTTGAGCATGGAGAAAGCGATCTGGGCGTAGACGGAGTCCCAGAGGCCGAGCATCAGGAAGCCGCCGACAATCGTGATGGGCATGAGGATCATCGTGCGGCGCTCACCGAGGTCGCGCATGAGGCGATGGGCGGCGAGGGCGGCGACGATGGCAACGAGGCGCATGGGGGTCTGATAGATGCCGACGGCGCTGACGGCGACGTTGTGGTTTTCCAGGAAGGGCTGGAAGAAGAAGACGACGCCGATCGAGCCGATGGTGACGAGCCCGAAGAAGAGGATGGCGTAGCGGACGTCTGGGCGGGCGCGGACTAGCGTGGCTGAGTCGCGGATGATCTTGCCGTATGAGGGGAGCGCCTCCGTATGGGGGACGCGCGGCTCGTGGAAGGTGAGGGCGATGAGCATGGCGACGGCGGAGATGGCGCCGCTGGCGATGATTGGGAACTGGAGGCTGGTGGCGCTGGCGAGCGGGGCGCCGATCAGCGTGCCGGCGACCTGCGCAGACGTCGCGATGGCCCAGCCGCGGCCGTAGATGCGGGGGTACTCTTCCTCGCGGCCAAGAGCTTTGAGGGAATCGTAGATGAAGGCGGACTCGGTGCCCCAGAGGAGGGCGAAGCCGATGCCCCAGACAAGGTAGGAGCCGAGCAGCAGCCAGAAGGTGTTCGCGAGGCCGAAGAAGACGATGGCGAGTGAGAAGGCGGTGGCGGCGCCAACGAGGACGGGCTTGCGGCCAAAACGGTCGGCGAGTGCGGCGCCGGGGATCTGGAGGAGCATGATGCAGAGCCAGAAGGGGATGTCGATGAGGGTGACCTGGGCGAGGGAGAGTCCGCGTTCCTTGGTGAGGTAAATGACCCAGATGGGGAACCAGAGCTGGAGGTTGAGGAAGAGGTGGAAGGCGTAGTATTTGCGGACGTTGTTGTGCACGGGAGGAGCTTAACGCGCGGTGTTGGTGGCAGCTAGGAGCGCGTGGTGGGCGTGATTGCGGTGTTTGTTGCTGGCGGCGGGAACGCAGCCTCAGTAGTGGCGACGAGAGCGCTGCGGCGCCGGCCTCCTTCGACTGCTGCTGTCGCAGCGCTCAGAACAGGCTTCGAGAGCCTCAGGACACGGAACTTGCTGGTGAGGGCGGCGCTGTTCAGTAAGCCGGAAGGAAGTCAGACGAAGCGTCGAGCGAGCGCTAGACGTGAAGAGAGGGGCCCCGAGTGGGGCCCCTCTCTAGTGCGAGAATCGAATGCTATGAGCGGCGTCGCGCGAAGGCGTAGATGCCAGTCCCGCAAACTGCCGTAAGGGCTATGAGCATTGCCAGGACGGCGAGAAATGGCGTTCCAGTCGAACCGCCCGAGCCGGCCGAGAGAACATCGACGAGTCCGCCCACCGGGCAGCTGGCGCAGGGTGTTGGATTGGGCGTGGATACCGGCGTTGCGGTCGGAACTGGGGTGGGGGTTGGCGCCGGCGTTGGTGTGGGAGTTGGTGCAGGTGTTGGGGTCGGCGTGTTCGGTCCCGTGCAAGCGCCACCGGGAGCGGGCGCGATGAGCCATGGAGTGAACGTGACGTTGGTGCTTACCTTGTCGCCGGTGCCGGGGCCTACCGGTCCGGGGCCGTTACCAGCGCCCCACCAGTTACACGTGCCGTTCAGCGTGCCGGTGGCTTCGTTGTTGATGCCGAACAACGTGTTGCCCGTGAGGTTGTTCTGGTTTACGACAACCGTGCTGGCGGATGTGACAGAGAGAGCAGTGACGTATACACCGTAGCTGTTGTTCTGGAGCGTGTTGCCGGTGACAGTGACGCTTCCGTTGACGCCGTCAGCAAAGGCATCGGCCACTTTGACGGCCGAAGAGGCAGCGCTTACCTGGTTTCCGGTGACGGTGACGTTGGTGTTAGCGCCACCAATGTAAATTGCGGAGAACCCGGCTCCGACTACAGTGTTGCCGGTGATCTGGGCGCCGTTAGTCTTGAAGAGAGCAATCAGTGTGCCGTCGCCGTTGCTCGCGTTACCGGAGACGACGACGTTGGCGTTGCCTTCGATGACGGTGATGTCGGCGTTGTAGACGTTGGGATCAGCGCCGCCAAACGTGTTGTCTGCGATGGTCAGGCCTGAGATCGGATTGGTATTCGCCTGGAAACCATCGCTTGCCGTCGCAGTGTTGTTCACCAGGTTCTTGCGGAAAGCCGTATTGCTGGTGGTGATCGAGGCAGCGCGGCCCGGGTTGTTGATGATGTTGTTCTGGATCGTCTCGCCGGTATTTGCCGTCTGCATCACAACAGCGGCGGTTCCCGAGCTGCTTGGCCCGTTAAGCGTGAATCCGTCGACGGTGACGTTATCCGCGGTAATCGTGATGTTGGCCGCGGCGCCTCCGTTGATGATGGACTCGCTGCCTCTGGGTGAGCGTGCGTCCACTCCGACCTGGGCGCCATTCAGCGTCAGCGAATGACTGATGGTTACGTTTTCGGTGTAAGTACCGGCCGCCACGTTTACGGTAGTACAGCCAGGGTCACTTACTGCTGCTTGAATCGTCGCGTAGTCGCCTGGAACAGAGCAGACGGGACCACCGACTGTAGCTAGAGCTGGACTTGCCGACGCACTCAGCAAGCAGATCGCCAGAGCCACCAGCCCAAGGCCAACGACCCCCAACGCGACAAAAGAACGCCGTGGAAAGGAATAGATCATTCCGCACCCCCTCGTATTTACTTGTTATTTACACTATTGATTTTCGCGGACAATCGTGTCAATAGCGGGAAATTGGTAGTCGTTTACGATTCCGCGTTGGGCCGGGTCGCGCCTCTCTCAGAGTGAGAGTGCGCACAGGCAACCATCTGTTGCTGCTTCGCGAACCTAAGCGCTAGGCAAGACAAGCTTCGGAACGGCAAGTTGCTGCTGAAGGTGCGAGCCCGCTGAGCCGCGTTAGAAGTGGAGAGAGAAGAAGAGGATGCCGGGGGCCAGGCCGCCGAAGGCGCCGGCTTTGGCGATGTTCGCGGCGGCGCCCATGAAGATGAGGAAGATGGCGAACCCAGCGAGGTTGGCGAGCATCGATTCCCTTGTGTTCAGGTCAGAGGCTTGTTCGATAGCGATGTTGGTGAAGAGGAAGGTGATGGCGAGCGAGAAGACGCCGAAGGGGACGGCGAGGGGGGCGATGGCGACGCCGATGCTGAGCGCGACGGGAGCGAAGGCGACGCCCATGGTGCGGACGAGCTGCTGGAAGCCGACGGTGGCGCCGAAGCCGCGGGCGGCGACGAGGTAGGCGATGTAGACCCAGGCGAACCAGATTACGAGCTGGATGACGCTGCCGGCGATGACGGTCTTGAGGAAGACGGGTGCGGGATCAAGGCCGTCGTACTTGCTGTACTGGAGGGCCCAGCCCCAGGAGCCGAGGCCGCCGATGATCCCGGCGCCGAGGACGATGAGGATCGCGCTGGCCGTGGCCGTTTGCTCGTTGCGGACGTCATCGAAGACGGAGAAGTCGAGCTTGGCCAGGCGAACGATCCAGCTAACAAGGGTGGCGTAGCCGCCGCTCGCGCTGCGGGTCTGCTGCGGCTTGGTACGTCGTTGCATATGCTTTCCGGAATTGTATACGCGAGGCGGCCCGAGGGTCGAGCGGGGACCGGTCGAGGTTGTTTATAGTGACCGTTTCGCGGGGATGCCGGGGCGGCGGGGGTACTTGTCCGGGGTGGGGCCTGTCTTTCGTACGAGGACGAGCGCCTGCTGGGGGCCAGGGCCGGGGATCTGGAGGGGGAGGGTGGCCTCGATGGTGCCGCCGAGGGTGGCCAAGGCGCTGGCGGACTCGGCCACTTCACGTTGGCGGGCGCTCCCTTTGGGGGCGGCGAGGACGCCGTTGGGCGCGAGGAACGGGAGTGTCAGCTCGAGCAGGACGGGGAGCGGGGCGACGGCTCGGGCGAGGACGAGGTTGTAGGCGCCGCGGTGTTCTGGATCGCGGGCGAGGTCTTCGGCGCGGGCCTGGATGACGCGGATGCCATCGAGCTTCAGCGCTCCGACGGCGGACTCGAGGAAGGAGGTCTTTTTGCCGGTTGCTTCGAGGAGGGTCATCTCGATTTCAGGGCGGACGATCTTGATGGGGAGGCCGGGGAAGCCAGCGCCGGACCCGACATCGAGGGCGGGCGAGAGGGTGACGCAGGCGTCTTCGAGAGCGCGAAGAATGGCGAGCGAAGTAACGATGTGTTTTTGGTAAAGGGCCTCTCGATCGGCCTTCGAAGTGAGGTTGGTACGCGCCCCCTCTTCTAGAAGTAAAAGGGCGTAAAGATCGAGCAAAGGCCTGTTTTGTATCTGCAAATCCATCCTTAACTCAATAAACACACCGGTCAAGCCGTTATGGCTAACAGCTTTCGGAGCCTTCCGTCTTTTGCTTTGGAAGACAGGGTTCAAGCTTCGCACTTCTGCGAAGTTAAGCCGCTCGGGGGCGAGCGAGCTTACGACCGGAGCAAAGCAATGAAAACCAACGCACTACATTTGACCACATCGCGGATCTGGCTGATCATTCCGATCCTGGCGCTGATGATGCTAACCGCGTACAGCGGGCTGCTGACCCCGAAGGCGGCTTCGGCCCTCGATAACGAAGAGCAGACGTTTCTGGCGACGATCAACAACTACCGAGCCCAGCACGGCCTTGGCGCACTCACGGAGAGCCCGAAGCTCGACAACGTTGCCAGCTGGATGGCCAACGACATGGCGACAAACAACTACTTCTCCCACGAGGACTCCCTGGGCCGCGACCCGTTTGACCGAATGGACCAGCTTGGCTACGACTACAACACCTGGCGCGGCGAGAACCTGGTTGCCGGGACGGAGGGTTCGTCAGAGGCGTTCAGGATGTGGAGCGAGTCCCCTCCGCACAATGAGAACATGCTGGGCGAGCACTACACGGTAATTGGCATCTCACGAGCCTACGACCCGACATCAGTCTTTGGGTGGTACTGGGCGACAGAGTTCGGCGGCGAGAGCGACGTACAGTCCGCGGCCCCGGCGCCGGCACCGGTTCAGACGCAGGCTCCAGCACCGGTGACCGTAGTCACGCAATTCCTCGCTCCGGTACAGCAGCAGATCGCACCGCCGGCGGCGCCGACGGTGACTCCGGCCCCGGAGTCGACG
>JBDTOK010000186.1:0-5331 GCA_039933275.1 Chloroflexota bacterium | reverse complement strand
GTTCGGTGAGGGCGGTGGAGTCGACGATGTCGGCGAAGAGGATGATGGCGGTGCCAGATGGGAGGTCTGAGGCACGAGGCGATGAGGCGGGCGCTTCAGCCTCGTCGTTGATGAACGACAATGCGCGTGCGGCTGTTTCTTCGATGTTGTCGACGAACGTGCCCTCAAGCATCAATAGTTTCGCGTTGGGGATGGTCGCGACGAGATCCTTGGTGGCTTCCATTGTTACGATGGCAATGCCAGTGTGCTTCATGACGAGCGTCGGCGCTTTGACCTGTCTGGCATACTCCGTCACGTCTGTTTGCAGTACCCATTCAGTAAGGTCCAGACTTTCAGGCCCGATGCAAGCGCGGATGTACGCTCCATGGTTCGCATTGACATCGCGCCCGGCGCCAAAGGCGATGTAACCGATGGTCTCGGTAGCGAGAAACCAGTCGGTCTTCGCGGCGGCTATCAGGGCTTGAGCCTGAGATGTGCCGAGCAAGTCCCGCATCTTCAAGATGCCGTCGACGATGAGAAAGCGAGTGATGCGCTCCGGATTACGTGCTGCATACACGATCATCGGAAGCGTCGCGGACAGAACGCTGTTCAGGGCGAACTGATCGAAGCCAGCCCGCTCTACGACGGCGTCGATGTCCATGAGTGACTCCTCAATTGAGGTAGAAATGATGCGGTCAGAGAGTCCGGAACCGCGCGGGTCGTAACGGATCAGGGTATTTCGCCGTGCGTATTCGCGCTGCACGGCCCCTGATGTCGGATGTGACCATTCCAGCTGGACGTGGCTGGACAGCGGATCCACTGCCATGAGCAGGGGCGGCCCTTCGCCGCTCACCGTGTAGGCAATGCGCACGCCGTCAGCGGCGGTGCAGTAGCGAACTTCTGGCTCCATGCTGGGCATTCTACGCCCGCGTGCGATTGAGGCGTGGTCAGCCTCCGGAGGCGAGGCGGCTGCCGACACCGACGAGGATGAACAGCAGGAAGATGGCGATCATCGGCGAGAGGTCGAGGCTCATGCGCGGCATCAGGTTGCGGATGGGGCCGAGGATCGGCTCGGTGACGTCGATGAGGATGCGAAAGAGGCTGTTGCGCGGGTCGAAGCCGGTCCAGGAGAGGATCGAGCGGAGGAAGATCGCGGCGATCAGCACGTATGCGAAGACTTCGATGAGCTTGCCGACGGCTTCCATCTATTCCCCGAGTTGCTGTGCTTTTTCGTAGGCGGCCTGGATGGCTTCGGCGAAGGCGGCGCGCAGGCCGGCCTCTTCCAGCACGAGGAGACCTTCGGTGGTGGTGCCGCCGGGCGATGTCACCTGGTTACGAAGCTCGGCTGGGTGCTTGCCGCTTTCCTGTGCGTAGCGGGCGGAGCCGAGCAGCGTCTGGATGACCATCGGGGCGGCCATCTCACGGCGGAGGCCGATGTGCACGGCGGCGTCGATCATCGCCTCCATCACGAGAAACACGTAGGCGGGGCCGCTGGAGCTGACGGCGGTGGCCATGTCGACGTATTTCTCGGCGTCAACGTATATCTCCTTGCCGAGAACGCCGAGGAGAAGCCGCACCTGCTCGCGCGCTGGCTTGGAGACGGCGGGTGTGGCGGTCCATACCGACATGCTCTCGCCGATCTGCGCTGCGGTGTTGGGGATGGCGCGGATGATCGCTTCGTGGTCGAGCTTTTCGGTGAGGGTGGCGATGCGGAGGCCGGCCATGATCGACATCACCGTCTGTTTGGGCTCGAGCACTTCGGCCAGCTCGACGGCGGCGGCGGTGAACTCCTGCGGCTTTACGGCAAGGACGACGATCTCGGCGCCTTCGGCGGCCTCCATCGGGTTGTCGAGCGTCTTCACGCCGTAGCGGGAGGTCAGGACTTTGCGCCGGGCGGGTGCGATATCGCAAACGCGAATGGAGCCGGCGTCAGAGATGTCGCGGGCGAGAGCGCCGGCGATCATCGCCTCGCCCATCATGCCGCCGCCGATGAATGCAAGTTTCATTTGTATGCCTCGCTCCGATGTCGTATGCGCGTCACAGTGACACGACGTGCACGATCGTCGATTAGGTAAACGATACGGTAGTCGCCAGCTCGGACGCGATACTCGGAGCTGGCTTCGAGTTTCTTGCTGCCTACGGGGCGAGGATTGGTTTGCAGACTGACCAATCTTTTGTCGATGCGCGCAAGGGTGGCTTTGAGCAACTTACGGAGTTCCTTCTCGGCGGAAGGAAGCAGGATAACGGTGTAGTTCAAAGCAGGCCATCACGCTTGAGTTCCTCTCGGATTTCGCTATACGAGCGACCTACTTCACCGCGGCGAGCAATCGACACGGCGATATCCATGATGTCCTCCCGGCGCTGGCGGCTGCCCAGCATCTTTTGCACGAAGGCACCTCGCTCGGTCTCGGGGAGCTTCACGTATGCCTTCCACAACGCTTCACCCTCGGAGACGTCTTGTTTGCGGAGTGATCCGCTGGAGCGCGCGGTGTACTTGGGCGCGGCTTCCGCTACCTTCGGCGCGGTGCGCTTCTTGGCGGGTGCCTTCTTTTTGGCGGGCATTATTCGCGGTCTCCGAAGATGGCGCGGCCGAGGCGGATATGGGTGGCGCCTTCTTCGATGGCGACTTCGAAGTCCTCGGTCATGCCCATCGACAGTTGCGTCAGGTTGAGGGCGCTCGCTTCGGATGCGAGGCGGCGGAAGATAGGGCGGACGGTTTCGGGGGAGCCGGCGATTGGGGCGACGGTCATTAGGCCGCGAAGCTCGATGTTGGGCATCGCGGCGATCGTTTCGTGGGCGGCGGCGAGGTCGGCCGGGGCGAAGCCCGACTTGGTACGCTCACCGGCGACGTTTACTTCGAGAAAGGCGGGCACCGGTACCGGCGCCCGCCTCGATATCTCTTCTGCCAGGTGGATGGAGTCCACGCTGTGGATTGTATCAAAGAGATCGATTGCGGCCTTCACTTTGTTGCTCTGCAGGTGGCCGATCATGTGCCAGGTGACGCCTGGCGTTGCGCCGAGGGCTTCTCGCTTGGCTTCCGCTTCTTGAAGGCGGTTCTCACCGATGTCGGTAATGCCGGCGGCGATGGCGAGGCGGACGGCTTCGGGGCGGTGGCCCTTGGTGACGGCGATCAGGGTGACGCCGGAGGGGGAGCGGTTGGCTCGCGCGCAGGCGGCCGCGATGCGCTCGCGGACTTCGGCGATGCGGTCGGCGACGGTGTCGGGCATAGGTAGAGGATAACGCTGCGCGTCGGCATTGGGCATTGGGCATTGGGCACTGGCATGGCGGGCAGGTTTGCGTTGGGGGAAGCGTTTTGGGTTGGGGTAAGAGTTGGAGGTTGGGCTGGTTGAGATGCGAATTTTTGGACAGAGCTGAAGCTCTTTCCCTACAATCTGGACGCTATGGTTGTTTCTGCATTGACGCGACAGACTCGGATTACGGAGCGGGCGGTCTGGGAGGCGGCGCTGGGGACGGTGGCTGTGAAGATCCGCGAGGTGCTGCAGGGCGAGCCGGGGTTCGTCTCGCTGGAGTATGCGTGGGGGACGGACGAGCCGGGGCGCTTTCTGCAACTGACGACGTGGGAGTCGCAGGAAGACTGCACTAACTACGTGCGTGGCGGCGGCGCGGCGCTGGTGGCGACGATCGAGGATGCGGCGGTGCCGACGGCAGCTTACCCGAACGGGAGCTGGGTGCGCCGGACGTACGAACCAACGACCGTCTGATGCCAGACGAGAGCGAGTTCCTCTGCGGTGATTGGCTGTGGGACGGGACGCTGCGCGAGCTGCGCCACTACCCTCGCCGGAAGAAGGGGCATGCGGAGACACCGGACTCGACTGAGCAGTTGCCGTCCGCGAAGGCGGTGACGCTGTACTTGTGGTCGCAGCAGCCGATGTCAGCGCACACGGGCGGTGGCCCGAGTGGCGCGATAATGGCGCGGCTGGACGTGACGTATGAGGACGGCCGCAAGCTGACGATCAACGAAAGCAATCGGGAGTGCGCGCGGACGTTGGCGTCGACGATTGCGGCGGCCTCAGGGTTGACGGTTGTCGAAGAAGGCGCGCCGACTGGGCGGAAAGGCGGGAACCTGCCGCAGCGCGACTCGATGAACCGGCTGCAGTACGACGACGGGCGCGTGAAGTCGACGCTGGATGAGGGGATGGGGGAGCTGCGGACGTCGAAGCGGAAGCGGCTGATGGGGAAGGACTCGGGCGTCTATCGCGCCGCGGACATACGGCGACTAGAGCTGGCGCGCGAGGTGAGTGGCCCGATGGAGTCGATCACGGTGTATGCGATTGTGCTGCCGGACGAGTCGGAGGTGCCGGTGGCGGGTTACACGGGGTTTGAGGGGTGGGCCGACGTAGAGGAGTGGCGGGGGTTTACGGCGGAGCTGGCGCGATCGCTGGGGGTGCAGTGGAGCGAGCGGGCGGGGGCTGGGTAGGTGGAGCCCCTAACGATCACTAACTCGATAGTAGGGACGCCACCAAAGAGTCCACGCGCGATGTCGTCATGCCAGCACGCCAAGAGAAGAACGGTGTTAATACGACAGTAGTGATCTCCGTATGTCCTATCTCGAAACGATTGTCCGGCGAACGTGAGAAGTCCATCCCAGGAAAGAGCTTCTTGAAGTGCGGCCAGTAGCCTTTCCCGTAGCAAAACACATACTGTGGGTTATTGGCTTCGAGCAAGTCCGTTAGAATGCGAATACGGATTGGCATCACCTTCTCGGCGTAGTGATCCCAATTCGCGAACGGCCAGAACGCTGGCCAGGCCAGATCCGATTCCTTTGGCAGTGGTAGAAGCTCCGTGAGAAAGATGTCTCCAGTCAATTTGCCCAGATGATCACGTTGATAGCGGCGGATTCGTTCTGGGTCTTTCCAATTCGGGTCGCTTTCCAACCGTAAGACGATCCGCATCATCGTGGACCACGTTGGAATGAGCTTATCGGGGTTCAACGTGTTCGATCCCCAGATTTCCATAGACGTCTGCGACTCGAGCAGATCTTCTAGCTCGCGGTAATTTAGCCTCGCTCGGAGTTCTTCAATATCACCGACCCCGCGCTCCTCGATACCGATGAACCAGAAGCGGCCTGCTGGATTCCCATAACCCTTGAATCGAAAGAGCCTCTGCCATTCGTCGTCGGTTAAGTTGCCTGACGTCATGCGCTAATTGTGACACGTGGCGTGAAAAAGGGAAGACGCCTCACGAGCCCTGGCTCGTGAGGCGTCGGAGTTGCTTTTGGTTAGCTGTTAGACGTGATGGACTTCGTCGGTTGAGTGCGAGCCGATGATCCCGGCGACGATGATGAGGGAGATCACCAGCCCGAGCCCGCCAACGACGATGAGGATGGCGCCG
>JBDTOK010000185.1:0-5343 GCA_039933275.1 Chloroflexota bacterium | reverse complement strand
GTAAGAAGCGTGTTACGAATGACGCAGACGGTCTCGTCGCGCTGGTTGGTAATGATCGCCTCTGCAACGATCCAGACGGCCTCCGGATCTATCGTGATGCCCTTCTGGTAGACGTCCGCCACGCGTCGCACGACCGACAGGTGATCGCCGACCTTGATGCGCGCCGACCACTCAACTTCCTGGCTCATGTTGATCAGGCGCTTGCCGGGAGTTGGCACCACGGGGAACAGCGGCTCGAAAACTGCGGGCCACGGCCCCAGGCTCGCAAAGATCAGGGCGAGCCACCCAGATGGCGGCGCGAGGCACGCGCCGTGCTCCGTCTTCGCCGCGTAGTCGGGGTCGATGAAGAGCGGGTTGTTGTCCTCCACCATGTGACAGTGGCGGCGGATCGGGTCGTGCTCCACTGGGTAGCGCCCGCGCGCCTTCGCCGTCTCGAAGCCGATGTACTTTTCGCGGACGGCGTCGATGTCGTAGGCCATGCGCTAGACGGCAGCGCCCGCATGGACTCGCGACAAGAACCGCAACAGCACTTCGTTGAAGGCGGCCGGCGTCTCGAACGTCGGCGAATGGCCCGCGCCGGTGATGATCGCGAGCTCGCTTCCGGCGATCGCTTCGTTCATGTTGTGCGAGGCCTGCAGGAACGGCAGGTCGTTCTCGCCGCAAACGATGAGTGTTGGCAGCGAAAGTTCGCGCAGCCGCGGGATGAGCGTCTCACGGCCCGCCATCGCCTCCGCGCAGTGGATGTACGCGTCGAGCGATGTCATAAGGAACTGCTCCCGCCAGAGCGTCACGAAACGATCGTCCAGCGGGCCAGCTTCGGTCGCCGCCTGCAAGTGCAGATCGAACACCGCCTCCATCCCGCCCGGACCGCGCTCCGTCTCGATCGCCTTCACCGCGCCGACGAGCCGCCTGCGCAACTCCGAGCGCTCGGCCAGCGGCTCAGCCGCCGTATCGACGAGGACGAGCGCCCGCAGCATCTCGGTATGGTTAACCGCGATATAGCCGGACACCATGCCGCCCATCGAATGGCCCATCAGCGTCGCGCGTTCGATGTCAAGCGCCTTCATCGCGCCAACAACTCGCTCGGACATCGCCTCCAGCGAGTAAACGGTGGCGTCCTCTGAGCGATCAGACTCCCCGTGACCTGGCAGGTCGAAGGAGACGCAGCGATACTTCTCACGCAGGGCCGGGATGTTGAGCGCCCAGTTGCGGGTGTTCCCGGTGTATCCGTGGATGAGCACGATCGCGGGATTGTCTCCGCTCGTGTCGCGGTAGTTCAGCTTCAGTCCATCAACGTCAACGTGTGGCATACGAGACCTCCTGGCGCGGCCAAGTATACCAAGCGCTACGTCTGGACACCCCAACCGGAATGCGGGACAGTATTCGTATGAAGGTGCGAGTCGAGCTCCAGTCCTACCTCGCCGACCAGTACGCGCCAGGCGACGACGCAAAGTTCTCGCTAGAAGTCCCCGACGGCGCCACCGTCAGCGACATCCTCCGCAAGCTGGGCGTCCCGATGGAGCAAGCAGCCGTCCTCACGCTGGGCGATGAGGCCGTGCAGGGCGAGCAACAGCTGAAAGAGGGCGACCGCGTGACCGTCATCCCGCCGGTAGCGGGCGGCTAGTGGTCTTCGCCGACGATGGAGCAGGTGCTCCCGTTCGGCGCGGTATACATGTCCTTGCGGAAGCCGGTGCCTGTCTGCGAATCCTTGAACGTGATGTGCACTAGCGCCGTGCCGTTGTAGCCAAACGCCTGCACGGGGTAGCTGAACTCGAACTCTGGGTAGGTGATCTCGATGAATCCCAGTTGGACGCCCTGGTCCAGCACAACCGCGTCATCACCTTCGTCGATGTAGCCGTCATCCGGATACCGCTCGTCAATCTCCAGCGCGTAATCGATGCGGCCGCCCTCCGCCGTCCCGAAGCCGCAGCTGTTGGTCAGCACCGTGTAGCGGAAGTCCCACTCCCCGGCAACGATCGAATGCGAGCGCTCCGGCGTGTTGGTGAGCTGAGGCGTCGGCGTGGCACCCGGAGTCGTGGCTACAGGCGTCGGCGTGATGACGAGAACGTTGGGCGATGGGTCGTTCTTGAACGCTCCCGCCGCAAAAACTGCGGCAACGGCGGCCACAACCGTGCCGCAAGCGCCAATGGCGGCAGGCATCCAGTATCTAGCGATTGCGCTTTCAGGTTCCACGATCCGCCCCCGGTTTGCGGAATGATAGCACAGCGGGCGCCGGGCAGGCCTAAGCTTCTACCGCAACGCTGATGTCGTCTCCGTTAACTTGCAGCGGATACGTGGCGACCGGCTCTTTCGGCGGGGCCTGGACGGCTTCACCGGTACGGACGCTGAACTGGCCGCCGTGGAACGGGCACTCCACGATCCCGCCTTCCAGCAACAATCCTTCGCCCAGCGGCCCCTGCTTATGTGAGCACGCGTTGTTGAAACAGAAGTACTCGCCGTCCACGTTGGCGATCACGACCTCCTCGCCGTTGACCTCCACGATCTTCATCTCGCCCGGCGGGATCTCGCCCGTGCTTGCGACCCGCTCGAAGTCAGCCATTCGCTCTCTCCTTCTGTTCGGCGTGCGTGTAGGAACGATGATAGCGAACGCGCGCGCGAGGAGATACGCTGCTAGTTAGGCAGGTCGATCTTCGACGTGTAGTCGTTGAGCGAGGCGACCTTTGCGTCAGCCGGCATCTCGAACGTGATCCAGCCGTGCGCCTTCTTACCCTTGTCTAGCTGCACCGACGACAGCTCCGGCTGTGCTCCGCCCTCGCGGATCGGTGCGTAGACGAAGTCGTTCTCGTCCGACAGCGTGTACGTCGAGGCGTCGGCGAAAATCGTTGCGTCAGCCTGATCCGACTGGTTCTCCGCCACGACCTCGATCGCGACGTAGCGGTAATTCTGGCGCGGATCTGAGCCACCAGTTCCTGGCAGCCACGGATCGACGATCTGTGAAGCCGTCGTATGCGCCGAAAACTGTGACGCGAAGTCGGACAGGTCCGGCGCATTTACTCTGGAGCTGCTGAACACGCCACTACCCAGCGCGCCAGCCGCAACCAGCACCCCCAGGACAATCGCGCCGATTAGCACAACGCGCGAGGTGTTCCCGGCGGCGGGCCGACCGATGTGATCGCCGGCGCAGTTCTTGCAGCGCACGCCGACGTCCGTGTGGCGCATGCACTTCGGGCAGACGGGCGTACCGCAGCGTCCGCAGCTGACTTCAGTCTCGACCCCATGTTTGGCGCAAAGCATCACGAACTACCCTTCCCCGACTCTACTAAAAACGGACGCACACGAGAGCTTTACCTGTTACACGCGTGAGGACGGCGATTTGCCTAGATATCACAGTTACGCCATAAGACCTACACCCTTTAGGCCTAATGGCAGCCGTAATCGCCACCCTCACAGGTGCAAGGTGGTCGTGGAGGCAACGCATATGGCTACAACACAGACAATCCGACACCCCGGAACGATCGCGCGGCCGCAGCGTCGCGGTTTCTTGCACAATCTTCCCGGCGTGATCCTTTCGGTCGCGATCATGGGCGCGACCGCTGCTGGCGCCGTTTACATCGGAACGCACAAGACTGAAGTTACGTCCAACAGCGGCGATGCGCCTTCTGACCTCGTCGCTGTGCGTGACGCGCTTCCCCGCTTCGAGGGAATGACGGACTACCAACCCGCCGTCTACAACGGCGGCACTTCGATGGACGCGCTCTACTTCTCGAATGAGAACAGCCAGGACGTCGCCAACTTCTACGACCAGCAGATGGTGAAGGCCGGCTGGAAGGTCGCCGACGCGCCGCACGTAATTATCGCCGGCGCCAACCCGAACAAGACGGTAAATCCGGGCTGGGAGTTCAAGGCGACCAAGGACAACTTCACCGTAACGGTGTCAGCCGTGGACTCGGACGCCGGCCTGACCGGCGGCACGACCCAGCACACCGTCCACATCGAACGAAACTAATCTCGTAGCCGGGGCTTTCCAGCCCCGGCCCCCGCCCAGCTATCCACTTTCTTGACAGATTCTGCCTTGAGAAGGCGTACCCGCGATGGTAATATGCTTAAGGCAGGCGATCCTGCCGAAGACCTTTAAGGCGGTCCTGAGAGGCCGCGAAGGAGACTGCTCTGACGTACTTCAACGTCCACTCTAGCAACATAGGCGACCGCGTTTCGGCATGTCCCTCTCGCTGTAGTGAGAGGGCTTTTTCTTGAGCGGGCGCACCGTCCTCAGCGCGGACGACATCCGCCGCGCCGTCAGCCGCATCGCGCACGAGATCGTCGAGCGCAACCGCGGCGCCTCGACGATCGCGCTGGTTGGGCTGCAGACTCGCGGCGTTCCGCTGGCCCACCGCCTGGCGTCCTCCATCGAAGAGTTCGAGGGCGAGCGGCCACCTGTCGGCGCGCTGGACATCGGCCTCTACCGCGACGACATCGCTTCCGGCGAGCTCCGCCCGCGAATCGGCCGCACGGACATCCCCAGCTCGATCGATGGCCGCCACGTCGTGCTCGTCGACGATGTGCTCTTCACCGGGCGCAGCATTCGCGCCGCGCTCGATGCCCTCACCGACTTCGGGCGGCCGGCGGAGATACAGCTTGCGGTTCTAGTTGACCGCGGGCACCGGCAGCTCCCCATTCGCCCCGATTACGTTGGCAAGAACATCCCGACGTCGCTTCAAGAGGAAGTCGACGTGCTGCTAGAAGAGACCGATGGCGAGGACGAGGTTCGCATCGTCCGGCTGGAGGGTGAGCGATGACAACACAAGAAACGGCGATCCCCGCAACGGCAGCGCCACGGATCGGGCGAGAGGCCGGCTGGACACGCCGCCACCTGCTCGACGTCGATGACTTCACTCGCGACGAGATCGACCTGCTGATGGAGACGACGGACGCGATGAAGGAAGTCCTCACTCGTGATGTTCCCCGCGTCCCCGCGCTGCGCGGCCGCACGATCGTCACGCTCTTCTACGAAGCGAGCACCCGCACGCGCGCCTCGTTCGAGCTCGCAGGCAAGGCGCTCGGCGCGGACGTCATCAACGTCGCTGCCAGCGGCTCCAGCGTCGAGAAAGGCGAGTCTCTGATCGATACGGTCCGCACGCTGCAGGCCGTTGGGGCGGACGCGCTGGTCATGCGGCACGGCTCTTCCGGCGCGCCGTACCTCGTCGCGCGGAACGTGCAAGCGTCTGTGATCAACGCAGGCGACGGCTGGCACGCGCACCCAACGCAAGCCCTGCTCGATCTCTACACCATGCGCTCGCACCTCGGCGACCTGCGTGGGCGTAAGGTCGTGATCGTCGGCGACATCGCGCACAGCCGCGTCGCGCGCAGCAACATCTGGGCGCT
>JBDTOK010000184.1:0-5427 GCA_039933275.1 Chloroflexota bacterium | reverse complement strand
GGCTTCAGCGACGTCCGCCACTTCCGCAGCGCCGCCGCGTCCGCCACCGCCAGCCCCGCCTCTTTGCCCATCCGCTCGATCAAGAACACCATGACCTCGCGAGCCTCATCCGCCTCGAATTCGATCTTCATGCGTTTCCCCGCTTCCGCTCGTATCGGCCCTTCTTGTTGCGCAGCTGGCGGTTTGTTTGCTCGTCGATGAACGCGCCCAGCGCCTTGTTCATCCCTTCGCTCAGCTCCGCCATCTCCTTCGAGCCTTCGCCGCGGTCGCTGCGCCAGCGACGAAGCTTCTGCTTGCCGGGCTGCGTCACGCCGCTTTTATCGATGACGTAGGACGTGGCCAGCATCATCAGCGACCACGCCTCGTCCTGGTCCAGGATCACCTGCATTCGCTATCTCCCTTTGAACTCTGGCGGGCGCTTCTCGAGGAACGCGCGCACGCCCTCCGCCCTGTCTTCCGTTGTTTGCAAAATCACCGTCAGGTCCGTCTCAAAGCGCAGCGCCTGCTCCAGCGGCATATCCAGTCCACGAACCACCGCCTCCTTCGCGTACTGCAGCGCAATTGGCCCGCGTTTCGCCAGCCGCTCCGCAACCGCCTGCGCCCGCGCCTCCAGCTCACCGCGAGCCACCACCTCACCCACCAGCCCGATTCGCAGCGCCTCCGCCGCATCGATCAGCTTGCCGGTCAGTACCATCTCCAACGCCTTCCCCCGCCCAACCAGCCGGGTCAGCCGCGCAATCGCGCCGCCCAGCGGTAGCATCCCGGCGTCTGCCTCCGGCAACCCAGACCGCGCGCCATCGCTGGCGATTCGAATGTCCGCTGCCAGCGCCAAAGCCAGCCCGCCGCCCATCGCATCGCCGTTAACCGCGGCGATCACCGGCTTCGGTGACTCCGCGAAGCACCCAAACGGATCGCCCAGGACGCCCGCGGCTCTCAGCGACTCCAGCAGCGCATCCGGCGACTCCCCCGCGAACGAAGCGAAGTCCCAGCCCGTCGAGAACACGTCGCCCTCGCCGCAAACCACAATCGCCCGCACCTCCGCGTCCGAAGAAGCGCTTTCGCAGGCATCGCAAAGCGCCGAAAGCGTCGCGCCATCAATCAGGGGACGGCGCAGGGTAATCCAGCCCGCCGGCCCGCGCCTCTCGAAGGTAACAGTCGATTTGCCCATATCGTTTGCCCTACGAGTGTCCTCTGGCGCGACAATTGCCGCAAGCAATCAACATTCGAGCCTAGCCGGCACCTGCGATAAACTCGTCTGGTGCTTCGAATAGCCCCCCTCATCGCGCTCGCCGTCGCCTGCCTGCTGGCCATCGCCGCCTGCGGGGGCGACGACAGCACGCCATCGGACCTCGGCAACGGCCCTGCCAATGACGTCAACGGCACCTGGGAGGGGGACTACACCAGCGCCACTGGAGCCACCGGCCACTTCTGCCTCGACATCGAGCAGGACAACCGCACAATCGGCGGCAAAGTCGCCTTCGATGGCGGCCCGCCCGCCCAGATCAGCGGCGCCATCGCCACCAACCGGCTCGTCTTCAACTGGGGCCAACTCGCGGCCGCCTCCGCCACAAGCGCCGTCCCCACCAACATCGCCGCCAGCGGCACATTCTCCGGAACCGCCGAAGCTGGCACCTTCACGGGCACGTACACCGTCACCGTCACCGGCGACCACGGCGATTGGACCGGCCACCTCTCCACCCTCGACGACTGCGGCTAGCCTGCCCGGCAACCGCCTGTCAAGCCCCAAACGTCACCGCCTAAACACCCGTTTTTGCCAAACAAACTCCCCCCGTCCCGCGCCTCGTAAGCCCGCTGCCAACTGTCCACTGTCCACTCACACCTACCGTCTGCTATCATCCGCGCGTGCCTGAACTAGCCCTGGACGGCATCCGCGTCGTCGATCTCTCGCAGGGGATCGCCGGACCGTACGCCACAAAGCTCCTCGCCGACCTCGGCGCTGAGGTCATCAAGGTCGAGCCGCCAGCGGGCGACTACACGCGCCAGCTCGGCCCCTTCCCCGGCGACAACCCCAACCCCAACCAATCGGGGCTCTTCATCCACCTCAACGGCAACAAGAAAAGCGTCGTCCTCGATATCGACACCGAAGACGGCCGTCGCGCCCTCGCCAAGCTCCTCTCGGCCGCCGACATCTTCGTCGAGAGCGAGACACCCGGTCGCCTCGAGGACATCGACCTCGGCTACAACACCCTGAAGGACGCGAACCCGCAGCTCGTCTACGCCTCCGTCACGCCGTTCGGCCAGACCGGCCCCTACGCCAAGTACGCCGGCAACTCGCTCGCCGTGATGGCGCTCTCCGGCCTGATGTACGTCACCGGCGACCCCGACAAGCCCCCGCTCGTAACCGGCGGCGAACCCGGCGAGTACTTCGGCGCCCTGCACGCCTGGGTCGCCATCCTCGCCGCGCTTGAGCACCGGCGCCACAGCGGCGGCCAGCACGTCGACGTCTCCTGGCTGGATTCGCTCGGCTCCGCGGACGAGTACAACTCCGTGATGTACTCCTACCTTGGAGCGATCCGGCGCCGCTTCTACTCCCGCCACCACATCCCGACTTATCCGAGCGAGATCTTCCCCTGCCGCGACGGCCACATCGTCGCCATCGGTGGGGCCACCGGCTTCCCGCTGATGATGGCGATCCTCCTTGAGCAACCAGAGCTCGAAAACAACCCTCTCTTCCAGAACCTCTGGCTCCGCACGATGCAGTGGAGAGAGTTCGAGGAGATCCTCCGCCCGTACCTCATGGAGCACGACTGGCAAGACCTGCTGACGCGCGCGCAAGAACTGCGCGTCCCCTTCGCCGCCGTCCTCAACCCGCAGACGCTCCTTGAGAACGAGCACGTGGCCGCCCGCCACTACTTCGCCGAGATCGACCAGCCCGGCGTCGGCAAGCTGCCGATGTCCGGCAACGTCTTCCGCATGTCGGAGACGCCGCTCCGCCACGGCCCAGCGCCCGCGCTTGGCGAGCACAAGGCGGAGGCCGAGCGATGAGCGAGCAAACCATCGTGAAACCGGACGACTACGAATACATCACCGCTCGCACCGAAGACCACGAACATCTAAGCGAAGTTCTCAATGATGCGGCGGAGAACTGCTGGGAGCCGATTCTCTACTCGATCTGGTCGCTCGGAACCGGTGCTGGAACCAACATCGAAGCAGGAAGGCATTTCGTAGTTCTTCGACGCGACACGAACTACTTTCAGAAACGCGTGGACGAAGTCAGGGAGGGCGTCCGCAACGGTGATTACGAATCGGACGATGACCGCGATTGGGCGGAACGCTTCCTGAAGCGGGCAAAGGATGACGGGTACGATGACTCTTCCTCTTGACGGAGTCCGCATCCTCGACCTCGCGCAGGTGTACGCTGGCCCCACCGCGACGCGTCTCCTCTCTGACCTCGGCGCGGACGTCATCAAGATCGAAGGCCTGAAGCGGATGGACATCACGCGCAACTTCGTGATGCCGGAGAACGACAGCGCCGAAGACTACTGGAACCACTCCGGCTACTTCCTCATGCGCAACGGCGGCAAGCGCTCCCTCACCCTCGACTTCAGCGAGGAGTCCGGCGGCGCCGGCATCGATATCGTGAAGAAGCTCGCCGCCCACTGCGACGTCGTCGTCGAAAGCTTCACGCCGCACGTCATGGCCAAGCTTGGCATCGATTACGACTCCCTCAAGAAGATCCGCCCGGACGTGATCATGATCTCGCTCTCCGGCTACGGCCAGGATGGTCCCTGGCGCGACTTCTCCGCCTACGGCATGGGCCTGGAGCCCGCGTCCGGTATCTCCTCGATCACCGGCTACCAGGGCGGCGACCCGCAGCGCACCGGAATCTCGTTCACCGACCCGTACTCCGGCATCATGGGCGCAGGCGCCGTGCTCGCCGCGCTCGTCTACCGCCGCCGCAGCGGCAAAGGCCAGTACATCGACCTATCGGAGCAAGAAGCCGCCATCCCCGTAACCGGTTACGCCACCATGGACTACGCCATGAACAAGCGCGACGCCCAGCGCATCGGCAACCGCAGCCTCTGGTACGCGCCGCAGGGCGTCTACCGCTGCACCGGCGATGACAACTGGCTTGCGATCAGCGTCCGCAACGACGCTGAGTGGGAGTCTCTCGCCCGCGCCCTCGGCCACGCCGAGTGGACCGGCGACCCGCGCTTCGCCAACGTCGAGTCCCGCCGCGACCACCACGATGAGCTCGACTCCCTGATCGAAACGTGGACGCAAACGCAGGACCACATCGAGGCGATGCACAACCTGCAGGCCGCAGGCGTCTGCGCAGCGGCCGTCCTCAACCCGAAAGAAGCTCTCCTCGATCCGCACCTCAAGGCCCGCGGCTTCTACGATACCGTCGACACCGGTGCCGGCGGTCCCCGCCCCATCCCGCACCAACTCGGCGCAAAGTTCTCCGAGTTCGAGATGCCCACTGCCCGCAACGCCCCCAAGCTGGGTGAGCACAACCACGAGATCCTCAGCGATCTGCTCGGCATGAGCGCCGACGAAATCGCCAAGCTCGAAGAAGCAAAGGTCATCGGCACCGAGCCGATCAGCGCCGTCCCCCTCCCGGTCATGCGCATGTTCGTCCAGTGGCCACTCGTCTCGTACCAGAACATGGGCGCGCTCGGCCCCATCGAGAAGGACTACAAAGAACAGCTCGGCATCGACACGCCAACCGACACGCCCACCGTCTGAACGTACGCAATCGCCCCCGGAGGTCCCCAATGAAGTTCGGAGCAGTCCCCAACCAGTCCGGCGTCAGCTGGGTCGAGCTAGTCGACGTCTGGCGTGACCTCGACGCCAATTCTCGTTTCGATTCCCTCTGGCTCATGGACCACTTCGTCTCCGGCTTTGGCACGGAGTTCGGTTCCACCGAGCCCTGCATGGAGGGCTGGACCGCGCTCTCCGCCCTCGCCGCCATCACCTCGCGCGTGCGGCTCGGCATTCTCGTCACCGGCAACTTCTACCGCCACCCCAGCCTCCTCGCCAAGATGGCCACCACCGTCGATCACATCTCGGACGGCCGTCTCAACTTCGGCATCGGCGCCGGCTGGCACGAGTACGAGACGAAGTCGCTTCTCGGCATGACCGAGCTCCCGCCCGTGAAAGAGCGCATGGACCGCCTCGAAGAAGCGCTGCAGGTGATCAAGGCGCTCTGGACGACGCCGCGTCCGGAGTTCGACGGCAAATACTACCGTCTCGACAAGCCGCCGTACAACCCACCCAACCTCCAGGAGCCCTACCCGCCGATCCTTATCGGTGGCGGCGGCGAGAAGCGCACCCTCCGCATCGTCGCCAAGCACGCCGACATCGCCAACGTCCAGGGCAGCCCTGATGAGGTTCGCCACAAGTTCGATGTGCTGGACGGCTACTGCCAGCAGTACGGCCGCGACCCGAAGGCGATCAAGCGCA
>JBDTOK010000183.1:0-5451 GCA_039933275.1 Chloroflexota bacterium | reverse complement strand
CGTTCGACCTATCGCACACGTTCTTCATCGCCACAGCCAACATGATCGACACGATCCCGGGCCCGCTGCTCGACCGGATGGAGCTAATCGAGCTGTCGGGCTACACGGAGCACGAGAAGCTGCAGATCGCCAAGCGTTACCTGCTGCCGCGCCAGATCACCGACAACGGTTTGCCGGCTGAGTCCGTGCATATGACTGACGGCGCGATCCGTGAGGTCATCCGCTCGTACACGCGCGAGGCTGGCGTCCGCAACCTGGAGCGGGAGCTGGGCAGCGTCTGCCGCCGCGTCGCGCGGCGCATCGCGGAAGGCGAGATGGAGGTTGTCGAGGTGACGGAGGAGAACCTAGACGACTTTCTCGGGCCGCCGCGCTTTCGCTTCGAGCTGGCGAATCTCCAGGACGAGATCGGCGTGGCGACCGGCCTCGCAGCCACGATGGCGGGTGGTGACGTGCTGTTCATCGAAGTGAACGCGACGCCGGGAAAGGGGCGGCTGGTGCTGACCGGCAAGCTCGGCGACGTCATGCAGGAGTCCGCGCAGGCAGCGCTGACCTACGCGCGCTCGCGGGCGGAGGCGCTGGGTGGCTCAGCCGACTTCTTCGACAGGAACGATCTCCACATCCACGTGCCTGCCGGCGCCGTGCCCAAGGACGGGCCCTCTGCGGGCGTCACGCTGGCGACGGCGATCGTCTCGGTGATGACGCGACGCCCTGTGCGCAAGGAAGTCGCCATGACCGGCGAGATCACGCTGCGTGGCAAGGTGCTGCCAGTCGGGGCGATCCGCGACAAGGTGCTGGCCGCTCACCGCGCGGGCGTCAAGACGGTGCTCATCCCGAAGGATAACGAGAACGACATTCTCGACGTGCCGGAAGACGTCCGCAACGAGCTAGAGATCAAGCTGATGGAGCACGTAGACGACGTGCTGAACACGGCGCTGCACCCGCTGGCGGTGGCGGAAGCGCCACGGCTGGCGCCGGCCAGCGCGGCGGGTTAGTCATCGCTGCTAAGGGCAGTAGCCGGGCACTCGCAGTTGAACCAGTATTTGTAAAATCGCTAAAACATCACGGACGTCTACGAATCCATCACATGTGGGGTCACCCACGTTTCGCGATTGAACACTGGTGGGCATTCTGCAGGGCGCCCTAGCGCCGGTAAGGGCACGCCGGCAAGTTCGGCCTGCAACCGGATGGCGTCTCCCAACGCAATGAACTCATCGCAGTCGTAGTCACCCGGCGTTCCGGGTGGTACTGCGACCCTCGTTGGATGCGGCGTCTGAGTGGGCGTTGGACAGGGAAGTCCATTGCAGCAGGGGACACCGCCGCAGTTTGGGGTTGGGCAAGGCGACCCAATCGTTTGCCCACCGACCGACCAGTTGAAGCATTGGAGCGATGGTTGACAGGGCTCCGTCGTCGAACCCCCGTAGAAACAATCGAACCTGATCTCAACATTGTTCCCAGGTTGAACGCACGTCGCGGGCCAGGCGACGGTGATCGTGTTCGTGAAATCCGGCGCCGACTCGCTTGCTGTTGCTTCAGGGGTTGAACAACCTGCAGGATTCTGCACGATCGTCGGGGTGACTCCCATCGGACCGAGCACGTAGAACAGCAAGCCATCTGCGGTCTCGTCAGTCTCGTTGCAAAAATTCAGCCTGTCGGCGGCATGCGAGGTTGGCGCGGGAGTTGGCGTGGAGCAGGCATAAGTGCCCATCGCTTCGTCCGGTGGCCCGTCCACGAGGACAAGTGCGACCGCCATCGCCAGCCCGATTAGGCAGATCGCCACCAGCGCGAGCTTCATATTTCCCTCGCCGCAAGTCTACACCCGCTGCTAGTACCCCCGGCTGGCGTCGACGACGTTGCGGAGGGGCTTGCGATCCAGGTAGGCGCGCAGGTTGTCGCAGAAGAGGTCGATGGCGCGGTCCATGTAGTGCGGGGTGCCGCCGCTGATGTGCGGCGTGATCATCACGTTCGGGAGGTCCCACAGCTCGCTTTCGGGCGGCAGCGGTTCGGGGTCGGTGACGTCGAGGGCAGCGCCTCCGATGTGGCCGGCCTTCAGCGCGCGGATCATCGCGTCGTGATCGATGACGGCGCCGCGGGCGATGTTCACAATGACGGCGTTCGGCTTCATCACCGCGATCGCCGCTTCGCCGATCATGTGGCGCGACTCCGCAGTGAGCGGCACCGATAGCACGACGTAGTCGCTCTCGGCGAGCACGGCGTGGAGGTCAGAGGTCGGGAACATCTCGTCGATGAACGGCTCGCCGCACTCAGCGCCGGTCATTCGCTTCGTGGCCGAGCGCCGCATCGCCAGTACGCGCATCTCCAGCGCTTTCGCCAGCTGCGCCACGCGGCCGCCGATCGCGCCAAGTCCCAGCACCGCGACTGTCGCACCGGCCAACTCCGTCGGGAGGAAGGCTTGCCACTTGTGCTCGGGCTGGGCGCGCGCGGTCCGCGGGAAGCCCTTGGCGAAGGCGATGATCGCGCCGATTACGTACTCGCTGATCGGGATGGCGTGGATGCCGCTTGCCGTGGTGATGGTGGCCTGGCCTGAGAGCAGAAGCTTGCTCTCGATCAAACGATCGGCGCCGGCGCTGGTGAGCTGCACCCACTTCACGTTCGGCGCGCGCTCACCGATGGTGTCCGGCACGATCGGGTTGCTGAGGAGCACCTCCGTCTCGCGCAGGACCGGCTCCAGTGACTGCTTTGCGCCTTCCACGTCGCCTTCCGGGGTTGGCGGCTCGGCGTATCCGGCCCAGAGCGGGCGGCCTTCGCGGTAAACGAAGCGCTCGGCGCGGTTAAGGGGGGTGACGTCGAGACGGGGGTCGACGTCGCGGATCTGCTGGACCATGGCGTCCGTGAGGGGCAGAGCGAGGGTAACTCGTACGTGATCAGGCATAACGAAGCCTGATTATACGGTCTTCACCGTGTATGCCGCGTCCTTCACCGGATGTTAACTGTCATTGCATCAACTATTTCTTAACGTATATATATGACGAGCAGTAGCGGGGATGGGACGAAAGCCGGCCGAGCCTGGGAGGGTTTCTCGACCGGCGCGCGAGGCTCCCAAGGAGTCTTCCGCATCGCCGTAGCGGCGGGGGTTGTTGCCGCTACGGCCATCGTCTTGACCGTGGCCGTTGTGCTTACGGGTGGGGGCGGTCCTTCAAGCGCCGCTCCCGGGATCGTTGCCGGAGTGGCGCAGACGCCGATCCGGACGATCTCCGCGACGGGGACGCCGGAAGTGACGTTCACGCCAACGCCTGCGCCAACAACCTCGCCCACCGCTGAGCCGACGCCTAACGCAACGACAGCGACCACCACCCCGACGGTCGATGGTGTGTGGACTGCTACTCCCGACGCGGGCACACCAACGCCGACGACGGTGCTCACTGATCCGGTTGGGTCACTGGTCTCGTCGATTGAGTCGACGTACGGGGTGCGCGTTCTTACCGATAACCAGAACTGGGGCGACGATCAGGCTTCGCAGTTGCGGAACCTGGGCGCGGTCTCCGCCGCATTGGCCTCGATTCCGGGCAGCGTTCGCTCCACGAACAACGCTAACGCCGGCGGAACGCTAACGTTCCTGTCGAACGATGGCGGAAGCACTGAGGCCGGCTGGCAGCCGTACGGCTCACGCGCAGCGAACTACTTTTCGAATGAAGACATGATTGGCGGCTCGGAAGTCTCCGCGAACCAGGTTGTATTGCAGCCCGGCTCAACGGCACAGACGATCGCGCACGAAATGATGCACGCGTACCAGATGCGCGGACAGGGAGCCGGCAACTACGCCGCCTCGCTGCTGACGCCTGAGATGAAGTCGTTCATACAGGCGACTGGCTGGACACAACTCGTATCGGACGACGAAGTGCGCGCAGACGCCGCAAGCTGGGATGACATCAACGCCGACTTCAGCTACAACGGCCGCTCACTCAGCTACACGAACGAGTGGGGCGACACTTCAACGCTCTACACGCCGAACCCGCTGGAGGCTTACGCCGAAACAGGCGGCCTCTACTACGGTCACTCCTCTGCGATGACGCTGCCCGACTGGTCCGACTACTGGGGCTGGTTCTCCGGGAACCTCGGCTAACGGCCGACCGCCAGGCGATCGATCAACCAGCCCGGCAGGCCCGCGTCCGCCATTAGCATCTGAGTCTGCGGAATGTCATACGGCACGCGATGCAGCGTGAACGTGCGCGCATCCGTATCGATCACGCCGTAAGAGGCGCGCTTGTCGCCGTCGCGCGGCTGACCGACGCTGCCGGGGTTGAGTGCGAGCTTCGCCTGGCCGGCCAACTGCACGACAGCGCCGGCGCGAAGATCGTCGTCGATTTCGCACTTCTCCTGAAACTTCCGATTCTCGTACACGTGCGCTGGGACGTGCGTGTGGCCGAAGAGCCCGAACGGGGTCTTCTGCAGCCGTAAATGACCGCGGGCGGCGACGTAATCGTCCATGTACTCCCAGATCGGATCGCTGAGGGTGCCGTGAACGAGCGTGAAGTCATTGGCCACCGCCGTCTCTGGCAGCGAGTCGAGGAACGCCCGCTCTTCGTCGGACAGGCGATCCTTCGTCCACTGGGCGGCTGCGGCGGCAGACGGGTTGAACTCGGCGGTGCTGATCGCACCCGTGGCCGCGCGTTCGTGGTTGCCGGCTACCCACAGCGCGCCGGCATCGCGCAGGCGGGCGATGCATTCGGATGGCTGTGGGCCGTAGCCGACGCAGTCGCCGGTGTTGTACCAGGCATCGAACTCGCCCGCGTCAGCGAGCACAGCTTCGAGGGCAGCGAGGTTGGCGTGGATATCGGAGGTGCTGAGGATGCGCACGTGGGCAAGTATACGGGCTGCTTGACAGCTTTCTCGCGCGCGGCTAATCTGCGAGCAAGTAATTCACTCGAAAGGAGGGCCAGACAAATGCAGAGAGTTGTTACCGCCGTTGCGGATGGGCCCGTCCTTTCGCCGTCTCGCGCATAGCCGCGGACTTTTCTTTCCAGGCGAAATCTCGGGTTCCATCCCTGCTTGCTATCCACCAACTGCAAGTTTTCTGGAGGAATCCGTTGTACACACTGGAACAGCTCGGCTGGGCGCAGTTCTTTGAACCACCAGCCGCCGATCTAACTGAAGACACCATCGTCGCGCGCGTGGCAGAGGAGCAGCGCGGCGCGTACCTGCTCTTCGCAGAGCGCGGGCAACTGGAAGCCAGCGTCACCGGCCGCATGATGCACGAGGCGGCCGCTCGCGAAGACTATCCCGCGGTCGGGGACTGGGTGCTGGCACGCCCGCTCCCGCGCGAGGACAAGGCGATCATTTTGCAAACGCTGCGCCGTCGTACGCGGCTTTCGCGCAAAGTCGCCGGTACGAAAATCGACGAGCAGATCATCGCGGCCAACGTTGACACCGTGTTCCTGGTGTCGTCGCTAAACGCGGAGCTCAACGTCCGCCGCATCGAGCGCTATCTCTCCG
>JBDTOK010000182.1:0-5469 GCA_039933275.1 Chloroflexota bacterium | reverse complement strand
GCCGACAGCCGCGAGTTATGACTCGCCCCGGCGAACATCTAGCGTCCCTCTCGTGCAAGCATTGTGCGAACCGTCACGATTATATGAGGGAGGCCGTTTAGGGTCGAGCGGGCGGATCCGGGGCCGAATCTGCTACTGGTTCAGCGGAACGGAATCGCTGAGCGCCGGACAGCCCGGCGGAGGCGTCGGCTGGAGGACAGAGATGTACTCGAGGATCATCAGCGCATCCTGCACATCTATAGTCCCAGAACAGTCCACATCGCCCCAGACGGTTGGTCCCGCGTAAGACGTGCCGACCTGGCAAACGCCGGAGGCCGCCGCAGCCGGCGGTTGGATGCCGCTCACCGCTTCCAGGTCCAGGAACACGTCGTTGTCCTGGAGGAGCCCGTTGCAGTCGTTGTCACCCCAAAGCACCGTCTCCGTCGTCGGCGTCGATGATGGCGTAGGCGTCGGGCTGGGGGAGTGGGGCGGCGTTGGCGTCGGCGTGGCGTTAATATCCACGAGGTTTGAGAACTCGGACGTGTTGCCGGTTGTGTCGGTCGCGGTCGCCGTGACGTCTGGACCAGAGATTGTCCCGCTGAACGTCCAGTTGCCGCCGCTGGCCGTCGTGCTGCCCTCGTACGTGCGACCCTCGCCATCGTTGTCGGAGAAGACTTCGATCGTACAAGTGGAGCAGGACGTGCCGGAGACACTGGCTGAGCTGGCCGCCGTGATTATCGGCCGATGGATACCGGTGTTGGCGCCATTACCCAGCCGAATCCCGCGTCCGCCATCGTCGTGGATCGAGTTCTGACTGATCGTGTTGCCCGTCGTTGGCGAGAGCTGCAGCTCCACGCCGTTGGCAGTGTTGTCATGGATGTGGTTCCCAACGATCTTCGTGTTGGTCCCTCCGTTCAGAAAGAGCCCATCCTGGTTGAAGGCGATGACGTTCGCCTGTCCGCTGTTCAGCCCTCCGACGACATTCGCTGCAGAATCTGCAATTTCGATTCCAGCCTTGCCGGTATTGCCGAGCGGCGAAGTGCCGTCCGCCTGCGTCCCGATGAGATTCTGGTAAATATCGAAGGGGCCCCCTCCTTCTATATTGATGCCGACTGCGTTGCCGGAAATCAGGTTGCCTGCGCCCTCAAGCTGCGATCCGATCAACCCGGAACCAGTGTCGACGTAGATTCCGTTGGCGCTGCTCAGACCTGCATCGCCTGTTGTGTTCGTGCCGATGTAGTTGCCCAGGATCGTCGCCTCACCCGAGAGGTAGATGTTGGAGCCGCCGTTGCCGGAGATAAGGTTGCCGGTCCCCTGGTTGAGCCCACCGATCGTAGCGTTACCCGCCGCATGCACAAACACGCCGTCACTGCCATTTCCGACTTTGCCCATTCCGGCCGCATTCGTACCGATGAAGTTGCCCTGTACGGTGACGACGCCGTTCACGTCGATGCCAGAGGTCTTGTTTCCGGAGATCACGTTGCCATCGCCAGCGTTCGGGCCGCCGATCGTAACGCCGTCATCGTTGATGGAGATTCCCGCGACGTTCGGGATGCTGCTCGTGCCCTCAGCATTCGTTCCAATGAAGTTCCCGCGGACAACCGGCGCGCTTGCACCTGCATCAATCAGGATACCGTTCGCGACGTTGCCTGAGATCAGGTTGCAGGTATGACCGCAAGTGCCATCCGACGTGTCGCCACCAACGGAGTCGCTGGCGCCTTTGATCTGCACGCCTTCGACGGCGTTTGGTACTGCGCCCGTTCCGGTTGCGTTCGTGCCAATAAAGTTGCCCAGGAGCATAGTGCCCTGGCTCCCGCTGTCCTCCAGGACGCCGCCCTTCGCGTTGCCGGAGATGACGTTACAGTCAGAGTCGCACGTCGCGCTGGAATGGGCGCCTCCGATGACGTCACCGGTCCCGGAATAGACTTGCACACCGAAGCCAGCGTTGGGCACAGCCGCGACACCCGCCGTATCCGTCCCAATATAGCTACCAACGACGGACGCTTCGTCGGACTGGATGAAGATCCCATCGTCCTGGAAGTTGTTGATGACCAGCTTGCGAATCGTCGTCCCGAAGCCGCCGGGCGCTACATGCAGCCCATCGAGTCCGCCCGTCGGCGTTCCACCGGGTCCGTGCAACTCGATGCGGGTGGCGCCACCAGTATCTCCGTTGATCGTCACCCACTGCGTGATGTCCGGCAACGCCGTCGCGCCGACGTTGATGACCGGCGTCCCGCTCCCGATGTTGAAGTTGATGACGTCGTCGCTGCCGTAGCCCGTGCCCGTGCAGCCGTTGTGGTTAACGTTCGTGTTCGCGGCGATGATCGCCTCGCGGAGGGAGCAGGTGCCGTTGGATACGTCCTCATCAGTCGTCGTATTCACCACGATCGTGGCGGCGCCATGTGCAGTCCCTGGCCACGCGACAAGCATCGCCCCGCCAAGCGCGAGCAGCGCAACAAACGAAAGGACAAGGGCGTAACGATGGCGGGGGGTGCGTCTCCAGGTAGCCACTAGCTCCGCAGCGTAGCGCATCGCTACCGCAACATCATTAAACGAAAGCCAAACGCTGGCCGGCGCGACTCAGACTAACCGCCCTTGAACAGCGCCTCCACGAACGCGCGCGGCTCGAAGCGGGCCAGGTCCTTTGGCCGCTCACCGGTGCCGACGAAGCGAACCGGCACCTTCAGCTCATCGCAAACGCTGAAGACGACGCCGCCCTTGGCCGTGCCGTCCAACTTGGATAGCAGCACTCCCGTCACGCCCACCGCCTCCGTGAAGTACTTCGCCTGCTGCATCGCGTTCTGGCCGGTCGTCGCATCCAACACCAGCAGCACTTCGTGCGGGGCGTCTGGGATCTTGCGCTGGATGATGCGGTTCACTTTCGAAAGCTCCTCCATCAGGTGCGCCTTCGTGTGCAGGCGGCCCGCCGTGTCGATAATCAGGATGTCCGCGTCGCGCTTTTCCGCCGCCACCATCGCATCGAAGACGACCGCGCCGGGGTCAGCGCCCTGCTGGTGCGCGACAACGTCGACGCCAGCGCCCGCACCCCAGAGCTTGAGCTGCTCGATCGCCGCCGCCCGGAATGTGTCCGCCGCGGCGAGCACGACCTTCAGACCGCGGTCCGTGTACGCGTGCGTCAGCTTGCCGATGCTCGTCGTCTTGCCAGTCCCGTTCACACCGACGACGAGAATGATCGCCGGCTTCGGCAACGTCTCCACCTGCCCACTCTCCGAGGTCGGGTGCCAGATCTTGCCGCGCCCCGTCTCAACGTCGAGCACGGTCACCATCTCGTCTTTCAACACACCCAGCGCCGCCTCGGAGTCGCTGATCTTGTCTTGCTTCACGCGCTCACGCACGTCGTTGATGATGCGCATCGTCGTCTTCACGCCGGCATCGGCGAGCACGAGCGTCTCCTCCAACTCCTCCCACATCGCCTCGTCCAGGCCGCCGCGCTTGAACAGTCCGCCGATCCGCCCGAAGAAACCTTTGCGCGTGCGCTCCGCCGCCTGCTCCACCGAGTGCGCCGCCTCGCCGTCATCAACGGCGATTGCGACCGGCGGTCCGGCCTCAGCGTCGTCTACCTCGACCTCTTCTTCCCACTCGATGCTGTCGTCTGCGGGCTCGGCGAGGTCTGCACCCGCGCCGTCCTCTTGCTCGGCCAGCTCGACCGCAGCGTCTTCCGGCTCCGCGGCCGCGTCTTTCTTGCGTCTGAAAAATCGTGTCACCCAACGATGATATGGGCCGCGCTTCCGCCGCGTCCAGCGCTTTCGGTTCCCTGGACGCACTGCTAGACTTTTCGCTTAGCCACTCACCCAGGCAGGAGACCTATGCCCGCCAAATGCTGATCGCTGCAGTGCTCGCTGTCGCCTTGCTCGCGCTTGCCGGCGGCCGCGCGCCAACCTATGCCGGCTCGAACGGCCAGTTGTTCCACGTTACCCGCGACGACGACCCCGCGCCGAACGGTTGCGCCGACGACGACTGCTCGCTCCGAGAGGCGATCGTCGCCGCCAACCAAGACGCCGTGCTCGACGTGATCATGATCCCACCGATGCACATCACGCTCACGCGCGCCGGCTCCGACACCGAAGCCGCGGTCGGCGCTCTCGACATCACGCACGACGTCATCATCGAAGGGGCCAACCCGGAAGCGCCGCTCGTCGCGCCAATCGGCCCGCTTCCCGGGAGCACGCCGCCCGAGACGATCATCGACGCGGGAGGCCTGAACGGCATCTTCGATGTCAACGCGCCGAACTTCCCAGCCGTGCCGGACGTCGCCGTGCTGGTCAAAGACGTGACGCTTACCGGAACTCAAAATGGCCCGGCGATCTATTCCAACGCCAGCGACTTTACGATCGATCGCGTGATCATCAACGACAACCACAACAATGACGACGGCGGTGGCGTCGAGGCGAACCTCGGCACCGTCACGATCAAGAACTCGACCATCTCGAACAACACATCGGACGAGAGCGGTGGCGGCCTCGACGTCCGCAATCTCGTGATCGAGAACAGCACCGTGCTCGACAACATAGCCGGGGAGGTGGGTGGCGGCATCGCGGCTGAAGGCATAACGATGACAAACACCACCGTCTTTGGAAACCTCTCGGGAGCACAGGGCGGCGGCGTCTTCGTCGGCGCGAACTTGACGGACATCGCGCGCTCCACGATCTCCTACTCGACGTTCAGCAGCAACGACAGCGGCGACGGAAGCGCGGTCCTTGCGTTCGGCAATCCACTGACGCTTGCCAACTCCATCCTCTGGGGGGACGACGACGACGAGTGCTCCGGGACGATCACCGGCGTAAATAACATTCTGGAGACGAAGTCAGGCTGCGCGATCAGCGGCACGGTCATCACACAGGACCCGATGCTCGGCACATTGCGCTCGTACATCGGCCAGACGCCGACGCTCCCGATCAGTGTCGATTCACCCGCCCTCGATGCCGCCACCGGCGACTGTCCGGTCACCGACCAGCGCGGCATCCCGCGCCCGCAAGGCGAAGCGTGCGACATCGGCGCATTCGAATACATGCACGTCGGCGACGTCAACTGCTCCGGCACCGTGGAACTGCAGGACTTGCTGGCGGAGCTCGGCTACATCGCGGGCATCTCCGAGGCCGATTGCCTCTACCGCGGTGACATCGATTGCAGCGCGGACCTGGGCGGCCTCGACGGGTTGTTCATCCTGCGCCACATCGCGAACCTGACGGAACAAACGCGGCCAATCTTCTGCCCACCGATCGGTCCAGACACGCCGCTGACTTGAGTCTTGGAATCTGACAATCCACAGATTTCACAGATGATTGCACAGATGCCATCTGGCTAAGACGGTCGTCCCGGCCAGATCACATCTGTGGTTTATCTGTGAAATCTGTGGCTCGTAGCCCAACTTTGTGGCTAGCGTACGAGACCTAAGCGACTAAGTTCGCGCGCCGGCGATAGCTTCGCGCAGTGTGCCGGCGACGTCCGCCATCAAGCGACTGCGTGGGT
>JBDTOK010000181.1:0-5473 GCA_039933275.1 Chloroflexota bacterium | reverse complement strand
TTACGAGCCGGCTGCAAACGCTGCACTTCTGCCCCGCGTACCCAAACGCCGCCGCAACAATACCCGACACCGCCTGGTCGAGGTCCGCGTCCTCGTCGACGATGATGGCGTTCTTGCCACCCATCTCCGCCATCACGCGCTTAACGCTCGCCTGGCCCGGCCGCGCCTTCGCCGCCGACTCGATGATGCCGAGGCCGACCGCACTGCTGCCGGTAAACGCGATCATGTCGACGCCTGGATGCTCAACGAGCGCCTGACCAACTTCACTGCCGCGTCCCGGCAAGTACTGCGCGATGCCGTCGGGGACGCCCGCTTCGCGCAAGATACGCACCAGCTCGTACGCAATGATCGGCGACTCACCGGCCGGCTTCAGGATCGCAGCGTTGCCACCGGCGATCGCGCCGACGCTCATCCCGCAGATGATCGCCAGCGGAAAGTTCCACGGCGCGATGATCGCCGCCACGCCGCGGCCTTCGTGGAAGTAGTCGTTGTGCTCACCCGCCACGTTGCCCATCGTGTGTGGCGTCCCAAGCGCAACCGCCTGAACGCCGTAGTAGCGCATGTAGTCCGCTGCCTCGCAGACGTCACCATCCGCCTCGTGCCAGGGCTTTCCGCTCTCAAAAGCCATCAGCGCCGCCAGCTCAAACCGCCGCTCCACAAGCAAGTCCGCCGATCGCGAAAGAATCGCCGCGCGTTCTGGCGCGGACGTATCGCGCCACGCCGAAAACGCCTCACGCGCGATCGCAACCGCCGCATCGACATCCGCCGCCGTCCCCTTCGCGACGAACCCGATTGTCGTCCCCGTCTCCGCTGGATACTCCACCGCCGCCATCTCACGATCCAGCACTTCCTTGTCGCCAATCAGCAGCGCATACTTCGCGCCAAATTGCTTTCGCCGCTGGGCGAGCGCCGCCTGCATCTTCGCCCGCTGATCCAGCACGAAGAACTGCACCGGCGCCGCGTTCTGCATCGCGCTCAGCGGATCGTCGCGCTTCTTCGCCGACGGAGCGGCCACCATCGTGTCGCCGACGCCGTCTACGCGCACTCCGCCGCTAGCGCCCGCGTTGAACCACGCCTGGTTCGAGGTGTTCTCCAGCAGCCGCCGCACGAGGTACGCCATTCCCGGAATCACCTGCCCGACCGGCCCGTACACCCGCGTCCGGTACCCGCCCTTCGCCACCGCGCGACGCAGGCCTTCCGCCATTCCGTACAGCATCTGGAACTCGATGTCCGCTACCCGTAGCCCAGCCTCGCGCGCCTTCACCGCAGCCTGCGCTACCGAGTGCGGGTTGTGTGTCCCGAATGCCGCGCGCAAATGCGGCCACGCTGCGATCAGCGCATCGCTGCAGCGGTCGTAGCTGTCATCGGTGTCTTGCTTCTGCGTCCACACCGGCACCGGCCATCCGTTCTGATCCGCGACGATCTGCTCTTCATCCCAGTATGCGCCCTTCACCAGCCGCACCGAGAATGGCGTCCCCCGACGCTCCGCCAGCGCCCGCAACCGCGCGATCTCCTCCTCCGCATCACGCAGATACGCCTGCACGACGATACCGACGTGCTCGTACCGGCGAAACTCATCTTCTAACAGCAAGTCCGCGAACGCGCGGTGCACGAGCTCCCGATATCGATACTGCTCAACGTCAAAGTTCACGAATGCGCCGCGAGCCATCGCCTCTCGCATCAGCAGTCGCAGTCGCTGCCGAGACGTTCCGCTCACCCAGTCCGGCGCCGCCGGCTCCAGGTGCGAGCAGAGGGCCGACAGCTTGATCGAGATGTTGACAGGTGGCACGCTCTCCCACTGCTCTCCGATCGGCGAACTATGCGCGTCTTCCGACAATGTGCGCAATAAGTGCAGGTATCGCTCCAGGTACGCGTCCGCCTCTACGTCCGACAGCGTTTCCTCGCCAAGCAGGTCGACGGTGTAGCCAACATTCTCGCGCGCGAGTTCGCGCAGCGTGGGCAGCGCTTCCTCCGGCGTAGCGCCTGCTATGAAGCGGCCTGCCATCGCAAAAACGCCCTGCCGCACCACCTGCGAAAGGATCGGCCTGAACACGCTCGTGCTCGCCAGTCCGGATGCGCCTTCGATCAGCGGCCGGTGCGTTCCGCGAAAGTACTGGCGCACGTGATCGGCGACGGCCTTCGTGCTGCGCAGCGTCGGCAGCACGTCGACAAACCGCAGCAGCTTCACGCGAAAGTCTGGATCGCCCGTCGCCCACGCCAGCAGCCGCTCCTGAAACCAGGCCGGCGTCAGCGCCAACGGCGGGTGCGACTCGACAGCCGCGCGAAGCTCGCGCTCAAACTCGTCGATCGATTGCTCAGCCGAAACGTCCAGCGCCATCTGTTACCCCTTCAATTGTAGGACGGTAACAGTGCGCCGGCCGTTAGTTTTGGTTACAGAAGAGCCAGTCTACCCGGCGAAGCGGTATCCGCTGCCGCGCACCGTGATGATCCAGGCCGGGCTGGCCGGGCGTTCCTCGATCTTGTCCCGCAGGCGCCCGACGTGAACGTCCACCGTCCGCGTCTGGTCGAAGCCGTCGTAGTGCCAGACCATCTCCAGCAGCTGCCCGCGAGTCAGCAGCCGCCCCCGATTGCGCATCAGGCAGACAAGCAGGTCGAACTCCTTGGGCTTCAGCGACAGCGGCTGCCCCTTGCGAGTCGCCTCCCGCCGTAGCAGGTCGACTCGGATCGGCCCCGCCACCAGAACCTGCTCTCGAGACGGCGGCTCGTCGCGGCGGCGCAGACGGGCGCGCACGCGGGCGAGCAGCTCTTTCATGCTGAAGGGCTTCGTCATGTAGTCGTCCGCCCCCAGCTCCAGCCCGACGACTTTGTCCACTTCCTCCGTGCGCGCTGTAAGGATAAGGATCGGGATGTCGGACTCTTTGCGGATCGCGCGGCAGATCTCGAAGCCGTGCATCTCCCCCAACATAAGGTCGAGGATCACCAGGTCGGGCTCAGAGTTACGGAAAGCTGCGATCGCCTCTTCCCCGTCCGTCGCCGAGACGACGTCGTAGCCCTCAGACTCGAGGTTGAACTTGACCGTCGCCACAAGCGTCGGCTCATCGTCCACTACCAGTATTCGACTCATTGCAGATTAGCTCGAAGGTATCGTCTCCCGCCCCGTCGAGCTTTAACGGAGTGTTAAGCGCCGTAATCCTTCCGTTAACCCCCGACTTATTCCCACACGTAACGGCAAGCAATAGTTTTGTTATGCCCGATCCGGACGCTGTTATCCCTGTGTCATGCCGTTTGCACTACTTTGCGCCTAGAAGAGCTCCCGAACCAAGTCCGTCGCCGTACCCCCGTCGATGTTCCCACCGGGAGCCTTTTCTTTTGTCTGGGGGCATCACTCTCCCAGCGCCAACTGCGCACCCGTCCACTAGCGAGCCGTTTGCAACGCGCGCGTCACGCGCATCGACCCTCGCGCAATGCAACGGGCAGTCAGCGGCGACTACATTGTGACCCATGGTACTCAAGACAGACCCCCGCCAATCCGTTGTCACGATCGAACGGCCCCAGCCCTCCCGCGAGCCAAACCTCGATTGGTCGCTGCTCTCGGCGCAGGGCAAGGTGTTGTTTTACATCGCCCTCTGCCCAGTCTGCAGTGTGCGGGAGATCGCCATCGCGCTCGGCCTCACTGAGCGTGCTGTCTGGGGGGTAATCCGCGAGCTCCGTCGCTGCAATACGCTGAACCTGTCGCGGCACAACCGACGCCACCGTTACAGCGTGAACCTCGATGCGCCGCTGCTGCACCCGACGATCCAGGGCCTGACCCTGCGCCCGGTCCTGGGCGAGATCGCTCAGCGCGCCGAAGAGTCTAACGAAGGCTGCATCCGACTCGACTGATCCCTCTCTCCGGCCGCTAGTGCAAGCGCGAGAGTGCGACGACGACCAGTTGCTGCAGCGCGGCATCCTGCGCGACTGAACTGCTCAAGTCGATATAGTTCGATCCTTTGACCACGTACATCTCGCGGTGGCTATCGTTGAACCAGCACGCATAGTCACCCACTCCCGAAACTTCATCTTTGCCGGAACACGAAGTGTGGACTGCCTGGCTCAGCTTATCCGCGCCCCCCGGCGCTTCCCACAGCGTGATCTTCACGTAGCCGCCCGTCGTCTCCGCTGAGTACGCGCACGTGGACACCTGCGCTAGAAGGTTCGCCGCCACCGGCTCCGGCGTCGGCTCCGTAAACGCTCGGTCGCTAACGTTCGCGCCAACCGCCGCCGCCGCCTCCTGCCGCGTGACCAGCGAGCACACGTCGTTCGGCGCAGCCGCAGTCGCTGATCCGCTGTGGGCAGCACCAGTGGACGTCGGTGCGCGCGTTGGGGTGGACGTTGCGTCATCGCCGCCACCACAAGCGACAGCGGCCAGCATCAGACACACGCCGAGAACGAGAGTACGAATCATAGAGCTACTGCTATGTTCTATCCCAGCCACACTAAGGTCTACAGCCGCGCAATACGCGTTGAGGCCGGGCCGGGCAAAGCAATCCTTAACGGGACAGAAGGTAACCTAGCTAATGGGTCAGCGGTCGTGATCCCGAGAGGCACCGCCCACAACATTGTGAACGTGTCAGAGTCGGAGCCAATGAAGCGTTACACGATTTACTCTCCACCCGAACACCCGAATGGTTACGGTCAACAAGAGCGCGGCTGTGGCGTTGGCATGAGTCCGAGCGCCACCAATAGGAATCGATTCGTCGCAAGAGAGTTGTCTGCACGGGCCGTCGGACGGCACTGTGACCGTTTAGTTGTCGATCTAGCTGGCTGCGTTTGACACCTCTGCTTCTCGCCGGAAAGCGATCTTTCCGTCAGCCAAATCTGCGATGACTGTGTCGCCGTCCTTGAAGTCGCCACGTAACAACTGCACAGCGAGCGGCTGAACGATTTCGCGCTGGATGGCTCGCTTCAACGGACGCGCGCCGTATACCGGATCGAAGCCCTCGCGGGCGATGAGCTCCTTCGCAGCGGGCGACAGCTCCAGCCTGATCTTGCGCTCGGCCAACCGTTTGCGAAGGCCGTTGAGTTGTATGTCGACGATCTGCTTGATCTCCTCCAGCCTCAGAGGGCGGAAGATGACGATGTCGTCGATGCGGTTGATCAGCTCGGGTCGGAAGTGCGTTTGGACGGCCTCCATCACGCGGCTCTGGATCTCGTCCCAGGAAAGGCCCTGCTCTGTGATCCACTGGCTGCCGAGGTTGCTGGTCATGATAACGATGGTGTTTCGGAAGTCCACCGTACGGCCCTGCGCATCTGTGAGGCGGCCGTCGTCCAGGAGCTGAAGGAGGACGTTCAGGACTTCGGGGTGCCCCTTCTCCACCTCGTCGAAGAGGACGACGGAGTACGGGCGGCGTCTCACTGCTTCCGTGAGCTGGCCGGCTTCGTCGTAGCCAACGTATCCGGGCGGTGCGCCGATCAAGCGCGAGACTGTGTGCTTCTCCTGGTACTCGCTCATGTCGATGCGCACCAGCGCCTG
>JBDTOK010000180.1:0-5479 GCA_039933275.1 Chloroflexota bacterium | reverse complement strand
TGCGTCGGCGTACGGGGCGAACTCGATCGGGAACGACCCAGGGGTGCTGATACCGGCGGGTATGCAGCCAGGCGCAACTGTGAAGATCAACGTGACGTCGGCGGTGTTCAGCGCGATCCAGAGCGGCGCTACTTATGTCGCATTCCGAATCCAGGCGGCGGTGGAGACGGATAACGGGTCATCCAACAACACGTTCGGGTTCTGGTCCGGCGATGCGGCTGAACATCGTCCCAAACTGACCTACGCACTCCGGTAGATAGATAGCAAAAAGCGGGGACTTGTGGTCCCCGCTCTCGCAACGGTCTCAGTCCGCACCCCTTAGCCCTCCCTTGGGCAGACTCAAGGTAATTGGTTAAGAAACGGTTATCAACTGGCTGGACTACCGAAATGCTTCAAGGTTCGGAATCTTGAAGCCGGAAAGCTGATTCCGGCGTATCTGGCTGGTGATTCACCTAAAAACTTACGCTGACGCTACCCCTTCGGCGTCGGCGTCCGGTCAGAGTCGGCGACGAGCTGGATGTCGGTAATGATCGTGGTGTTTGGGGGCACAAGGGCGTTGCCTGCCGTCCCGTAGGCGAGGTCCGGCGGCACGGTCAGCCGATACTGGCCACCGACGTGCATGTTCAGCATGGCGTGGTCCCAGCCCGGGATGACGGCGTCTGAGCCAACCGCAAACGTGTATGGGCCTTTGCCCTCCTGGTAGCTGCTCTCGATTGGGCCGCCGCCTTGCACCCACGTTGTGTACTCGATCGTTACGTGGTCGCCGGTCTGGGCGAGGGGGCCCGTGGCGTTGGTGATCGTCTGCAACAGCACGCCGTCCGGCAGGAGCTGGGTGGGGACGTTGATCTCGGGCGGCGTTGAAGGCAGCGGGCCGGCCAGCCGGTCCGGCGGCGTCGTAACGGTGGCCCCGGCGGCGGCGGGCGAGTCGCTACTGCACGCGGTCAGGGCGACGGCCAGGGCGAACGCGAAGACTACAGCGACGACGGCCGCGCGACGGGAGTGCGAGGAGAGACGGCGGGTCACTGGTTGAACTGGGGCTGCCGTTTCTCGAGGAAGGCGGTGACGGCCTCCTTGTGATCGGGGCCGGTGTACGCGCGCGTGATCGAACGGTTCTCCTCCTTGACGACGGCGTCGATGTCCTGCTCGACCATGTGTTGGTGCACCAACCGCTTGGCCTGTAGCACCTCATCGTTCGGGTTAGCGGCGATCTCGCTGGCGACGGCGAGCGCGGCGTCCATCAGCTTGTCGGCGGGAACGACTTGCTGGACGAGCCCCATGCGCTCGGCCTCCGGCGCTTCGACGATGCGGCCGGTGAGGATCATGTCGAGCGCGTTGGGCAGGCCGACGATCTGCGGGAGGTACGTCGTACTGGCGACTTCGGGGGTGATGCCCATGCGTACGAACCGCATCGAGAATCGCGCGTTCTCGGAGGCGATTCGCAGGTCCATCGGGAGCGTGAGCGTCATGCCCACGCCCATGGAGATGCCGTTTACGGCGGCGATCAGCGGCTTGGCGCGGCGGAGCGTGGCGGCCAGGTGCTCGGATTCGGGCGGCGCGTCCATGCTGCCGCGGCGGCCGTCGTTCGCCTCGCGCGCTTCAATCGAGTTGTTGAAGCCGCGGACGTCGGCACCGGCGCAGAAGCCTCGCCCGGCGCCGGTGATGATGATGGCGCCGATGCCGGGATCGTTGTTGCAGGCCTCGATTGCGTTGAGCATCTCGCCGTTCATCTCGTAGGTCCAGGCGTTGAGCTTTTCGGGGCGGTTGAAAGTGATGACGCCAACGCGGTCCTGGCGTTCGAAGAGGATGTACTTGTACGTGTTAGCGATGGCCATCGGGGTGCCTCCTTCGCTTCTCTGGCGCAGCCGATTTTAGCACGCGGGCGGCCGTCGTTCGTTAAGCGGTTGTGGGCAAGCGCCGGCATCGGTCAGCGCTAGGCCCCTGACCCACGATTCCGCGGCGATAGGGATTTGCAATCGTTTGGGGTGTTGCGCGGCTCCGGACTTCGATGGGGTGGCCGGTACGCTGGAAGCAGACAGGCAAATTGCCCGAAGGAGACGCAACTTGGTGACCGAAGCTAAGAACCCATACGAAAGTGAGATCGCGCTCGCGAATAGCGGGTACAGCCGGTTCCTCGAAGGCGTGCTGGTTGACGTGGAGTCTGCGGAGCCAGCGAAGGCCGTGGCGGACCGCATCCACTCAGCGCTGCGGGCGTTTGTGCTGGACCCGGAGTTTCCCTGCGTGGGATCGCGGTCGGCGCTCAACCAGGGGAGCTACCGATTCGCGATGTACAAGGAGATGAACACGCCGGAAGCGACGGAAGGGCTTGCTCGCGACCTCTATTCCTTCGCGCAGGAGCAGCCTCAGATCGAAGGCGAGTTCACGACGTTTATCGTGGCGTTTGACTCACCGAAGTCGCTGTCGCCGGAGGAGTTCGAGGAGCGGCTGTGGAAGCAGCTGGCAGCGCTTCATGAACTCGACCGCGAGCCGTGGGACCCGGACGTGAGCAGCGACGTGAACGACCCGAAGTTTGGGTTCAGCTTCGGCGGGAAGGCGTTCTTCGTGGTGGGGCTTTCGCCGATGGCAGAGCGCTGGGCTCGCCGCTTTCCCTGGCCGGCGCTGGCGTTCAACCCGCACGCGCAGTTCGAGAAGCTGCGCGAAGAGGGGCGCTTCGAGAAGATCCGCGATACAGTGCGCGAACGTGACGCGGCGATCGAGGGCGAGATGAACCCCAACCTCGAGGACTTTGGCGATCACACGGAGGCGCGCCAGTACTCCGGGCGAGCGGTGGATGATGGGTGGCGCTGTCCGGTGACGTTTGCGGAGAAGGCGTAGCGGTTTAGAGCTTCGCTGATCGCGTCGTTGGCGCCGCCTGCGTGAACGGATGCTGTTCCGTGTTCTGATCCACTCGCAAAGAACCGCCCGCTGAGCGTGATCAGCGGGCGGTGTGCGTTTTGCGTCTCCAGGGTTACTTCAGCTTGGACTTGACCTTGTCGGCGGCCTGTCCGATCTTGCCCTTTGCCTGGTCCATCTTGCCCTTGGCCTGCTGAGACTTGCTGCCGGTGGCCTTGCCCATCGCTTCGCGGGCTTTGCCCTTTGCTTCGGTTGCCTTGCCTTTTGCCGCTACCATTCGTTCCTCCTGTTTTGTTTGTTCGCCAACAGGTTAACGGCGCGGGCGTGACGTACACGTTTCGCGAAGTGGCGTCGCCGTTGCGAAATGCTCGCAGCGCGCTACGACCAGAAGTCGTCGACGTGCGCGATGTCCCAGACGTATTCGCGCAACTCGATCACTTTGCCGTCGGCGATGAGCACGACGAGCGCAGTTGGATTGTCCAGCGTCTTGCCGTTGCGCTCGCCGCGGCCGGTGAAGAGAACGACGGCATGCTCGTCACTGGCAGTGATGTCGTGTATGTCGAGATCGAACGTGCCGTTCGTTAGCGTCATGACGCTGGCAAGGAAGCGAGCAATGCCCTCGCGGCCAACGTGATCGCCGGCTAGCGCACCACGCTCGCCGGGGAAGTGCCACATTGCGTCGTCGGCGAGAAGCGACATCGCAGTGGCAGCGTCACGCTCCGCCAATGCGGAGAAGAAACGCCGTATGAGGGCGGCGTTCGGGTGTTCGGAGGGCACGCTAATCGCCCAGGCGGGCTTTGGCGAAGTGGGAGAGGGCCAGGCGCACTTTCTCTTCGATTGGCGCACTGGCCGGGAAGTCTGCGCGGGCGACGGCGTCCACAGCTTCCGCCTGGCTGTAGCCCAGCGACATGAGGGCGGCGACGACTTCCTCTGACTCGACGCCGGGCGTAGCGACGGGACCGGAAGCTTTCGTCATCTTGTCCCGCAACTCGACGACGAGACGCGCGGCCAGCTTCTGCCCGACTCCCTGCGCGCGGGCGAGGGCGGCGGCGTTGCCGGAGGCGATGGCGAACGACAGCTCGTCGACTGGCATGAGGGAGAGCAGCGCGATCGCCACTTTCGGGCCGACCCCTGAGACGGCGAGCAGCGTCTGGAAAAGGCGCTGCTGGTGCGGATCGAGGAAGCCGTACAGGGTCATGCTGTCTTCCTTGACGACGAGGTGCGTGTGCAGGGTGATCGTCTCGCCGGGCTGGGCGGCGGAGATGATGGAGGCCGGGCCATAGACAAGGTAACCAACGCCATGCACGTCAAGGATGAGGTGATCGAGGCGGCGGTCTGCGAGCTGGCCGGTAAGTCGGCCGATCATCTCGCCCCCCGCTTCCCCACCCCGCTGGGCAGCTTGAAAGCTGACCCCAGTGGTGTTGGTGGCTGGTCGAGCCCGTTGGTTGCTAGAACGGAGCCGCGCCGCAGCGCGTGGCACAGCGCTACGGCCAGCGCGTCGGCGGCGTCTGCGGGTGTGGCCGGTTTTGGCATAGAGAGCAGCGTTTGCACCATCATACCGACCTGGTCTTTGGAGCCGCGGCCGAAGGTGGTGACGAACTTCTTGATCTCGCTCGGTTTGTAGATTGAGACGGGAAGCCCTGCCTGGGCAGCAGCAAGCGTCGCGACAGCGCGCGCTTCGCCGACGGCGACGGCCGCTCGCGTGAAGCCGAGCACGAAGTCTTCGATCGCGACTTCGGTCGGGTGGTACTGGGCGATGATGTCGGTGATCGCTTCGTGGATGCGGATGAGCCGCTCTGGGTGCGGCGCTTTTGGCGGCGGGGCGACGGCGCCGAAGTGGACGCAGCTGTGGTTCGATCCGTCGGCGATGATGACGCCGTAGCCGGTGCGCGTGAGGCCGGGGTCTATCCCGAGGATGATCACCGGGCCAGAGCGGGTCCGCCGCGGCGGACGGTTATCCCGCGGCGTACTCAAGGAGCACGGATTCAGGGAAGTCGCCGTTGGAGTAGACCTTCTGCACATCCTCCAACTCCTCGATGATGTCGATAAGACGGAGCGCCTGCCGGCCACTCTTCTCGTCCAGCGGCGTCGCGATCTTCGGGATCATCGAGAGCTCGGCGGATGTTATTTTGAGCCCAGCGTCGACGAGCGCGCGCCGCACCTTATCGAGATCGGTGGGTCCGGTGATGATCTCGACGAACTCACCCTCGACCTGCACGTCGTCAGCGCCGGCGTCAATCGCCGTCATTGCGAGCTCATCGGCGTCCTTGCCCTCGGGCTCCACCGTGATCAGGCCCTTCGACTCGAACTGCCAGGCGACGGTGCCGGACTCGCCGAGGCTGCCGCCGTTGCGGGAGAGGGTGTTGCGGACTTCGGCGACTGTGCGATTGCGGTTGTCAGTGACCGTCTGGATAAGGATCGCCAGACCGGCCGGGCCGTAGCCCTCGAAGGTGATTTCTTGCAAAAGGGTCGCATCGCCGGGGCCGCCCTTTTCGACGGCGCGCTTGATCGTGTCCGCCGGCATGTTCTCCGCCTTTGCCTTATCGATCGCCAGCCGCAGGCGCGGGTTCATGGACGGGTCTTGCCCGCCTTCGCGCGCAGCGACGGAAATCTCGCGCGAAAGCCGGGT
>JBDTOK010000179.1:0-5505 GCA_039933275.1 Chloroflexota bacterium | reverse complement strand
GCGGCGGGGCCAAACGCGACGTCATCGAAGAAGGCTGCGGTTTCGGTGGTGGCGCCGGGCTGGAGGAGGAGTCGGACTCGGGCGGAATGCGCGCCGGCGGGCGCCTGGATGGCACCGGTGGAGAGTTGCCGGAAGCCGGGCGCGGCGCCGGTGAGATCGGCAGTGGAATCGGCGGAGTCGATTGCGGGGCCGTCGCCGTCTGGGCTGGCGTACCAGGAGACTCGGAGGAAGAGTGTGTCGGCGGCGGACTGGTTCATGGCCCACACTTCGGCGTCGTACCAAGCGGCCGGTTCGACGACGACTGTCTGGTACGCCCACTTTGTGGTCACAGTGTCGGAGAGCAGGGAAAGCGCGAGGTCTCCTTCGACGCGCTCGGCGTCGGTGACGGCGATTTCGCCGCCGTTCTTGCGCCAGGCGTACGGGGTGCCGTCTTCGCGGGGTTGCTCGAAGCCGCCATTGGTGAGCACGGAGAAGACGTCTGGTTCTGGAACCGGCGTCGGGACGGAGGGCGTGCGGGTTGGCTTGGCGGTGCGGGTCGGTTGTGGAGTGCGCGTAGCGGAGACGGTGTGCACCGACGTCGGTGAGCCCGGGCCGACGGTCGGTTCCGCAGTGGCCGTTGGAGTTGGTGTCGATGGTTTGTCAGTGGGCGCTGGGACTTCCGAGAAAGTGACGTCATCGAAGAGGGCGGTCTCGGTGTCGGCGCTGGCGGGGCGGAACATCAGGCGGATCGATGCGGAATGGGCTTCAGCCGGCGCTTCGAGCGGATCGGTTTCGAGGCGAGCGAAGGACGTGGAGGCACGATCGACGTTGGTTGTGGAGTCGTCGGAGAAGATAGCTTCGCCGGTGCCGTCTGACGTTGTGTACCAGGAGATGCGGAGGAAGGTGTCGCCGGGGCCCGACTCCATCGCGTCTGCGGACGCGTGGTAGTACGAGCCGCCGTCGACGGGAACGATCTGGTACGCCCATTTGGTGGACGCGGTGTCGGAGGTGAGGGTAAGCGAGTGGCGTCCATCGCTGCTGCGGTTTGATGAGCCGAGCACGCCGCCGATCTTGCGCCAGGCGTAGGGTGTGTCGTCGGAGCGGAGCTGTTCAAAGCTGCCGTTGGTTAGTGAGACGAAAACTCGCGGCTCGTCTGGCGTAGGTTTTGGCGTGCGGACCGGAGTTGGCGTTGGCTTCGGTGTGGGTTTAGCGGTTGGCGTGGAGGTGAAGGTGTGCTGGCCGGTGGGTGTTGGCGTTGGTTTGGGGGACTGGGTGGGCTTGTTAGTGGGCGTTGGGACTTCGGTTGGGGTTACGGACGGCAGCGGGGTTATGCCGGGCGTTGGGGTTTCGGTTATGGGAGCGGGGTCGTTGGTCAGGGAGAAGTCGTCGATGAGGATGCTGTGCGGGTCGTTGGCCACAGCGCTGACGTAGGCACGGGCATATGTGGCGCCGGGCGGCGGAGTGACGGAAGCGATTGTCAGTTGTTGGTAGTCCGGCGATGGCGTCTGGAGGAACTCAGAGCGCGAGCTGGACAGGTGATCGTCGTTGGCGCTAAACCATTCGATGTGGAGGTAGACCTGTACGTCCGGTTGGTTGAGCAGCACCCACCCGGTGAACGTGTAGGTCTGCGATGGAGAGGCTAGGATCGATTGCGCGGCCCAGAGGTCGGTGCTGAGGCTGGTGGAGAGTTGGCCGGCGTATGAGCCGGAGTGGCTCTGCGTTGTGATTAGCAGGTCATCGGGGCTCAGCCAGCCCGCAGCGTCGCCGCGCTCGAAGCCGCCGTTGTAGAGCTGCTCGTCAGCAGACGCACTCGAGGCGAGGGCGACGAGCGCGAGTAACGCGGCGGCGGTTAGCACGGCGAGAGCGCGGGCAGTTATCAACGTATCCCCACGGGATTTGGAATGGGGCCGAGTCTACACAAAGGTGAAAGAAATGTGAAGCCCCCCTTAGCCCCTCATTTGACCGCCTGCGGCACCCCGCGCTAACATTTGCCCACAACCAAACACAGGCGATGACCGGGACGAGTACCCCACGGTACGGTTTCAGAGAGGCGAAGCGCAGCCCCGCCGACGCGGGCAGGTGTGAGCGAGCCACCCTCTGCCGGGGCGAAGACCACCCGCGAGCCGGGCGCGAACGTCAGGCTGAAGCCTGACCCCAAACGCCGCCGCCCAGGCGGGCGGCTGAAAGCCGGAGGCACCCGTTAGCGGCCAGAATGAAGTCCGCCGGACTGTGTCAGGAGATCGCGGCGGAAAACTTGGGTGGAACCACGGATCGCTCCCGTCCCAACAGGGGACGCGGGGCGTTTTTTTATTCGGCCTAGGGCCAGCCAGCAAGGAACACAAGATGCAGCAGCCGAACAAGAACATGAATGTGGTCGGGGGGAACAGCCTGGCGATGGTGATGCTGCGCCTGTGGCTGTGGCTCGTGCCGGCGCTAATGCTGTTCGCCGCGCTGCTCTTTGGGGCGATCGCGGTGTCGGACGGACGCTGGGCGCTGTTCGCCGTGATGTTCGTGCTGGGCATTCTCGCCATCTCCATGCTCGCCTTCCATTACTGGCTGCTGTTCCGCTTTGGTAAGAGCGCCGAAGGGCCGAAGTGATGCGCCGCGAATGGACGATGACAACGGCGACGCGGTGGCCGTCCGCCTAGCGGCGGGCGGCCGAACACAACATCGTCGCGTGCCAGACGGGCTGGAAAGCCCGCCCTATGACAGAGAGGACTGAAGATGCCAGACCTGAAAGACATGCCAAAAGAGGAGCGCCTGGAGCGCAAACGTCACTCCGCCGCTCACATCATGGCGGAAGCCGTCACTGAGATGTTCCCCGAAGCGAAGCTCGGGATCGGGCCGCCGATCGACAACGGCTTCTACTACGACTTTGAATTGCCTCGGCCGCTCAGCCTCGACGATCTACCGGAGATCGAGTCACGAATGAAGAAGCGCGTGAAATCCAACGTGCCGTTCGAGCCGTCGCAGATCACAAAGGAACAGGCCGCGACAGAGTTCGCAGACCAGCCGTACAAGCTTGAGCTCATCCGCGACATCCCGGACGCCAGCGTCGGGCTCTACAAGCAAGGCGAGTTCGTCGACCTCTGCCAGGGCCCGCACGTCGACAAGACAGGCGAAGTTGGCGACTTCAAGCTGATGTCGGTCGCTGGCGCGTACTGGCGCGGCTCCGAGAAGAATCCGATGCTGCAGCGTATCTACGGCGCGCTCTTCGATACCAAGGAAGAGCTGGAGGATTACCTGCAGCGTCTCGACGAGTTCGAGCGACGCGACCACCGCAAACTGGGCCGCGAGTTGCAGCTCTTCATGTCGAGCGAGCTGCTTGGCTCCGGACTGCCGATCCTGCTGCCGAAGGGGGCGACAGTCCGGCGTTTGCTCGAGGAATACATTCTCGGCGAGGAACGAAAGCGCGGCTACCTGCACGTGAAGTCGCCGGACCTCGGGAAGGTCGATCTGTACAAGCGTTCCGGGCATTGGGAGCACTACCAGGAATCGATGTATCCACCGATGAAGCTGGAGCATGAAGAGATCGTCCTGCGCCCGATGAACTGCCCGCACCACATCCTTGCGTACGAGAATAGCCTCCACTCCTACCGCGAGCTGCCGATCAAGATCGCCGAGATCGGGACGATGTATCGCTGGGAGAAGTCGGGCGTTGTCGGTGGGCTCAGCCGCGTGCGGGCGATGGCCCTGAACGATGCGCACATCTTCATCCGGCCGGACCAGATCAAGGCCGAGTTCGCGAACGTTATGCAGCTGGTGGAGCAGGCGTACAAAGACCTCGGTATCACCGACTACTCGTACCGGCTCTCCCTTCGCGACGCGAGTGACACCGAGAAGTACGTCCAGAACGACGAAATGTGGGAGCTGGGCGAGCGCGTCCTCCGCGAGGCGATGCAGGAACTCGGGCTGCCGTTCTACGAAGCGCCGGGCGAGGCCGCGTTCTACGGTCCGAAAGTCGACATCCAGATCAGGGATTGGATCGGCCGCGAAGAGACGATCTCCACGATACAGGTCGACTTCCATCTGCCGGCGCAGTTCGAATTGCGCTACATCGGCGAAGACAGTGCCGAGCACCGCCCGGTGATCATCCACCGAGGCATCATCAGCACGATGGAGCGCATGATGGCGTATCTCATCGAGCTTTACGCCGGCGCCTTCCCGCTATGGCTCGCGCCCGTGCAGGCGACGGTCATCCCGATCGCGGATCGCCACACCGAGTACGCGACGACCGTCGCTAATGAGCTGCGAGAGGCCGGCTTCCGCGTCGAGGTGGATGAGCGGAGCGAGCGCATGCAGGCGAAGATCCGCGACGCCCAGCTGCAGAAGATTCCGTACATGCTCGTCGTCGGCGACCGCGAGGCGGAGGCACACGCTGCCGCCGTCCGCCTCCGCAACGGCGAAGACTTGAAAGCGCTGCCCATCGCCGACGTGATGGCGCGCATGCAGGACGAAGTCGCCCGCAAGGTAATCGCCTAACGGCGGCTCAGAAAGCGAACCAAGCGTGACACCAGGCGCAGGCCTCTGCCAGACCTGCGCCTGGTCGCGCGTAGTCGAAAGCGCGAGGGGCAGCCGCTTCTACCTGTGCAAGCGCTCGGAGACAGACCCACGCTTTCTGAAGTACCCACCGCTCCCCGTTCTGGCGTGCCTGGGGTATGAGAAGACGCCCGAAGGCCAAGACGGGGAGGCTGAGGCGCCTACGGAAGTTACCTAAGGGTGACGATTGGACAATTGTAGGAGCTAAAACGATTGTGCTAATATTCCGACATATGGCGCTAAGCAGAACTGTGGGGAACTAGACTATCGCCCGCGAGCTTCGTACGAACGAACGTATCCGCTCAAGAGAGGTACGCCTGATTGGCGGTACCGGCGAGAATTACGGTGTAATCACGTTCGCTGATGCCATGAACCGCGCCCGCGAGGCGGGCCTTGATCTCGTTGAGGTCGATGGCAACTCCAACCCGCCGGTTTGCCGCATCCTGGACTACGGGAAGTGGAAGTACGAACAGGCGAAGAAGGAGCGCGAGGGCCGTAAGCACCAGAAGGGGACGATGATCCACGAGGTGCGCTTGCGGCCACGAACTGGAAAACATGATATCGATCTGAAGGTGAGGATCGTCGAGCGGCTACTGGCGGAGGGCGACAAAGTGAAGCTCTCAGTGATGTTCCGCGGACGCGAGCTCTCCCATCCGGAAGTCGGACGCGAGGTGCTGGACAAGGCACTCTCCAGCCTGAAAGAGGCAGCGATCGTCGAGAAGCAACCGGGCATGGAGGGGCGCTTCCTCTCGGTGATTCTGATCCCGACGATCAAGAAGCCGACACCGAAGGTGGCCGAGGGCAAGGCGGAAGCCAAGCCAGCGGAAGCTAACGGAGCAGGTGCGGCAGCCGAGGCGGCACCGACGCCAGCGGCGGCGGCGGCTCCGACACCGGCGCCTGCGGCGGCAACGCCGGCACCGAACGTGACCGAAGGCAAGGCGGAAGCCAAGCCAGCGGAAGCTAACGGAGCAGGTGCGGCAGCCGAGG
>JBDTOK010000178.1:0-5548 GCA_039933275.1 Chloroflexota bacterium | reverse complement strand
CTCGCAACACTACCGCGTGGCGGCGTGCCAGCAATCGTGACGATAACGGGAAACGTGCAGTCGTTCCCTGAACTCGTGACGTGGCCCGGATTCCGATGCCAGCGTCTATCTCACGTGGTTCGGCGTCGATCCGAATTCCAACGAGCGACACCTGTACTTCACGCGAGCGGTGATTACGGGCAGCACGAATTGCGCCGGCGTGGTAGGCGATGAGGACATTCTGGAAGCGCTGCGAGTTGCCGGGGGTCTAGCCGGACATCAACCTTGTAGCGGAGCGGCGGACGTTAACTGTGACGGCGCGGTGACGGGAGCAGACGTACTCCTTCTCGCCGACCACGTCGCCGGATTGTCCGAGCCGGTCATCCCAGGCTGCTCACCGATTGGGACGTGAGCTGGCATCCCCAGCTTCATAGCGACTGCCTGTCGCGGCCGCTAACTCGCCTTAGTGCGGCGTCAAACAGAATCTGCCTCGCTCTATGCTCGAAGGTCGAGCCTTGCGAGCGCGTAGCGATCGAGCCTTGCCACACGCTGAATGAAGAAAATTCATGACAGGAATCAGCGAGGCGTGTCATGGTCGATTTTAAGTCGAGCTCAGCGTCGCACCCCCAAGTCGGCCAGAGTTCGATGAGAGGGCCCTTGGGTTGACTTGTCCCCGGGGCTCTTTCTACTTGGCCGACAGCCGTCTAAAGGGCAGACCTTCGGTCCTTGAGGATCGGTCACGCTCACGAAACCGCAGTGGTGCCGCCCGATCAGGTCAGCTGGACTTGTTCGCTTGGTTCGACGGAGACTTCAGGAACCCGCAATGGAACGGCGGTGGGACTGAAGCGATAGCCTTGACCGGGCACCGTGAGGATGTAGCGTGGCCTCCGCCCATCCTCTTGGAGCTTCGCGCGCAGGTTGCGGACGTGCCGATCCACTACGTTACTCTCGGCGACATAGTCGGTACCCCAGAGGTAGTCGATAATCTCGTCGCGCGTCAGAAGACGCCCCGCGTTTGCCGCGAGCAGGTAGAGCAGGTTCTGCTCCAGCGACGTCAAGTTGAGTTGGTGTCCGCCGGCCCTCACGCTGCGATTGAGTATGTCGATCTCCAGTTCGCCAACCTTCAGAACTGGAGCGAAAACGCCAACTTCACCGTAGCTACGCCTCATCAGAGCGAGGATTCGGGCGACGAGCTCTTCGGGCGAGAACGGGACCGTCAGGATATCGTCAACGCCGCGCTCAAACGCCGCGAGCTTTGTCTTGAGGTCACCCCGGCGCGTCAGGGCGACAACTGGGATGCGCGCCGATCGCGTGTGCTCAATCCAGTTCATGATCTCGCCGTCGGCCACATCCATGTCTACAACGGCCAGATGAGGCTGCCACGCCTTCAGGGCTTCCGAGGCTTCCGCCTCAGTTGAGGCAACTCGCGTCGTATAGGTGCCGTGGCTCAACGCCAGCTCAACGACCGAGGCGAGCAGCGGTTGATCGATTACGACCAGAGCTCGTGCTGGGCTGCTCGGTGCGCGGTTGTGCGGTGTCAGTGCGATTCGGCCCCTTCTTGGACGCCGTCCACTCAGATTCTATCCCTAAAGACCGCAATTCGGCGAACAAATCGGATGGGTTAGCTCTGGCTCGCCAAATGACGGATGTTCATGACTTCGCACGCCCGGGGGGCGAGTCTACCTTGTAGGGGGTGAGAGTAGGTGATGAGCCCTGAGGACAAGTACCCGCGAACTGGTGCGCACGGTTGTCGAGGACATCTGGAACCAGGGAGACCTTTCGACGGCTGATGCTTGGTTCACCGAAGACTACGTGAACCACGGCGGCCTCATCCCCGATCTAATCCACGGCCCGGAAGCGATCAAGGTCAGCGTCGCCCTTTACCGCCGCGCTTTTCCAACCTTCCAGATTGCGATTGAAGAACTAACCACGGACGAAGTAGACGAGGTCGAGTTCCGCTGGGTGGCGCATGGGAAACCCACGGTGATTGGCAGCCCAGCCCGCAAGGGTGGCCTGAGAGGAATCTCGCGCTGCAGGCTCCTAGACGGCAAGATCGCCGAAAGCTGGACCGCCTGGGACACCAGGGTTGCCCTCGTTCGGCGGTGGCGCTTATGAGCGACACCTTCTGGAGAATTGTCGAATTGAGTCGGAACTGGAAACGAAAATTGGAGGAACTGTGCGGTGGCTAAACGCGACATTTATCTGACCGCTGGAGTGCCACGATGCAGACAACAACAACTAGTGCGGGCCAACAGGATGACGCCAGCCTACTGCTTTTGCTTCGGGAAGCGCAGAGCGATGGCTTGGCCACTCAGTATTTCGTTTGTCTCGATTGCCTTGATCTGGTTGAGAAGAGAGGCGGATGTACCTGCATTCACGCCTGCCCTGGACGCCTGCCGTCCCTCCCTACGAGGGCCTGGGAGGTGAGTAAATAGATGGTTCTTAAAGGATGTCAGCGCTGTACCGGGGACCTGAGGGTCGAAGAAAACATCGACTCACGGATAGAAGAGTTGGTGTGCATCCAGTGCGGGCACCGCCAGGCGTTGCAACCGGCGATCGTTCGGCTGGGCACGCTGTGGCAAACGAATGCGATGAGCGCGCGCATCCCGACGAGGCGACTAAAATACGCGGCCTGATTTGGCGAACCGCATCCACTGCTGAGGACGCGGCCGATGTATCCGGCCAAGCTTAAGAGCTGGTCAGCGATCGGTTAACCAGAAGGGAGACCTAATGACTATTGAGAGGTCAGGCGAAGAATCGTCGGCGACAGTCGCCGAGCGTCCGCTCACCACGAGCGATAGCGAACAAGTCGATGAAGAGGTAGTGCACTCGTCAGGCGGTAGTTGGGATCTCGCACGCGGGTGGGTACGAAGCATGGGTGCTCTAGTTCTGGTGGCGCTTGCATTAGTGGAGACGCTACTGGTTGGCCGTTTGGCGTTCCTGCTCGCAAACGCGAATTCGAACAACGGCTTTGTTAATTTCATCTACGACCTAAGCAAACCTCTCGCGCAGCCGTTTCAAGGCATTGTCGCCAATAGCGGCCGCCTCGAGTTCGCATCGGCCATCGCCATGGGCGTGTATCTCGCCGGTGCTCTGCTTTTGATCGCCGTCCTGTTCGCGATCACGTCGGGCCCCTCGGCGGCCGGCGAGAAGGTCGTCACCAGGCGCGTCGAAAATCGTGATCAGGCTGTCCGATAAAAATGTCACGGTCGCAGTTCAGCTCGAAAGAGAGGGTTTGAGAGTGAATGTATACGGCGGTAGCTGCCCGATCTGCTGCGGTGACTTGGCTGATGCTGCCAGTATCGAAGCGGCCGCTGGCGTCTGCTCGCCTTGCCGGCGCATCTACCACGCGTCGCAAATCGCGGCACTCAGGCCAATCGTCGACTCGTCATCTCTCTACCTGAGCCGCATAGTGGAAGGGACAAGTTGGGAGCCTGGACCGGGCAGTGCTGGGGCACAGGAAAATCCAAGCATTGCGATGTCCGAGTCATGAACAGGTTGAAAGCTGGGTTGGCCTGGTCAGCAATATGCATTACGGTCGCCTACCTTCTGGCGGTCGCTGCCGCTGGCGCCATCGCCCGATAGCCCAATCGCGGCGGCACAAGGATTGGGATTGCAGGACAGGGCCTGACAATTTCGTATCCACAAGTCAAGTTCAAAGAAGGAAGGAAACAACGTCATGCTAGTTGTCATTTTGGTAATCCTGTTGGTCGTCTTGCTCTTAGGCGGATTTGGTTACTCCAGACGGCGTTAGGGGCCGCCGGTTCGAGAGATTGACCATCATGGGGAGAGAAGATGAAGCGATTCCGTGTTTGAATGCGTCAGGCATCGATGCTAGTAGGCACACCCGTCGTTCATTGGGTCACTGCGCCCGTCACTGTCGTCATCTTGATTGTCACGCTCGTACTAACCGTCGGTTCGTAGCGGTACCGTCGTGACAACCGGCGGTCTGTGGAGGCTCCTGTTGCAAGTCACTTTGGTGATGGACGGCTTTGGCGTAGTCGTCTTGGAGTTGACCGTTCTGAACCCGGCTACTGACTACAAATCGTACAGAGTGGAGGTGAATTGAATGTTAGGTGGTAACAACATCTGGCTGGTGATCATAGTTGTGTTCATTATCCTCGTCCTCCTGGGCGTGATTAGTGTCGCAACCAGATGAGGCTAGGGCTGGTCACTCGGGTCGGGCTAGCGGCTTCGACAACGCACTGATTCGGGCGACAGACTCGGATTCGCAATATCTCGTTGGCATGAGAGTCTCGAATCTCATCAAACGGGTCTCGAGGAAGGGAATCTATGTCCAATCAGCGACACGTTGTACACCACCCCGAGGGCGGCTGGGCGGTGAAGAAGCCGCACTCGAAACGTGCTAGCTCGCGGCATTCGACACAGGCCCAAGCCCAAACGCGGGCGAAGGAGATCCTGTCCCACCACGGTGGCGGTGAGGCGGTCACGCATGCGAGAAACGGAAGTGTCCGTCAGTCAGATACGATTGGTCCAGCGGTTGTCGACTGGACCCTGCTGTCCCCTCAGGGCCACGTATTGTTCTATATCGCCCTCTGCCCGGATTGCACTACGAAAGACGTCGCTCACGCAATTGGACATTCAGAGCGGCAGATCCGGACTATGATCCAGGATCTTAACCGCGCCGGCCTGCTCCGCCTTCGCACGGACCGGAGGCGTCATCACTTCACGATAAACTTTGACGGCCCACTTCTGCATCCCACGATCAAGGACCTGAGCCTCCGATCGCTCATGGAAGGTGCCGTCGCACATGTGCGCAGAGAAGATCCAGACGTTTGTGAGCACGTGGACGCCTGACTGGGGCGGGAAGTATTAGCAGACGATCCGGCCGCGTTAACTCCGTCACAGGCGATGCGCGGACCGCCGGCTTCTCGACTACGTCGCCTTAGTGTGACATCGCGAGTCGTACAGAAGCGCAGTGTGGCCCTTAGCCCGCCAGTTCCTAGAAAAGGCACGATAACACTGTACTTTCAGGGATGTGCCGCCCCGGCTAGGAGACTACACTGAGCTGAGGAATATTCCACCAGTGGAGGGGGCTGCCGTGAGGCTACTCGTTGGCTTAATAGTGGTCACAGCAGTTGTCTTGCTAGCCGCTGATTTTAGATCGCCCGACTCCGCCCACGCACTGGGCAAAATCCTCCAGGTGACGACGGCGACCGACGAAAACAACGTCGGCAACGGAGTCTGCTCACTTCGAGAAGCCATCACCGCTGCCGACAACAATAGCTACGCTGAGGACACCTGCGACGCCAGCGGCAGCACGGGCACCGACTCGATCCGGTTTGCGATCGGGAATAGCACCATCTATGTAGCGACGGATCTTCCGCAGATTACGGCACCATTGTTCATCAACGGTGATACTGGCGGGGCGCCTCGTACAGGGATATCACGCTCGGGAGGGAACGCTTCCAGGGGTCTCTGGGTAACGTCGACGGCAGTAAACACGACTATCGACCATGTTTTCGTGAGTGGGTTTTCCACCGGGATCCAGGTCGATGCCGCTAATTTCACCTTGACCGGCAGTTACCTCACAGCGAACACGTTGGGA
>JBDTOK010000177.1:0-5554 GCA_039933275.1 Chloroflexota bacterium | reverse complement strand
GAGAGCCAGACGCGCTCCGCACCCACCTTTGCCCAGTGCGCGAGGCGGCTGGGGCCACGCATCGAGGCCTTTGGCGGTTCCGCGAAGTGGTTGGCACTGATCGTGGCGCCGTGGGAGAAGTCCGTCTCCATGGAACACGCGCTCTCACCGCCGAATGCCCACGTTGGCTGCTCGCCGGTGATCTCCGCGGCGATGTTGCGCGCGACGACCTCCGCCTCACCCTCCGCGACGGTGCCTGACTTCGGGAGCGGCTCGCCCGCCGGCGTGAGGACGGTGTTGCAGTCGCCGATGGCGTAGACGTCGGGCGCGCCCGTTGCCAGCGTCTGGGCGTCCGCTGCTATCCAGCCGTCCGGGCCGTTCAGCCCGAGGCTGTCCAGCATCGGTGGCAGGCGGTGGACGGGCGCCGCCACCAGCATGTCGAACGCCAGCGGGTCGCCGTTCGCGAAGTGCAGCTGCTGGTTGTCGCTGTCTACGGAGGTCATCCGCGCCCCGCCACGAAAGGCGATCTTCCGCGAGCGCAGCAGCGTAAGTACTCGCTCGCCACAGCCGGGGTACTGGTAGAGCGGCTCATTCTCTGGCGTTGTGACTGTGATCTCGATGTTCTCGCGCAGACCGGCCTTGCGGTAGTACGCATCGAGCAAGAGCGCGCCCTCGTAGAGCGACGGCGGGCACTTGTACGGCAGTCGCGGCGCGGAGACGACGATGCGGCCGCTGCTGAAGTTTGGTAGCTCCTCGGCCATCCCTTCAGCGCCGTCCGGGTGGTAGAACGTCCACGCTCGCCCCAATCCAGGCACCTCGGCGTCGGAGTACACGGTGCCCAGCGCGATTACCAGGTAGTCGTAGTCGATCGTCTCTTTCGTCAGCGTTACGCGCTTCTGGTTCGCGTCGATGTCCGTGATCTCCGCGATCTTCACTTCGATGCCGCGCTTGCGGATGTCACGGATGTCGCGGGTGATGCGCGGCAATTGTCGCTTGCCCACCATTACCCACGTAAGCGACGGGCCATACGTGTAGTAAGGCGAGCGATCAACCAGTACGACGCGGTGCTCAGCACCGAGCATCTGGCGCAGCCGCGAGGCCGCGGTCAGCCCGCCGGGCCCGCCGCCGAGGATGAGGACGATCTTTGGCACGCGTCAGGTCAGATCGAGCAGGCGGTCAAGGCCGAAGGTGAAGTTGTTGCGCTTCATCACCTCGCGGACGGCGATGATGACGCCCGGCATGAACGACTCGCGGTGCATCGTGTCGTGGCGGATCGTGAGCGTCTCTCCCGCCGCGCCGAAGATGACCTCCTGGTGCGCGATGAGGCCGGGCAGCCGCACGCTGTGAATCGCGACGCCGCCTTCCTGGCCGCCGCGTGTGCCCGGGATCGTTTGCTTCTTCGTGACGCCGGCGACGAACTGCTCCCCGCGGCCCTTCTCCATCGCCCGCGCCGTGGCGAGCGAGGTGCCGGAAGGTGCGTCGATTTTCTGGTCGTGGTGCATCTCGATGATCTCGGCGTGGGAGTAGTAGCGGGAGGCGAGGCGGGCCATCACCTCCATGAGCACAGCGCCCATCGCGAAGTTCGGGGCAACAAGCACGCCAAGGTTGCGCTTGTTGGCGTCTGTCTCGAGCTCCTTGACGAAGGAGTCAGGCAGGCCGCTGGTGCCGATGACCATGCGCACCCCCGCTTCGAGGGCGTCTTTGGCCATGCGCGGCGTCCACTCGGCGTTGGTGAAGTCGATGATGATGTCCGGGCGCACGCGGCCGATCATCGCGGCGGTGTCGTTGCCGAAGGGGATGAGGTCGCCCCCGCGCACGGGGATGTAGTTCTCCGTGGTCAGCAGATCGACGCAGCCGACGGCGTCCATGTCGTCTTCGCGACACACCGCCTCCAGGACTTCGCGGCCCATCTTGCCGCTGCCGCTGACAAGCACCTTCGTCTTCGCCATGCGGCCATTCTACAGGGCGAGTAGCAAGTAGGGAGTAGCAAGTAGCAATGGGTTAGCCACTAACGACCGATTTGTGTTTTCTGCTCAGCTATTCCAGTTCACTTCGGAGATGCGGACTGGTTCCTCGAAGCCCTTCGCCACGAAGTCGCCGCGGTCCGCGAACAGGAAGCCCTTGCCGGAGCAGAGGCCGCGGACGGTGTCCGCGACGAGAATCTCGCCGCCGTCCGCCTTTGCGGCGATGCGCGACGCCAGGATCACCGTCGCGCCGAAGAGGTCGCCGTCTTCTTCGATCGGCTCGCCGGCGTTCAGCCCGACACGGACGCTCAGCGGTTCGCCCTCGCGGTCGGCGAAGGCGCGCTGGAGGGCGATGGCGCATTCGACGCCTCTGGTGACGGAGCCAAAGCTGGCCATGAAGCCGTCGCCCATCGTCTTCACCTCGGTGCCGCCGTTTGCCTTGAGGACTTCGCGGGTGATGCGCTCGTGCTCGCGGAGGACATCGCGGCCCTTCTCGTCGCCGAGGCGGGACATCATCTCTGTGTGGCCGACGAGGTCGGTGAAGAGGATGGTGCGGAAGACGGAATGTTTCGCCAGCGTATCGTCCGCTTGGTCGGCGACCGGCGCGACTAGCTGCGCATCACGATCGAGGAACCGATTTACCGGTTCTGCGGTTGTCTCCATCGACGCGACCTCGACGAATTCACAGTGTTGAAGACGTGATGCTGCCTCTTGTACAGCACGCCGAGGTACGGCCCCGTTCCCGGATTGGTAGACTACGAGGGTAGGCGCCTGGACGCGCTCGATCTGGCTCGAGACGTCCATCGTGCCGAACTGCTCCAGATAGCGCGCTGCCATATCGGGTGAAACGGCGCGCCGCAGCGCCTCCGACCATGCGGTCGCATCTCGTCCGGGTATCATGGAACCCAACGACCGGCGCAGCATCGGCCAGTTGTTGCGGGCCAGGTCCATCAAGGCTCGAAGCGCTTCGGCGGTGGTCACCGAAGACCCCCGTATGTACGGATCCAGAAGCGCCAAGCGCTCCACGCATTCGGATTGCGCCGCTGCAAATGCGATTGCGATTGGTGTGCCGTCCCAGTTCGCGCGGATATCGATTGGATGGCCACCGAGAGCCGCTACGATCGACGCTACGTCCTCAACCTGACGCTCGAGGGAAATGTCCTCGACGTCACGCGAAGACGCACCCATGCCTCGCCGATCGAAATGCACGATGGCCCGCCCCGGCGCAACCCGCGTGAAGGAGGGACCGCCGATCGTCTGCGGCCAGCCCCAGATGAGGAGGATCGCTGGCGCCTTGCCCACTTCAACCGCGTAGGCGATACGCGTGCCGTCGGCGCTCGTGGCGTAACGGATCTGTGCGTCCACTGTCAGGCTGTCCAGCGCACTTCGGAGATGCGCACCGGCTCCTCGAATCCCTTCGCCACGAAGTCGCCGCGGTCCGCGAACAGGAAGCCCTTGCCGGAGCAGAGGCCGCGGACGGTGTCCGCGACGAGAATCTCGCCGCCGTCCGCCTTTGCGGCGATGCGCGACGCCAGGATCACCGTCGCGCCGAAGAGGTCGCCGTCTTCTTCGATCGGCTCGCCGGCGTTCAGCCCGACACGGACGCTCAGCGGTTCGCCCTCGCGGTCGGCGAAGGCGCGCTGGAGGGCGATGGCGCATTCGACGCCTCTGGTGACGGAGCCAAAGCTGGCCATGAAGCCGTCGCCCATCGTCTTCACCTCGGTGCCGCCGTTTGCCTTGAGGACTTCGCGGGTGATGCGCTCGTGCTCGCGGAGGACATCGCGCCCCTTCTCGTCGCCGAGCCGGGACATCATTTCTGTGTGGCCGACGAGGTCTGTGAAGAGGACAGCGCGGAAGGCTGATGCCTCCGGCGCCGATCTGACCGCGGTTCTTTCGCGGTCACCCAGAAACTCGTCGACGGCGGACAGGATCTTGCTGTAGTCGCCAAGGCAGAAGAGGTGGCCCTTGCCCTCGAGCGGAACGAAGCGTGCATTCGGTATCGAGGCGGCTAGCTTCTGGCCGGCCGAAAACGATACTCCCGAATCAGCGATTCGATGCAGCACCAGCGTCGGGGTGACAACCCGCGAAACCCTTTGTCCTACGGTCGATAGGTCAGCGCGATTAGTCTGGTCCGGATCGATCAGCTTCAGATAGACATCGGGTGTCACAGACTGCACATACCAGTCAGCGAGTTGACTCGCTTCGTCGGGATACTCGCGGCGGCCGTTAAGATCGGCGAGCGTTTGTATGGCGATTTGGTAGTTAGCCTTGGCCAGCGAGCGCAACGCTTCGAGCGCCGAGTCAGGCATGGCGTCGGTAACCGTCATGAACGTCCCGTACAGGATTAGCTTGCTCACCCGCTCGTTGAACGCGATGCAGAAATCCAGGGCCGGGACGCCCGCAATGGTCGAGGCCCAGATGACAGACTCGCCGCTGACTGACCTTGTTACGGCTTCCAGGTCAGCCCGCGGGTTCAAGATTTGCGTCCCATACGGCACGTCCGCGGAAAGGCCGGTGCCGCGCCAGTCGAAGCGGACGATACGCCGGCCTTTGCCAAGTTCCCGGTAGAACTGCTGGTAAGCGGGCATCAAATAGTCGAGTGAGAAGGATTCGTAAAACACCGGCAGGGCGAGGATGGTGATCGGCCCGTCGCCTTCCACGCAGTAGGCGATGGACACGCCGTCTTCGGTTGTGCAGTAGCGGATCTGGCGCTCGCTCATCGCGCGAATTGTACCGCGCTGCTTGTGAAGAGATAGCAAAACGGCCCGCGCGTGGTGCGCGGGCCGTTCTTTAATGCTAGCTGTTTACCAGCGGCGCATCGGTGCTGGGGGCGGGGGAGGAGGCGGGCTGCCGGGCTCCCTGCGGAACCCTGTGTCGCCACCTGCACCGGGGCCCTCTGTCCCACCGCCGCGGTTACCGCCGCCGCTGGGACCGTAGGCGCCGCCACCGCCGCCGGGGCTGCGTCGCTGGCCGCCGAAGCCGCCACCACCGCCGCCGGGGCTACGTCGCTGGCCGCCGCCGCCACCACCAAAGCCGTCGCCACCACCACCGCCGCCCGGTCCGCTGCGACGCGGCGGGCCACCGCCGCCACCGTTGCCGCCGAAGCCGCCGCCGCCACCACCAGGACGACCACCACGGTCGCCGCCTGGTCGCGGGCCACGGTCACGACCGCCGCCGCCGAAGCCACCGCCGCGGCCTCGGCGATCGCCGCCGCCGCCAAAGCCGCCGCGGCCGCCACGGTCACCGCCGCCACCCGGGCCACGGGAAGCGCGGGACGCCTGCTGGTCTCGCTGCGAGACCTCAATTGCTTCTTCTAGCGAAAGTCCGGCCATGACGGCGCGGGCCGAAAGGTTCACGCGGCCCATCGAGTCCACTTCGATCACCATGACTTCGATTTCATCGCCGACCTGCACTGCTTCTTCGGGCCGGCTGATCGGGTGGTCCGCCAGGTCCTCGGTTCGGACGAGGCCGTCCTTGCCGGGCAAAATCTCCACGAAGGCGCCGAAGTTGGTCAGGCGCGCCACCGTACCCATGTACTTCTGGCCGAGCTCGACGTCCTTGGTGAGGCCTTCGATGATGCTGATCGCCTTCTGGGCCATCTCTTCGTTCGG
>JBDTOK010000176.1:0-5617 GCA_039933275.1 Chloroflexota bacterium | reverse complement strand
GAAGAAATTGCGCCCGAGATCCTTTGCTGGGTTCAACGTCACGCCATCATCAAACGATGAAGTCGCGAAAAGGTCGCCTCCCTGATCCCAGACGACGAAGACGCGGTCCCCTAGAGCGACGACCGTAGGTATGTCCGCGAAGCTAATGTCTGTTAGCTTCGCCGGTTCAGACCACGTCTGGCCGGCGTCGTGGGAATATCGGAAGAACTGTCCACCACTTCGGTAAATTGACCAGGCCTCGTAAACGTTGTCCCCGACGACAGCCGTGCTCTGTCGACCGGCAAGCGCGTCGTAGTTGGTCCAGAACTCCGTGGTGTCGAGTTCAGCGCCGAAAGTCCTTCCGTTATCCGTCGAGTCGCGGGTGAAATGGCCGCTGGCGCCCACCCAGTTCAACTCAACGTCTGACCCATTCGCGCTCGTTGACCTGTGATTGGAGTCGATATTCGCGAAAGATCCCTGGGAAACATCGGTTACCGTCAGGAGCGAGCGCGCTGACGCTGAAGGCGAGGTTAGTAGAAGCGCGGCGAGGGAGGCGCCGATGCCAAGGGCCGTGACCAAGCGATGCAGCACGACAGTACCTAGCGCCAGTCTAGCGGTGCGTGAAAACAAAGACTATCGGCGCGACGGCGGGTGGTATCCACCGCGCTACTCTGACATTGATCCGCATCGTGGCGAGAGTATAGCAGGGCGAAGTGGCGCCCAATCTATCTGTCCAGAGGCAACGCTAAGAATCGTTAGCGATCGCGCCAGTTGACCTCAGATATCCGCACCGACTCTTCAATTCCCCCTTATGACCGGGTAACGTTTCGCACGATCCAAAGGTTCCACACCTCGCCGTCTTCGCGGTCTGCATACCGGCCCCGCGCCGTGAAGCTGTCCACAAGAATAAAGTTAGTCGGATTCAGGTGCGCGCACGACCTTCGAAAGTACGGCTGGCGGCCGGCTCAGGAACTGCTGCGCCTCCTGGTAGGAGAACGTGCGGCTGCACGACTCGCACTTGTAAGTCGCGAGCTCCACCTTGCCCATATCACCAGGCTGATCCCAGTGAGGCACCATCGCGGTATGCGGGCATTCAGGCTCGTTGATCTCAGGCGTGTCAGGCATCGCGTCCTCCCTCTTCTCGTTTTTCGACAGCGACCTTGTCGACGCCCACAGTCTACTCCTCGTGGCTACCCCCGATAACGGAATCTCCTCGACGCTGCGAGTCCCGATGTGTTGGATCGCCGGTCGCGCCGGCTCTCGTCCCCAGGGCTAGCGGAGACTAACTTGCAGTAGTGTCGCGCCAGCTCACCTCAGAGATCCGCAAAGGTTCCTCGAACCCCTTTGCGACGAAGGCACCTCGGTCCGCAAAGAGGAAGCCCTTGCCGCTGCACAGCCCGCGCACAGTGTCGGCCACCAAGATCTCTCCACCCGCCGCCTTCGCGGCAATGCGCGACGCCAGGATTACCGTGGCCCCAAACAGGTCACCGTCTTCCTCAATCGGCTCGCCGGCGTTGAGGCCGACACGGACATTCAGTGGCTCGCCCTCGCGGTCGGCGAAGGCACGCTGGAGGGCGATGGCACATTCGACGGCTTTGGTGACGGAGCCGAAGGAGGCCATGAAGCCGTCTCCCATGGTCTTCAACTCGATGCCGCCGTTTGCCTTCAGCACCTCTCGGGTGATGCGCTCGTGCTCGCGGAGAACGTCGCGCCCGCGCTCGTCGCCGAGGCGCTGCATCATCCCGCGTGGCCGACGAGGTCCGTGAAGAGCACGGTGCGCAGCGTGGATGCCTGCGGGAACCGCTCAGGGTTCACGCGATCAGGCAGAAGGAAGTCTTCCACGGCGCGGAGCACTTCTTCCACATCCCCGGCCCACGGGACGCCGCCGACACCAGGCAGGACGACGAACCGTCCCTCAGGGATGCGCGAGGCGAGGTCAACGGTCTGCTCCAACGGCATCAATAGCCCCTCACGATGAAGGACCAGAGTCGGACAGCGCAAGCTGCCGAGTAGGTCTGAGGCGTCCAGGAGCCAGAAGTCTTCAATGGCCTTCTTCAGGGTCTCCCGTTCCACGCCTTCAACCACCGGCTTCATAGTCTCGCGCACGTCCAGGCCCGTGCCGCCCAAACTCCCCTGGCCGATCGTCTCGAAATAGAGTTGCATGTTCGTGTCCAAGAGCGAGTTCAGCGCAGTCCAGGTGTCCTTGTCGAAGACGTCGAGCGAGCGTGACCAGCTGCACCAGAAGATGAGATTCTTCACGAGCGCAGGACGATTGGCAGCCAGCGAGATCGCGACAGGTCCAGAGTCGAATTCGGCAAAGACACTAAGCTCTTGCGCGCCGAGTTTGTCGATCACTGCTTCGACGTCCCTTAGCAGCGGCTCCATTACGAAGCTGTCTGCGGACCGGGTGGAGAGGCCGGAACCGCGGTGGTCGAAGCGGACCACCTGGAACGACTCAGCCAGCCTGTCGGTGAAGGAGCGAATAGCTGGCACTTGCTCGTATGCTTGGAGCGGCGTCATCAACGGCTGGGGTAGGTAAAGTAGGACAGGGCCCCGGCCGATCGACGAGAAGGCGATCTTCAGCCCATCCGAGGTCGTAGCATACTGAATTCGGGGTGCCATCAGCTTCCCCGCCTCATCTCCGACACTCGCGAGGGGGGACATCGCGAATCGTCTGCCTGCCCACGACCTGTTGCTCTACCGGCACCGACCTCTCACCCCCCGTGCAATAGGCGATGCGGACATCGTCCCCCTTCGCGCAGTACCGTATCTCGCGTTCCATGCGCAAATTGTACAACCCAGGCCGACACGGACGGGGTGACACTAACACGGGTTAGAGAAGCAAATGGCGCCGCAGAGGATGTCTACCCGGCGATGCGGACATCCGCGTTGCGCAGTCGGCGGACGAGCGCCGGGAGCATGCCCACAGCGATCTGCGGGTCATCTTTCAGCGCAGCCATAAAGTCACCGCGAGTCATCGTCAGACATTCACTGTCTTCAACGGCGCGGACCGTGGCGGAGCGAGGAGAGCCTTCGAACAACGCCATCTCGCCGAAGTAATCGCCGGGACGGTAGGTCGCCAGCTGCAGGGCGTGACCAGCCGAGCCACCGCGATCCGCCTCTAGCTTCCCGGAGCTGACAATGAAGAGGCAATCCGCCTGGTCACCTTCCTTAATGACAACCGAGCCGGCAGCAAACTGTGTCGCCGACATCGACCTAGCGAGACGCTTAATGTGTGAGGAGCCCAGCTCCGCGAACATCGGGGCGTTCTTCAGTGCTTCTTCTGGTTTCATACAACATCCTCCGGAGCGACCGCTCAAAGTCCGCGCCATTAGTAGCAGAATGAGGGATGTCCGTCAAACGGATTGGTCCATTCCTCGCGATGGGGGAGGATGAGCGACCACTGGCCGCAACTCGGCCTACGCAAGACCTCACTAACAAACCTTACCCCGGAATGTGTAAAACTCCGCCGGTTGCCAGCTCATGGAATGCGCGGACCGGTTCCCCGATTCTTGGGCGACAAACTGTCCGCGATCCGCGAAGAAGGGACCTCCCTTGTGCCGTCACTAGCTAGGGCGCGGAAGTAATGCGCGAATGCAAACTGTCACTCGATCGCCATCTGCGGGCGTGGACGTTTGCGGCTCTGTTATGCCAAACGGCTCAAGCTTCTAGGGGTACAACTAGGAGGGAAGCTATGACACTCGCAATCATTATCATCGTCGCAGTTATCGCGGCCGCCGTCATCGGCTACGTGGTGTATACGGCGAACCAGAAGAAGCACACCGGCGAGCTGAAGGGACGCTTTGGCCCAGAGTACGACCGTACAGTTGCCGAGTCCGGTGGCCGTAAGCAGGCGGAGGCCGATCTGGCCGCGAGGGAGAAGCGCGTCGAACAACTACGCGTTCAGCCGCTGACCGAGACGCAGCGGCAGGACTACACCGAGCGATGGCGGGTCACGCAGGTGCGCTTTGTCGACGACCCGGCTACAAGTGTGCGCGATGCAGACGAGCTTGTGGGTGACGTGATGACCGCCCGGGGCTACCCGATGGCCACTTGGGATCAGCGCGCCGCCGACGTCTCGGTCGATCACCCGCAAGTCGTCGCCAACTACCGCGCGGGGCACGACATCTCGCAGGCAATGAAAGCCGGTAAGGCGACAACTGAGCAGTTGCGTCAGGCGATGGTGCACTACCGCACGCTTTTCGAAGAACTGCTCGCGCCGGAACCCGTCGGCGCCCGCAGCTAGCTAAGCAAACAGTTCAATAGGAGGAAGTCTCTCATGACAGAAAACCAACGGGAGCAAACGGGCGAACGAGAACTAGCTGATCAGAGCGCCGGCCAGACCCGGACTGCGGTCCAGACGCCGCCGCAGGCTGCGCAGACAGATGTGGATCAGCGAGGCACCGCCGAGCTACTGGAGACGAAGGACGATGGCAGCGCAGCGGGGCTGGAGCAGCGGGCCCCCGAGAACAGGCCTGCCCCAGCAGAGGACAGCGACACGAGCGGTCACCTGTTTGGTACTGGTGACACGTCAACCTTTCGTATGCGATGGGATGCAATTCAAAGCCGCTTTGTCGATCAGCCGACGCAGGCTGTGAAGGAAGCGGACACCCTCGTCACCGAGGTGGTCGACGGCTTGACCCGAACCTTCACCGCCGAGAGAGAGGGCCTCGAGAAGCAATGGGCGAGCAACACAGAAGCCTCGACGGAAGACCTGCGTCAGGCCTTTCAGAAATACAGGGCCTTCTTCGACAGGCTCTTAGTCGCCTAATGTGATGGCTTGCGGAGACGCTAGGTCTCTGCAGCGAGAGGTTTGATACTTATGGGCCAAAATATATGGCTGGTAATCATTGTGGTGTTCATCATCCTGGTGCTTCTGGGCGTCGTGACCGTCGCAACGAGGTAAGCGGAGACACTCTGCTCCAGCGCCCGGCCGTCTTTCGGATTAGCGCTAGGACTACTTCACCCGAAGTGCGAAGGAGTGCGGCCGGGCAACCAAGGAGAGATTCAGTCAACTCCAATCAGAGACATGTAGTACACCATCCCGATGGTGGGTGGGCGGTGAAGAAGCCTCACTCGCAGCGTGCTAGCTCGCGACATTCGACACAGGCCGAAGCCCAAACACGGGCGAAAGAGATACTGTCGCACGACGGCGGGGGCGAGGCAGTCACACACGGCCGAGACGGAAGTGTCCGTCAGTCGGATACGATCGATCCAGCGGTTGTCGACTGGTCCCTTCTATCGCCCCAGGGACACGTTCTGTTTTATATCGGCCTTTGCCCGGACTGCACTACGAAAGACATCGCTCGGGCCATTGGACATTCAGAGCGGCAGATCCGGAGTATGATCCGGAGTCTTAAAGACGGTGGAATGCTGCAGCTTCGAGTAAACCGGCGGCGTCATCACTTTAAGGTTAATTTCGATGCCCCGCTATTGCATCCCACGATCGAGGATCTGAGTCTGCGATCCGTCATGGAGGGCGCCGTCAAACAGCTGCGTAGCGAGGACCCAAACATTTGCGCGCAAGTCGAAGCCTAACGGGTGAGGAAAATGTTAGCTCACGCGGGCCAAGCGCCACTGACGCTAACAAACGGTAGTGGACGCTGCCAAAGGATGGTGCGTTAGACGAAAGGGGCAG
>JBDTOK010000175.1:0-5618 GCA_039933275.1 Chloroflexota bacterium | reverse complement strand
GAAGCTGGCGACGGCCTTCCCGCCTTGAAACTTCAGGTAAATGGGAAAGGCGTGGCCGGCCATGACGGCGAGGGCGGTGGCAGAGGTCCAGTAGGGGTCGCCATAGGTGAAGCGGTCGGCAAGCCAGACGGCAAAGACGGCTTTGGCGACGTCGAGCAGGAGAGTGACAACGCCCGCGGTGCGGCCCTGGGTTCGGAGGACGTTGGTGGCGCCGATCATTCCGCTGCCGTAATCGCGAATGTCTACGCCTTTGACAATTCGGCCCAGCAGGTAGCCCATCGGGATCGCGCCGACCAGGTACGAGCCGATGACGACGAATGAACCCCAGTAGATGTCACTCACGTTCGCGGTTTGTGCTCCGGTACTCAATCTTAATCGCTGTGCCTTCAAAACCGAAGCGCTTGCGGAAGTGATTCTCAAGGTAGCGCTGGTAGGAAAAATGCACGACGGTAGCGTCGTTAGCGAAGACTACGAAGGTCGGCGGGCGAGTTTCGGCCTGGGTGGCATATTTCAATTTCAAAGGCTTTCGGCCGGAGGAGGCCGGTGGGTGGGCCGCGACAGCCTCCCGGAGGACCGAGTTTACCTCGGCCGTGGGGATGCGGATGGAGCGGGCTTCGCCGACTTCGACGACCAGGTCGAGCAGGCCGTCGACGTTGAGGCCGGTTTTGGCTGAGGTGAAAGCGAGGGGCGCCCACGGCACGAATTTGTAGCGGGCGAGGATGCGCCGGGCGAGGCGGTCGCGCTCTTCGTCGGTGTCTTCGACGAGGTCCCACTTGTTGAGCACGATGATCAGGCCCTTGAAGGCGTCCGCGGCGTAGCCGGCGATGTGCAGATCTTGCGCGGCAAGCTTTTCCGTGGCGTCGAGGACGAGGACGGCGACGTCGGCGCGCTCAAGGGCGTCGCGGGCGCGCATCACGCTGTACTTCTCGATACCGGGGTTGACCTTCCCCGGGCGCCGGATGCCGGCGGTGTCGACAAGGACGATCTTCTTGCCCTTGTGCTCGAAGAGCGTGTCGACGGCGTCGCGGGTGGTGCCGGGGACGTTGCTCTCGATCACGCGCTCTTCGCCGAGGATGGCGTTGATCAGCGCCGACTTGCCGACGTTGGGTCGGCCGATGACCGCCATGCGCAGCGTGTCGGTGGCAGCGTCTTCCTCGAAGACTGGGAGCAGGTCGAGGAGGTGGTCCTGCAACTCGCGGACGCCGATGTCGTGGAAGGCGCTGATCGGCATCGGGTCGCCGACGCCGAGCTCGAAGAAATCGACAGCGGCCGTCTGGCGTGCGTCGTTGTCGCCCTTGTTGGCGAGTAGGACGACGGGCTTTTGGGTGCGGCGCAGCTGCTCGGCGATTTCGGCGTCGACGGCGGTTACGCCAGCGACGGTGTCGACGACGAAGAGGATGACGTCGGCTTCGGTGAGCGCGATCTGCACCTGGTCACGGATGAGCGCCGGGTACTCTTCGGTGGCGTCTGGTTCGAGGCCGCCGGTGTCGATCAGCGTGTAGTGGCGGTTCTTCCACTCGACGTCGCCGTAGAGGCGATCGCGGGTGGTACCGGGGATGTCTTCGGTGATGGCTTTTCGCTCACGGACGAGGCGGTTGAACAGCGTCGATTTGCCGACGTTGGGGCGGCCGACGATAGCTACGATCGGCTTGCGGCTCGACGTCGCTGGGGATGGGGACTCTGTTGTGGGGGTGGTCATCGCTTCTCTAGCGTAACCTGAATCTCGGTTGGAGTGATTGTGCGCACAGTGGCGCCGGTCGGTGGGGTGATCGTGACCTTCTTTGTGTGCTGACCGGCGCCCTCCCCTGAGAGGTCAACGCTGGCGAGGATATCGTTGGGGCTGAGGTCCTGGAGGACAGGCAGTGGGCCGAACAGCGTCACGTTAACGGACGGCAGCGCGCCGGTGATGGCGACGTCGGAGGAGAGGTTGACGGCGCTGACGGGTACGGCGAACGTGAAGGTGCCGGTGGCGGGGGCGATCTTGATCGTCACGGTGACGGTGGGCGGGCCGCCGGAGACTTCGGCGCCGGACGGCAGGTCCAGCGAGACGGTCTTAACGACGTCCGCGGTGGCGTTGTCCAGGTCGATCGACTTCGTCGGCATGGTGGTGGTGCCGTTAATCAGCGACTGAGAGCCGCTGATGGTGACAATCGGAGGGCTGAGGCTGACGGAGACGATGTTGTAGCCGGTGGCCGGGGTGCCGACGATCTGCGGGCTGACGACGACGGACCGCGAGAACTTCTGCTGCTGGATCGGGACGCGGAGGCCAGTCAGCGCCGGTGTTAGCGTCACGCCCTGGATGAGCTCGCCGGACTCTGAGCGGGGCACGAGGTGGACGGACTGATCGACGTCGTCAGTACGGCCATCAACATTGATGCTCGCGACGACTTTGGAGACGCGGCTAACGAACTGCTGTGGGCCGCTGACCGTGACGGTCGTAACGTCAGGATCGGGGGCGCCCATAGTGTAGTCGCTGGCCGGGCTGCCCTGGACATCGACGGAGACGTCGATCTGCTTGCTGCGGAGCTCGGCCAGTGTGACCTTGAGCTGGTCGTTGACGCCGTCCTTGGGGATGACGGAGTCGATGCGCAGGTTGCTGCGGCTGGAGGTGACGGTAACGTTCAGGAGCAGATCGCCGACGGTGTAGTTGGTGAGGTCGATCGTCGCCAGGAAGTCGCCGGCGCTGAGTCCCTCGATAACAGTGTCGGGCGCGGTGACTCGCACGCGGACGGTGTTCAGCGGCTGGACGACGGCGGCGTTGGCGGGAACGTTGATCGCCTCGACGGGGATGTCGATTGGGACGACGGTGGAGCGCGACGGGTTGTCGGCCTGCGTGACACCGACCCAGATACCGAACGCCAGCACAATCGACAGCGCGGCGAGGCCAGTGTTTTCGCGCACGGATTTTGCGGCGGGGCGCACAGCACTGCTGAAGACGTGGAACGTCTCGCGGAAGAAGTTTGCGATCTGGCTCACGGCGAACCCTATCGGCTAAGCCTGGGTAAGCGCCGGCCCTGCGGCCGGTCCATCTCCACTGACGGGAGCAGGAGGCTGCGAAGGATGCCGCGAAGACGCGGGCCGTCGAGGTTTGAGATTACGCGGCCGTTCGCGGCGATGGAGATGCCGCCGGACTCCTCGGAGACGACGATGGCGACAGCGTCTGTGCGCTCCGTAATGCCGAGCGCGGCGCGGTGGCGGGTGCCGTGGAAGCCATCCATCCGCTCGGAAAGAGGGAGGGTAGCGCTAGCGGCGACGAGCCGGTCCTCGCGGACGATGGCGGCGCCGTCATGGAGGGCGGAGTTCGGGAAGAAGACGCTCATCAGGAGCTTGGTGGAGCAGACGGCGTCGATCTTGACGCCGGTGTCGATGTAGTCCTCGAGGCCGGTCTCACGCTCGACGACGATGATCGCGCCCATGTGCTTCTCCGAGAGTAGGACGCTGGCTTCAGCGATGCAATCGACGACGCCTTCGTAGAGCGCGCGCCCGGGCCACGGCCAGTGACCGGTGCGACCGACACGCTCGAGGAAGCGGCGGATCTCGCTCTGGAAGATGATCGGAATCGCGATGAGGAGCGCGGGGAAAGAGTTGCGGAGGAGCCAGCTGAGGACAGTGAGGTTCAGTGCCTGCGTGAGAATGACGGCGCCGATGACAACGATGATAATGCCGCGAAGGAGCGACATGGCCGTCGTGCCTTTGATAAGCAGCAGCGCGAGGTAGATGACGACGGCGATGGCCAGGACGTCGATGATGCTGGCGTAGGTGAAGCGGTCGAGGGCGTCGGAGATGTTGTTTATGACGGCCATCAGGGGACGTCCTCAGCGAGCATCAGCGCGAGCACGGCTTTCTGCGCGTGCATACGGTTCTCGGCCTGGTCGAAGACGACGGACTGCGGGCCTTCGATGACCTCGTGAGAGACTTCTTCGCCGCGGTGGGCGGGGAGATCGTGCATGAAGATGGCGTCCGGCTTTGCAAGCTGCATAAGCCTCTCGTCCACGGTGTAGCCGACGAAGGACTCACGGCGGGCGGCGGACTCGCTCTCCTGGCCCATGCTTGCCCACACGTCGGTGTATACGACGTCGGCGCCGGCCGCGGCTTCGATCGGGTCGGCCAGCTGGGTGACGCTGCCGCCGCTCTTCTTGGCGACGGTGTCGGCGACGGCGCGGACGCGGTCGGGCACTTCGAAGCCGGCGGGTGAGGCGAATCGCACGTGCATGCCGGACATTCCGCCGGCCAGCGCGAGTGAGTTCGCGACGTTGTTGCCGTCGCCGATGTACGCGACGGTGACGCCGGCGAGGTCGCCCTTCTTCTCGCGAATGGTGAGGAGATCGGCGAGGGCCTGGCAGGGGTGCTCTTCGTCGGAGAGGGCGTTGATGACGGGGACGTCGGCGTGATCGGCGAGCTCCTTCACGGTGTCCTGAGTGAAAGTGCGGGCGGCGATGGCGTCCACGTAGCGGGAGAGGACACGGGCGACATCGGAGGGAGTCTCGCGCTCCCCGAGGCCGACTTCCGGCGGGGACAGGTAAATACAGTGGCCGCCGAGGTGTGTCATGGCTACATCAAAGGAAACGCGGGTACGGAGGGAAGGTTTCTCGAAGACGAGGGCGAGGGTCTTGCCGCTGAGGATAGGGCGCCTTCCCGCGTCCTTCAGGGCCATGGCGGTGTCCAGCACCCGAGTAAGCTCGGCAGGCGTGAGGTCAGATATAGAAAGAAGGTCGCGACCACGCACGGGCAGGCTCCTGGGAAGGATGGTTAAAGTATAGCATCGGGGGGTGAGCATTTCCGTCTGACTGGTATCCGGGGTGAGTTATGATTCCGGCAACGCCGGCAGAAGCCGCGAGGAGGGTGCAATGGGTGTAAGCCGACCAGTTGTCGCTTTTCAGATTCGGGGGCGCGATGCCACGAAGCTGGCGGAGTTTTACAAGACGATGTTCGAGTGGGAGGTGGACGCGAACAATCCGCTGAAGGTGGCGTTCCTCCAGACAGGGCCGGGCGGGCCGCCCGAGCCGCCGGGGACGATCTTTCCGGGTGAGCCTCGGGTGCTGATTTTTGTGCAGGTGGCTGATCTCGGTGCGTCGATGGCGCAGGCGGTGGAGCTGGGTGGACAGCGGATCATGGAGCCGTTCGATGTGCCGAACGGGCCGACGGTTGCGCAGGTTGCGGACCCGGAGGGGAACTACGTGGGGCTGGTGCAGCTTTAGGGTTTGCGTCTCTGGACGGCCGTTTAGCCGGGTGCGATGTTGTGTCCCGCCTGCGAGATGTCCGTTGTTGCGAATGATTTGCTTCGCGGTCCTTCGAGAACCTCAGGATGCACGGATAACAACAGGCGCGAGCGTAATCGCTCGCGCCTGTTCTGTTGTTCGGTTCGGCTATTGCTGTTGGTTGGGCTTAAAGACGCCGGCGAGGTTGCCTTCGGGGTCTGTGAAAAGGCCGAAGGTGACCATTCCGATGTCGCTGGCGGGGGCTACGATTTTGCCGCCGCTGGCTACGATCTTGTCGAGCGCCGCTTCCGGGTTTTCGACTTCGGCGTACCAGATGGCGTGCGGGTCGTCGCCGGCGCCGACGCCGCCGCCGATGCCGTCATCGCCGGTCTTGTCCATCATTCCGTAGTCCATGTCCGG
>JBDTOK010000174.1:0-5654 GCA_039933275.1 Chloroflexota bacterium | reverse complement strand
TTCGGAAGGGATAAGCGCTGAAAGCATCTAAGCGCGAAACCCTCCTCAAGATGAGATCTCCCACTGGGTTAACCAGGTAAGATCACGGGAAGACTACCCGTTTGATAGGCGGCATGTGTAAGTGCAGTAATGCATTCAGCTAAGCCGTACTAATGATCGAGGGCTTTACTACCACGCCATTACCACTCACAACTAGTACTGGGATCCCTCAGGCCATCACTAACATTCGCAACCCAACGCACCACGCATCGCGGGGTGGAGCAGCGGCAGCTCGCCGGGCTCATAACCCGGAGGTCGTAGGTTCGAGTCCTACCCCCGCTACCAATCGAATACAACAGGGTGTGTGAAACAATCGCAGGGCGCCCTTCGGGTGCCGCAAGCGGAAGTCCCTTACACCCGCTTCAAACTGAATAAAGAGAGCTCCTGGTGGCTAGAGCGAAGTGGCACCACCCGTTCCCGTCCCGAACACGGAAGTGAAACGCTTCAGCGCCCACGATACTGCCCGGGCAACTGGGTGTGGAAAATAGGCCGCTGCCGGGGCTTTTTTTATTGCCCAAAACTTCCGTCCTCAAACCACCGCTCAATTCGCATCGGCCGCAAGTCACGGTTACGCAATTGACTGAGTTTTGTCGTCGGTGACCACCCAGCAATGACTCCGTCTCCCATCGACGTCGCGCATGGTGCACGCGCCGCAACATCGACAACCATGCTCACCGAAGTCACCACCAACGCTCGCATCGAATTTTGTTCACCAGCGCACAGGCAAATTACCGCGCGTGATTCACGCGTCCGCAACACTGGCTCCGCACGTATCTCTGATATAATTCCTACCAGAGGAGCGATGTCCTCGCCCCATCCCAAACCGGAGGTATTCATCAATTGGCATTTGAAGATCTGAAAGGGGGGCCGGAAGCTAATTCCATGGCCGCCCTACTGGAAGAAGAGACCGCAGCCTACCCCGAAATCAGGCGCGGAGAAATCATCGAAGGCACCGTCGTCGGGACGGACCGGGATGGGATTCTCGTAGACATTGGCGCAAAGTCGGAGGGCATCATCCCTCCGCACGAAATGCAGTGCCTGCAACCCGAAGGCTCTTCGCGGTTGCGCGCCGGCGACAAGATTCTTGTCTCCGTCGTCCAGCCCGAATCGCAGGAAGGGCAAGTCATCCTCTCACTCGACCGCGCACGCGGTGAGCGGGGTTGGCGCGTACTGCAGGACTACATGGACGCAAACGAAGCTTTTGAAGGCTACGTCACCGGCAGCAACAAGGGCGGACTTCTCGTCAACGTCGAAGGTGTCAACGCTTTCGTTCCGTTGTCGCAGATCGTCGCCGGTCCGGACCGCGGTTCGCCGGAGAACACACAGCGCGCTTTGAGCGAGTGGGTTGGCAAGACGATCACGCTGAAAGTGATCGAACTCAACCGCCGCCGCAACCGCGCGATTCTTTCCGAGCGCTCTGCAGTGCAAGAGAAGCGCGCCGCCGAGAAAGAACGTCTCCTCCAGGAGCTGTCCGAAGGCGACGTGAAGACGGGTCGCATCACAAGCATCCGAGACTTCGGCATCTTTGTGGATATCGGTGGCGCCGACGGACTCGTGCATCTCTCCGAACTTTCGTGGGAGCGCACGCCGAAGACGCCGCAGGAGCTGTTCCACGTCGGCCAGGAAGTGCCCGTATACGTTCTAAAAGTCGACAACGAAGCGAAGAAGATCGCGCTCAGCGTTCGCCGGGCACAGCCGGAACGCTGGGAAGAGATCGTCTCCGGCTACCGCGAAGGACAGATCGTCCCCGGCCAGGTCACCAAGCTCGCTCCGTTTGGCGCTTTCGTTAGGCTTGAGGGCCCGATCGAAGGCCTCATCCACATCTCGGAGCTGGTAGATCGACGCATCGCTCACCCGAAGGAAGTCGTCGAAGAAGGCGACGTGGTTCCGGTGAAGATCGTCCGCATCGAGTACGACCGTCACCGCCTCGGCCTCAGCCTCAAGCAAGCCCGCGATAAGGCAGAGGACGACGGCTGGGTGTTCAACGCGCAGGGTGGCACGCTGAAGGCGCCGCAGGAAGACCTGACACGTCTTGGCCTGACCGAAATGCCCGAGCGCCGTGGCCCCGAGCTGTCCACCGACGCAGCCGTCGCCGAGCCATCCGTAAACGGCACCGCCGAAGCGAAGACAGAAGCACCCGAAGCCAGCACAGAAGCTGCGCCGGAAGCACCCTCAGAGATCGAAGCTATGGCTGAAGTCCAAACCTCAGCGCCTGAAACGGCGTCTGAGCCAGAGGCCGCGCCGGCCCCGGCCGCCGAAGAGCTGGCCGCCAGCCCAGAGCTGGAGGCTGTCCCGTCAGAGAGCGTGATGACGGAGGCTGAAGAGCCTATAGAAGCGCCTCAGGCAGAGGCCGCAGCGGAGCCCGAAACCGTCGCGGAAGCACGTGACGTAATGATAGAAGAGGAGTCCATCGTGGAGGCGGCGGACGAAGCAGCGTTAGTTGCTGGTGAAGTCTCCACGATAAACAGCAATTCTGATGTAACGGAAGAGCCGCCGGTTGCGTTCAATAATTCAGGAGAGAGTGCGTAAGAGTAGAAGGCGGGTTGGGTCATGGCCGATAGATTCGATAAATTTACTGAAAGAGCAAGGCGGGTCTTAACACTCGCCCAGGAAGAGGCCCTGCGCTTCAACCACAACTACATCGGCACTGAGCATCTGCTGCTCGGCCTCGTCCGTGAGGGCGAAGGCGTCGCAGCCAAAGTGCTCGCCAACCTCGGCGTTGAGCTAAACAAGGTTCGCTCAGCCGTCGAGTTCATCATCGGTCGCGGCGACCGCGCCGTGATGGGCGAGATCGGTCTCACGCCGCGAGCAAAGAAAGTCATCGAGCTTGCCGTCGATGAGGCGCGCCGGCTAGGTCACCACTACATCGGCACGGAGCACTTGCTCCTCGGTCTCGTCCGCGAAGGCGAGGGTATTGCCGCCGGCGTCCTCGAGTCGCTCGGTGTCAGCCTGGACAAGGTCCGCGCCGAAGTTACACGAATCCTTTCGCAGAACATGCCGCAGGGCGCCGCACAGGGTGGCCGCGCGGCCACGCGCACGCCCACAGTCGACCAGCTCGGAATAGACCTCACAGCAGCCGCGCGGGCAGGCAAGCTCGACCCGGTGATCGGCCGTGAGAAAGAGATCGAGCGCGTCGTGCAGATTCTCTCTCGCCGACAGAAGAACAACCCCGTGCTCATCGGTGAACCCGGCGTCGGCAAGACGGCGATCGTAGAAGCGCTGGCGCAGCAGATCATCAAGGGCGAAGTGCCGGAGATGCTGCTCAACAAGCGGCTAGTCACGCTGGACATTGGCTCGCTCGTCGCTGGCACCAAGTACCGTGGTGAGTTCGAAGAGCGCCTCAAGAAAGTTATCGAAGAGCTGAAGAACGCCGGCAACTGCATTCTCTTCATCGATGAGATGCACATGCTCGTCGGCGCGGGCGCTGCTGAAGGCGCCGTCGACGCCGCGAACATCCTCAAGCCGTCACTGGCGCGCGGCGAACTGCAGTGCGTCGGCGCGACGACTCTCGACGACTACCGCAAGCACATCGAGAAGGACTCCGCTCTGGAGCGCCGTCTGCAGCCGATCATGGTCAACGAGCCCTCGATCGAGGACACGATCCTGATCCTGAAGGGCGTGCGCGGCCGCTACGAGGAGCACCACTCACTGACAATCACCGACGAAGCGCTGGAGACGGCTGCAGAGCTGGCCTCACGTTACGTCCCGGATCGCTTCCTCCCCGACAAGGCCATCGACCTTGTCGACGAGGCCGCGTCGCGCGTGCGCATCAAGCGCAGCTACGCGCCTCCGCCGCTCCAGGAAGCCGCCAAGGGCCTCGACAGCCTCCGTCACGAAAAGGAAGAGGCGATCGCCCAGCAACAGTACGAGTACGCCGCCGAGCTTCGTGACCGCGAGGTGAAGCTGCAAGACAAGCTCGAAGGATTGCAGGCGGGCTGGCAGGACGAGAAGAAGGACGATGGCGCTACCGTCACCGGCGAAGACATCTGCGAAGTCGTCGCGATGTGGACCGGCATTCCGGTTACGCGCATCGCCTCCGAAGAGTCGCAGCGTCTGCTCCACATGGAAGACGCGTTGCACGAGAAGATCGTGGGCCAGGACGAAGCGATCCACAACATCGCCAAGGCTGTGCGCCGCGCTCGCGCGGGGTTGAAGGACCCGCGCCGGCCGATCGGCGTGTTCATGTTCCTCGGCCCGACGGGTGTCGGCAAGACGTACCTCGCGCGGGTGCTGAGCGAGTTCATGTTCGGCAGCGAAGAGGCGATGATCAAGCTCGACATGTCGGAGTTCATGGAGAAGCACAACGTCTCGCGTCTCATCGGCGCTCCGCCCGGCTACGTGGGTTACGAGGACGCAGGCCAGCTGACGGACACCGTGCGGCGCAAGTCGTACTGCCTGATCCTACTGGACGAGATCGAGAAGGCGCACCCGGAAGTCTTCAACATGCTGCTGCAGATTTTCGACGACGGTCACCTGACCGACGCCAAGGGCCGCCGCGTGGACTTCCGCAACACCATCATCATCATGACCTCCAACGTCGGCTCCGACCTCCTGCGCAAGGACAGCACGCTGGGCTTCGCGGTCACGCGCGACGAGACTGCGCACGCCGCAGATCAGCACGGCAAGATGAAGGAGAAGGTGCTCCAGGCGATGAAGAACGTCTTCCGCCCGGAGTTCATCAACCGGCTCGACGCCACCGTCGTCTTCCACTCGCTCTCCAAGGAGAACATCCGTGAGATCGTGGAGAACGAGATGAAGAACGTCGTCACGCAGCTCGCCATCAAAGGCGTGAAGCTCGAGATGGCGACCAGCGCTCTCGACTGGATCGGCCTCAAGGGCTACGACCCGGTGTTCGGCGCCAGGCCACTGCGCCGCGTGATCCAGAACGAGATTGAGGACCGCCTCTCCGAGGCACTCCTCGAAGAGCGCTTCAACGAAGGCGACACCATCATGGTCGACGTTCAGAACGACGAGATCGTGATGACCAAAGCCGGAGAGCCCGCGCTGGCGTAAGCACATCCGCAAGTAGATGAAGGGCCGTCCGCAGGGACGGCCCTTCTGTTTGTGCGCACCCGACTCTAATCAACAATCGAGTGCCAATCACCTATCGCTCCGTAGCATCACGCGCGCAGACAATGGTTGGCGTGACTATCGCAGGGAAGGCCCGCCGCGCCGCGACAACGTTCGCCTGTACTGAGTGCGGTCACGAAACGTCGAAGTGGCTTGGCCGCTGCCCCGGCTGCGAGGCCTGGAACAGCTTCGTCGAGCATCGTGAGCCAAGCGTCCGCACGTCGCTCGCGACGCCCGCGCCTTCGGCCCCAGTGGAGATCTCGCAACTCACCGTTGAGCACGAGCCGCGGATGCCCGTCGGCATCGGCGAGATGGACCGCGTGCTGGGCGGCGGAATTGTCGCCGGCTCGCTCGTCCTGCTCGGCGGCGATCCGGGTATCGGCAAATCGACGCTGCTGTTGCAGGCCGCTGCCCTTCTCGGAGAGTCCGGCCGTCCGGTGCTCTACGTCGCGGGCGAGGAGTCTGCCTCACAGGTGAAGCTTCGAGCCGCCCGGCTTGGGAAAGTCGCGCAAGCTTTGCCCCATTTGAATCGCGTGTTCGCCATC
>JBDTOK010000173.1:0-5757 GCA_039933275.1 Chloroflexota bacterium | reverse complement strand
GCATGGGCCTGGAAGAAACGTTCGAGGCCAACGTGCACCACGTCTTCCTCCAGCTGCTGCCGCTCTTCCGCACCAAGGACTTCGCAGAAGGCGTGCAAGCGTTCCTCCAAAAGCGCGAGCCAGAGTTCTCCGGCCGCTAACCGCCAATCACCCGCACACCCGGCCACCGCTTCGCCGGCTCCTTCCGCGACACGCGCCGCTCCCACTCTTCCAGCGTGACCCGCGCCGGGTTCCGCCGCCACACGCCCTCTAGCAGATCGTCCAGCCCCAACGGCGCGATCAACTCGATCGCTTCCCCTACCTTGCGCACGGCGACAGCAGTCGCAGTGTCCGGCCACGTGCCGACACCGTCAGCGACTGACATCAACGGCTCGACTTCCGTGCCGAAGCGCGCGGCAAACCACGTGTGTACGGCCGCCTGGTTCTTCCCATCCCACTCAACGTCCGGCCGCAGCGTCCGAAGCCGCTCTTCAGCAGCCGCATCCCGCTCGCGGGAAAGATCGTCTGCATCGAAGAACACTACATCGACGTCCTTCACCAGCGCCGGATCGAAGCCCGCGCCAAACCTCGTGTCCCAGACGACATCGCGGATGACGCCGGCACCCACCCAGGCGTCGGGCACGCCGGACGCCGCGACGGCATCGAGCACGCCAATAACCCAGTCACATGCGCGGAGCAGGCCAAGCAGTTCGTCCGCGCGATCGATTGCGCTCGCGGCTAGAGCTTTCCGATCAGCGACTTCAACAGGTTGCGCGTGCGCTTGATCGACGCCTTCGGGTCGTCGCCAACGGGGAAGATCGGGGCGGCGAACTCTGTCGCGCCGGCCGCGGCGATGGCTCTGAGCTGGCGCTCGACTTCCTTCTCGTTACCAACGATCGCCACGCCCGCCGGCCCGTCCACGCCTTCGATCGCGAGCATGCGCTGGTAGTTCGGAAGCGTCCCGTAGATGATGAACGCGCGCGCGGCTCGCTCCCGCGCGGCGTCAACGTCATCGGTAACAGCAATCGGCAGGCCGACCGCGACGCGCGGCTTCGGGCGTCCCGCTGCCTCCGCAGCCTTGTTGATGCGCGGGACGATGTGCGTCTCCAGCGTCTTCGGTCCGACCATCCACGTGATCGTACCGTCCGCCGCTTCACCGGCAAGCTTGAGCATGACCGGCGCCAGGGCGGCGATCAGCACCGGCGGTTTCGGGTCACACGGGATCTGAGCCGACGCGTTCACCTTGAAAAACTCGCCGCTAAAACTGACCGCGCCAGTCTTGATCAGCGAGTTGACGATCGTCAGGTACTCCTTCATGTGCACAGCCGGGCGGTCATACGAAAGCCCCCACATGCTCTCAACCACCGGTTTGTGCGAAAGACCAATGCCCAGGCTGAAGCGACCGTTCGTCGCGGCCTGCGTGGTGAGTGCCTGTAGCGCCATCGTCTGCGGGTGACGCGAGTACGTCGGGACGACCGCCGTAGCAAACTCGATCTTCTTCGTGCGCTCGCCAGCCATCGCGATAACCGTCAGGACGTCCGGCCCGAAGATCTGGTTGTAAGCAAACGTCTCGAAGCCGTCGTTTTCCGCCTCCACCGCGGCTTGAACGTGGCTCTCTACGTCCGGCGCGCCCGCGTAGTTTATCCCAAGTTTCATCTGTTCCCTCCCGGTGCAAAATCGCCGCAAGCATGGCAGGCGGGCGGCTCGCGGGTCAAGCCACAGTTGGCGCTAGCCGAGAGCGCGAAGGGCTTCGGCGTGGCTGGAGCAGTCGTAGATCTGCCCCTCGTAGGCGGTGGGCAGCGTCGGATCCGTGACGACAGTGCAGGTGCTTTGCACGGCGGTCAGCACCGGCGTCGCGCCCTTCGTAGCGTCCGATGTCGCGATTTGAGGCGGAGCGCCGGTCGGTGGTTGGTTCGGAACGAAAGTGCCGCCGCCGGGGAACGCCCGTCCGCCGGGGAAGTTGCCGTTGGGGATCGTCGGGCGCCCCCCAAACGTGCCGCGCCCGCCGAAGCCAGACACCTGCACGTATCGCACGTCACCACCCGCAACAAGGCCCGCGAATTGGCTTACCGTGATCGTAGGGTCAGTGCCGAGGAAACCCCCCAGCGGCAGGACCGAGATGCCGTCTTGCCCGATCAACGTTGACGCACCCATCGCGTTGGAGACGACGAGCTGCCACGTCGCGTTCGGGTCGTTGTTCGCTTTCAGCCACGCCGCCAGTGATGACGTGCTGCCATCAAACGCCTGCGACCCAAACGTCTGTCCGGACGTTCCGGCGCGCGGCCCCGCCTGCGGCAGCGTCGTATTTAGCGGCGCGTTCGCCGCCTCGCTGATCGACCACGCGCCTGGCAGAATCAGCAGCGCGCCAACCATCATCGCCAGGCCAGCGGCGACCGAAAGCTTCCTCTGCGCAAGAAACGCCAGCAGCACGACCCCACCGATCGCGGCGAGCACAGTGAGCGGCCGCAGCCAACCCCAGAAGTCCGGCGTGCGTGCTTCGATGTGCAACTGCGCGTACAACGTGACTGCGACAAGCCCGCCAATAGCGATCAGCCACCGCGCGTCCTTGCGTACGAGACTGCCCGCAGCAACAGCGCCAACTCCAACCAGCGCGGCAACGCCTGGCGCCATCGCCGAGGTGTAGTAGCTGTGATAGATCCCCTCAGCGTAGGAGAACATGCCTCCGTATAAGAGCACCCAACCTCCGAACAGCACAGCAAATGCGCGCTTCGTCGGATCGCTGCGCCACTGCCACGCCGCAAGCAGCGCACCGCCCAGCGCAAACGGCAGCAGCCATCCAATCTGCCCGCCGTTGGCCGCATCGAACATGCGGAAGGGGCCAGGCAGCCCGGCGATCACGCCGCCCGCGCCCAGACTGGCACCGCCGGCCGGGCCGCCGCCGTTGTTGCGGTTGAAGCGAGTGCCTCCACCTCCGCCACCGCCACCCTGCGAATCGCCATCGACACGCCCGAACCCATTGTAGCCAAAGACAAGGTTGAGCTCAGTGTTGTCGGTGCTGCCGCCAACGTACGGCCGGTCCGACGCCGGCCATGCATCGACGATCGCGACCCACGACCCGGACACGACCAGCGTCACAGTCGCCAGGAGGACTAATCGTATCGCCGTCTGCTTGATGTTGGCTCGCGCGATGGCGGGCGCGCCGACGACGATCGCCAGCGCAAAGGCAGGGCCCGGGATCCACGCCGCTCCCATCTTCGTGTTGAACGCCACGCCAACGAGAGCGCCCGCAGCCGCCGTCCACAGCCACCAGCGCCGTGCCTGCAGCGACTGCATCACGCAACCAGCCGCACCGACCAGCAGCAGCACCATAAACGGCTCCGGCAAGTTCAGCCGGTTCACCGCCACCGATATCGGCGAAAGCGCCAGCACCAGCGCGGCAATCGTCGCCGCCGTCAGCCCGAACCACTTGCGCACGATCACCCAGAGCAGCGCCACGCTCGCCGCCCCGGCGAACGCGCTCGGCAGTAGAATTGACCACGAAGAGAAGCCAAACAATCGCGCGGATAGCGCCCCGACCCAGAGAAACGCTGGCGGTTTATCGACTGTGATGAACCCACCCGGATCAAACGCGCCGAAGAAGAAGTTCTTCCACGATACGGTCATCGACCGCACCGCGGCCGCGTAGTAAGTGTTGCCGTATCCCGCCTCGGACAGGCCCCACGTGTTCAGCGCCAGCGCGAGCACCGTGACGCCACCCAGCAGCGACCACCCCAGCCACCGTCCGCGCAACCGCGCCGAGAGTTGCTCCCAGGCGCGCGCCCACGGATCGAGTGAGGTGCGGGGACGGGTCACTGGGTACGCCGTGTTTTCCGACATTGGTACGTAGGCTACCGGAGGAATCTTTGTAAAGAATGAAGTCTGGGTTAGAAGTCACCAACAATCGCGATTCCTCCAGGTACTCATCCCGAAAGGTTAAGCTCGCATTCTTGCGTAATAACTCCAACGTTACGAAACTGTAACCCGATCCTCATTGTTAATTCATCGGCGTCAGCTATTCTGACTGCAGGCCGAATTCCCGCCCGAAGTGACGGGGAACGGAGGACCCAAAGGAAGCCGCACCGGGGTTAATCCGCCGAAAGGCGGACGGGCAGCGAAAGCCTCTCAGCCCGAACCCGACAGCTAACTTCGTAGGCCACTGAGACGGCCCCTCGTCTCCCGGTGATCGCCCCGCTCACCGCAGGGACGGACGGTCCGCGAACAAAGGAGGAGAGCCATGCGCTACTTCCCCCAGCGGGCGCGAAATCGTGACATCGGCAAGAAACTCAAGATCTGCACGTACTGCCTTGGCGACATGTTCACCGACGGCAAGTGTGTGCAGTGCAACTCCCGCAACGGAGCGACGCCGGCGCTGCGCCAGGCCATCATGCAGCCGGTGACGATCTTCCAGAAGCCGATAGCTCAATAGAAAGGCCCACCTTTGCCGGACGTAGACGACACGGAAACGCAAATCCTCTCGGGCGACATGCTCGAGGCAAAGCTCTGGGAGAACGAAGACCCTCACGTCTTCACGACGAACCCAGATGACCCCGACGAGGGCCGAACCTTCGTCTGGGTGAGCACTGGCTGGTTCGAGCGAATCGAAGCGGAGGACGGCGACGGCGGCGTCGAGTTCTCGCCTCTCTCGATGGATGAGCACGCGCTGCGTGAGTGGCTGTCCGAGCAAAACCTCGAGATAACCGAAATCGACGACGACTACGCCGAAGACGTCCGCGAAGAGCTCCTGGCCGACGAGCCGCTGTATATGGAGGCACCGGAGCTCTCCAACCAGGAAGTCGACACGCGTCCTTAGTCGCGTCGCCGCGCTATTCCAAACACCTCTCCGCACCGGCGCTTGACCGCTAAGCCGCGAGCGCACACCCTACACCTATGTTCATGAAGATCCTCGTGCCGCTGGACGGCTCCCCAACCGCCGAGGCAATCCTCCCGTTTGTACAAGAGATCGCCTCCCACACAAGCGGCGAACTAATCGTGATGACAGCCGTGCACACAGTCGTCGTCTGGGACACCACCGTCACCGTGCAATCGATGGACACCGAGGAAGCCGCCGCGACTGACTACCTTAAGCAGATGATGGCGAAGCTCCCCGGCAAGCAGCACTGCCGCATCGTCCGCGGCGAAGCGGCGGAAGCAATCCTTGAAGCGGCGGAAGCAGAAGGCGCGGACCTCATCGCCATCAGCACACATGGACGCTCCGGCATCGCGCGCTGGCTCTTCGGCAGCACCGCTGGCAAAGTGCTGGAGTCAGCGAAGTGCCCCGTCCTCGTGCTTCACCCCAGGTCCGGCGAAGACAAAGGGGCGCCCGGCCCCGTCGTCAAGAAGATCGTCCTCCCGCTGGATGGAAGCGACCTGGCGACCAGCGTCCTGCCCGTCGTCGAAGAGTTCGCGAAGACGATGGGCGCATCGATCGTGCTATATCACTCGGTGACACCAATGGCCGCCCTCCCCGGCTTCGAAACACAGGCGCCGGCGGCCGTCGCTATCCTGCCGGAAATGCAAGACCAGGCGAAGCAATACCTGGCAAAAATCGTCGCCGAGATCAAATCTCGCGGCGTGGAGGCGAGCGGCGTCGTCAGCGTAGACGAACCGGTACACGGCGTGATCGCCGCCGCCGATGAGATGAAGGCAGACCTCATCGCCATCGCCACCCACGGCCGCGGCGGCCTCGGGCGGGCGGTACTGGGCAGCGTAGCCGACGGCGTCATCCGCCGGACAGCGGACGTCCCGTGCTTGGTGCTGCGCGTCAAGGAATCGGCGTAG
>JBDTOK010000172.1:0-5824 GCA_039933275.1 Chloroflexota bacterium | reverse complement strand
AGGAGGTTCGATCATCCGAGCACCGCAAGAACCGCGCCGGCCCCGCGAACAGGCACCGGAGCGGCCCCAGCGGAGGTCTCGCTTGAACGAGGCGGGGCAATCGCTAACTGAATACAGGCATTACGCACTTCACGGCTTTCTTCTCACCCTGGCCGTCCTGGCAATCGTAACGACAGTCGCGGGACGGGCAGTGGACCTGACTCCATCAGGGACCCACGCACTTGGCCAGCCAGTGGCCGAGACGAGCGCGGGTTATTTGAGGCCGCCTGTTTTGCTTTCAACCGTGCCTTCCGTGCTGGCTCGACACCAGGCGGAGGTGGATGCCACCCTCTCACCGTCCGCAGCAGCGGCTGTGTCCGCAGGCGCCACTCAGGTGCCAACACCACAGCTGACAGCGGCGCCGACCCCGTTTGCCCAGCCGGCCTACTTCACGTACACGATCCAGTCTGGCGACTCCGTAGCTACGATTGCCTCACGGTTCGGAGTGAGCGAGCAGACGATCCTTTCGAACAACCCCCACGTTTCGTCCGACCCTAACCTGCTGATCGTAGGTGGGACGCTAGTGGTGCCGAGCACGGACGGCCTCGTTTACAACGTAACCCTGGGCGACACGCTCAACGACATCGCGGACAACTACGGCATCGACGTGAACTCGATTACCGCCTACGCCCCGAACGGGCTGGCCTCTCCGGACAGCGTGGTCGAGGGCATGGTCCTGGTGCTTCCAGGGGTAGAGCTGAACACTACCCCGGCGGCGGCAGATCCCGCGCCAGTAGACGACTCTGGCCCGATTCCGGCCGCTGTGTCTGACCCAGAGCCCGATCCGGCGCCAGCAGACCCGGGTCCACCGCCAGTGGCGAGCTACGGCTCGTACATCTGGCCTGTGACAGGCAACATCACGACGTACTTCAGCGGCGGCCACCCCGGCATCGACATCGATGGTTATGGCCAGTACGGCGCGCCGATCCTTTCGTCGGCGAGCGGTACGGTGGTGCTGGTGGCCTGGGATGACTACGGCTACGGCTACCACGTGATCGTGCAGAACGATGACGGCTCGACGATGCAGTACGCCCACCTGAGCGACATCTGGGTGTCACAGGGCCAGTACGTTGGCCAGGGCGAGGCTGTCGGGGCGCTGGGCAACACGGGGTACTCGACGGGGCCGCACCTGATGTTCAACATGTACATCGGTGGGGCTCCTGTGGACCCGTTGGCTTACCTGCCGTAGCGGTCCCTCAGCAGTCAGCTGTAGCAGCCCCTCAGCTCGGTGCTAGCTTGCGCTGTCTGACGCTGGGCGAGGCCTGGCTCGAACGCAGGCGTGCCTGGGCGCTGTTAGCATAGGGGTATGAGGTCCCGGATACTGCCGCCGCTGGCGGCTTTTCTTTTGCTTTGCGCCAGCGTTCTGCCCGCGGCGACGGCGCACGCGCAGACGACGCCGGTATACATCGCGCTTGGGGATTCGCTGGCGTTTGGGGTGGGGGCGGACACGCCGGAGACGCAGGGGTACGTTGGCCTGACGGCGGCGGCGCTGCGAGCGGATATGTTCCCGAACGGGCTGGACGTCTCGAACCTGAGCGTGCCGGGGGCGACTAGCGCTGACCTGCTCGTAGCGAACGGGCAGGTGGAGCGCGCGCTGGCGCAAATTGGCGCGCGCGGCGGGACCGACATCATCTCGCTGGACATTGGCGCGAACGATTTGCTGGCGCTGGCTGGAGCGAGCTCGCCGTGCCTCGATTCGCCGAGCTCGCAGGGATGCGTGGATGCGCTGGGGCAGACGCTGACGACGCTGCAAACGAACCTGACGGCGACGCTGCATCAGCTACGGACGGCGGCGCCCAACGCGAAGATCTACGTCATGGACCTCTACAACCCGTACTCCGGCACGGGCGACACGAGAGAGCTGATCGCTTCTGTCGGGGTGCAGCAGGTTAACGGTGTGATCACGGCCTCGGCGCGCGATCCGTCCGTGAGGGTGAACTTTGTCTCGATTCACGATGTGTTCGAGGGTCGCGCGAAGCAATGGATCGCGGAGGACGGCATCCACCCCAACAACGACGGCTATCGCGTGATGGCGGAGGTGCTGACGGCATCGATCGAGGATCGGGATCCTGTGCTGCCGTCGGACCTGGTGGCGCCGCCGAGCGTGACAGCGACGCCCGCGCCGAAGACGGACGACAACTCCGGTGTGAGCAAGCTTGTGCCGGCGATCGGCATCCCGCTGGCGTTCCTGGCGGGCGGTGTGCTGAGCGCGGCGTACTTTATGGTGCGCGGGCGGCGTTAGCGCCGGGCGAGCGGGAAAATGGCCGCGGATTGGCGCGGGATTTTGCGGTCTGGCTGAATGAGCTCCTAGCCAGCGCTTGCGGGCTAGGGCTCAGCGCCGCCTATTGTGAACAGGCGCGGGTCCACGCGGATGCCGTGAACGATGGCTTCCCAGTGGAGGTGGGGGCCGGTGGCGAAGCCGGTCTGGCCCATATAGCCGACGAGGTCGCCCTGGTGCACGAATTGGCCGGCCGTGACGATTGACTGCTTGAGGTGGTTGTAGGCGGAGTAGACGCCCACGCCGTGATCGATGATGACGCCGTTGCCGTAGAGGTAGAGTTCGGAGGCGAAGGCGACGACGCCGTCCGCTGCTGCGTAGACCGGCGTGCCTTCGTCGTTCGCGAGGTCGACGCCGAGATGCGGGATGTAGGGGCCGCCGTTCTCGGAGCGCATGGCCCCGAACTGGCTGGACTCGTTCGCCTGCGTGGGGACGATCCACGGGCCGGACCAGTACTTCGTCGGCGTGAACGTGCTTTCGATGGCGGCGACCTGGGTGTACTCGGCGTCGATGCGCGGCTGGTCGAGAAGTAGGTCGCCGACTGCGGGTGGGAGATCGAACGATTCGTAGGTGAAGCCACCGTCGCCGACGCTGACGTTGCCGGCGGAGACGAGCGTGTCGCCGTCGTACACACCGATCGGGTAGTCACCGATCGTCCAGAACACATCGAAACCGACATAGGCGTACCAATCGGCGTCCGGATCGTCGTAAGTCATCGTGTAGGGGGTGGAGTTGATCCAGGCGGTGGCGCTGTTCAGGCCGGGCGTGTTGACCAACCGCACGATCAGGAAGCCGCCCTGCTTGGCCTGGCTGCCGGAGATGTCGATAGTATTTGGCGGCGGGACGGGGGTTGGTGCGGGAGATGGCGTAGGTGACGGCGTTGGCGTCGGTGAGGGCGTGGGCGATGGCGTTGGCTCGGGGGACGGTGTCGGAGTTGGTGAGAACGTGGGAGACGGGCTGGGAGTCGCCGTTGCGGCATCGCTTCCACCGCAGGCGACCGAGCCCAGCAGCAAGAGCGCCGCGAGGAGGGGCAACAAGAATCGCATCACCAACTATGTTAACGGTCCAGGCGACTACCGCGATGTTGTGCAACTTGCGGATATTTTCACTGGAGGCAAGCGGACTATAATCAGGCCGATTCAGGAGGTGTTCGCCATGTCAGACCTGAGATTCCACGTTTGCGACACAGATATCGGCTACATCGGCGTGATCGTCACGGACGATGGGCTGCGCGAGATCGCGATGCCTCGCCCCACGCACGAGGCGGCGCTGAGCGACCTGATCGAGCGGGGAGCCCACGATCCCGCATCGAAGAAGGAGCTGGGCACGATTCCGGCGGCGATCAAGGCGCTGGTGGCAGGAAAGCCGCCGAAGGATGGCGTTACGTTCGATTGGGCGGGGATCACCCCGTTCCGCCGCGCGGTGCTGGAAGAGTGCGCTCGGATCCCAGCCGGCCAGACGACGACGTACGCGGAGCTGGCGGCAAGGGTCGGACGGCCGGGCGCGGCGCGGGCGGTGGGCCGCGTGATGGCGACGAACCCGTGGCCGTTCCTGGTGCCATGTCACCGTGTGCTGGGTAGCGACGGGACACTGCACGGCTACGGTGGCGGCCTGCCGATGAAAGAGAAGCTACTGAAGGCGGAAGGGGCGTGGCCCGAGTAGAACCAAGAACCGGAGAACTTAAGACCTGACGGTTGTTGGTCTGGGTTCTTCACACGTCGCGTCAACAAATCAACAGCCGGTCGAAGCCATGCCGCACTCCACGTCGCAGGGTCGCCGCGATACAATAGATGGTGCCCAGAAATGCGCACTTACTCTAGCTTTATCGCCCTCTTGGACTGCCGCTGATGCCGTTTACGCACCTGCACGTCCACACTGAATACTCCCTGCTTGACGGGTTCTCGCGGATTCCGGAGATGCTGGACCGGGCGCAGGAGCTCGGCCAGGAAGCGATTGCGATTACTGACCACGGTGTGCTTTACGGCGCTCTACAGTTCTACAAAGAGGCGACGAAGCGCGGCATCAAGCCAATCATCGGCATCGAGGCTTACGTGGCGCAGGGGTCGCGGCTGGACCAACAGAAGTCGCCATACCACATGACCCTGCTAGCCAAGAACGAGACCGGTTATCGGAACCTTCTGCAGCTTTCGACGCGGGCGCACCTTGAGGGGTTCTACTACAGGCCGCGAATGGACAAGGAGCTGCTGGAGGAGTACCACGAGGGCATCATCGCGCTGTCCGGATGTGCGACGAGCGAGACGTCTCGCCACCTGCTGGACGGGAACTTCGACGAAGCGGTGAAGGCGGCGCTCTACTACAAACAGCTCTTCGGCGACTTCTACATCGAGGTGATGGAGCACGGGATCGCGGAGTTCGAGACGCTGAGCAAGGAACAGCTCCGGCTGGCGGAAGCGACGGGCATCCCGCTCGTCGCGACGAACGACTTGCACTACGTGCGCAAGGAAGACGCTGAGTTCCAGGACATCCTGCTCTGCATCGGCACGAACGCGACGGTACAGGAGACGGAGCGCTTCAAGATGGCGGGCGAGCCGGGCACGTACTACGTGAAGTCGGAAGAGGAGATGCGCGCCCTCTTCCCGGACCACCCGGAGGCGATCGACAACACGTGGGAAATCGCGCAGATGTGCGACCTCACGCTGGAGTTTGGGCGGACGCGCATTCCGACGGCGCAGCTGCCCAAGGGCAAGACGTCGGACGCGCACCTTGAGGCGCTGTGCCGCGAAGGTCTCGCGAAATTGTACCCGGCCGACACCGGCGAGGCGATGACGCGACTGCTGTACGAGCTGGACGTCGTCAAGAAGACGGGATTCGCGGACTACATCCTTTGCGTGCACGACTTTGGGATTCACGCGCGCGAGCTCGGCATTCCGATGGCGCTGCGTGGTTCGGCGGCGGCGGCGATTATCCTGTACTGCCTCGGCGTGACGGACATCGATCCGCTGGAATATCGGCTGGTGTTCGAGCGGTTCCTGAACATCGAGCGCAAGGAGATGCCCGATGTTGACATGGACTTTGCGGAAGACCGCCGCGACGAGATGATCAAGTACGCGGCGGAGCGCTACGGCAAAGACCGCGTGGCGCAGATCATCACGTTCGGGACGCTGGGCGCAAAGGCTTCGATCCGGGACGTTGGGCGCGCGCTCGGGATGTCGTACGCGGACGTGGACCGCGTGGCGCGCGTGGTGCCGGTGATGCCGGCGTCGTTCGGGACAATGACGATCGAGCGGGCGCTGCAAGAAGGCCCGGAGCTAAAGCAGATCTACGAAACGGACCCGGCGGTGCACAAGCTGATCGACACCGCGCGCAAGCTCGAAGGGGTCGCGCGGCACGCGAGCACACACGCGGCGGGTGTGGTGATTGCACCGGAGCCGCTGGTGAACATCGTGCCGTTGCAGCGACCGTCGTCCGGTGACCCTGACGGGCTGCCGACGACGCAGTTCGGGATGTGGGACGTCGCCGAGCTTGGCCTGCTAAAGATGGACTTCC
>JBDTOK010000171.1:0-5920 GCA_039933275.1 Chloroflexota bacterium | reverse complement strand
GACTTAAAGACTTGCGAATCATATCGGGCGGTTAAGGATTAGTCTAGATGCTTCACCTTAAAGTTTTCTTGGTGCGCAAGTTCTCGCAGGCTACGAGAGGACAACGATGGGAGTGGCGAAAAGTTTTTCGCGCTAAGTTATCTCTTGCGGTGATGATGCCGCGCGAGTTGGTGGCGGTTTTTTTCGCGATGCGGACGGTTGATTCGATATGACGGCGTTGCTGTTGTTCGGCTGTTGCCCGCCCCACCCCACCCTCCAAATAAAGAGAGGAATGGGGGACACCCCCGGACCCCCGGTTCTGATTGGGGGAACGTGGCTTGTGCGAACGTCGGGTCTCTCCGCTCTCGTTGTGCTCAATGCGGGTGGGGTTGTGGGGAGTTGGGTGGGTTGCCGATTGGGATGGTGGCTTAAGGGTCGGTCGAGATGACACGTGCGGGCGGGGTGCTGGTTAGGGAGACGTTGTCTTGAGGGTCGGTTGGGACGACAAGCGGTGGGTCTTGAGTGCTACTGGATGCGGACTACCGGGACGCCTTCGTGCCAGAGGGATTCCAGGTCGTAGAATTCGCGCTCTTCTGAGCCGAAGAGGTGGACGATGACATCGCCGTAGTCGAGGAGAACCCAGCCGCTGGCGGGCTGGCCTTCGCGGCCTATGGCCTGGATTTTCGACTCTTTGGTGATGCGCTTGTCGATTTCGTCGAGGATGGCGCCGAGCTGGCGGTCAGAGTTGGCGGTGCCAATGACAAAATAATCGGCGAAGGACGCGGCGTTGCGTATGTCCAGCAACAGGATGTCCTCCGCCTGCATGTCAGAGAGTATGTCTGTTATTCGGTGAGCTAGCTCGTCCGTCCCCAGAAGGCCTCCAGATACGATTTTCGTGCGATTTCGCTCGGTCAGTATAACATTGGAGGCGTCATGCCCAAGAAACCGTTAGCCGTCGTCGCCATGTCTGGCGGGGTCGATTCTTCCGTTGCCGCGGGCCTGCTCCAACAGCAGGGCTACGACGTCGTGGGCGTCACGATGCGGCTCTGGACGGAGGATGACGCGGGGGCGGCTCGGCACCACAAGCGCTGCTGCTCGGTGGAGGACACGGATGATGCCCGGGCGGCGGCGGACGTGCTTGGGGTGCGGCACTACGTGATCAACCTGGAGCGCGAGTTCAAGGACAGCGTCGTCGACAAGTTTGTGGCTGAATATGCGCGGGGAAGGACGCCGAACCCGTGCCTGGCCTGCAATGACAAGGTGAAGTTCCGGCCGCTCCTGGAGCACGCGATCGCGCTGGGGGCGGACTGGCTGGCGACCGGCCACTATGCTCGCGCAAGCCACGCTGAGAGTGGACCACACGAACTGCTGCGAGCCATCGATCCTTCGAAGGACCAGTCGTATGTGTTGTACACACTGGGGCAGGAGGAGCTTTCGCGGACGCTGTTCCCCGTGGGTGAGTATCCGAAGGACGAGATCAGGCGCTTGGCGCACGAGTGGTCGTTGCCGAATGCCGACAAGCCAGACTCTGCGGACATCTGCTTCATCCCGAGCGGCGACTACCGCGCTTTCGTGCGGGACCGGATCCCGGTGGCAGCCGGAGATATCGTCGACACCGATGGACGCACCGTTGGCGAGCACGAGGGGATCGTGAACTACACGGTCGGTCAGCGACGCGGCGTCCCGGCTCGCGGGAATGCGCAGCCGCTGTTTGTCGTGGACATCGATGCGGACACGAACCGCGTGGTGATCGGGCCGCATGAGGAGCTGATGGCAACCGCGCTAGTGGCGGACGAGCTGACGTTCGTGGACGGCGTGACGCCGGCGAATGACGTGCGCGTGGACGCCCGCATCCGCTACCGGGCACCGGCGATGCCAGCGACGCTCTCGGTCAGTGGCGAGACGGCGGGGGTGCGATTCGAGACGCCGCAGCGGGCGGTGACGCCGGGCCAGGCGGTAGTCTTCTACGATGGTGAACGAGTTATTGGCGGCGGCACGATTGTTAGACGCCTGCAATAGGGCGAAACGCGCCCATTTTCCGCTCGTAGCGGCCCCTCTGCTATAATCGCCCTCGCGTCTTCAGGAGAAACAATTGCTACTAGAACTATCGATCACAACTGTCAGGGACTACGCGATCACCGTGTTTTGCATCATGGGCGTGATCGCGTTCTTGCTGATGATCATTGTTACGGCGATGACGGGCTTCCTTTCGTGGAGCACGATTGGGCGCGTGCGCAAGATCCTGAAGGAGAGCGTGCAGCCGGCAGCAGCCAACGTGAAGGAGACGACGGCCAATCTGAAGGGCACTGTCTCCTACATCTCTGACACCGCGATACGGCCGATCGTCACGGTGTACGGTGCGGCGGCGGGCGCGAAGCGGTTCGCGAAGGTGGTCACTCGCTTCGCCAAGAAGAAGGACGGAGCCAAGGCGTGAGGTTCATCATCGGCATCCTGCTGGGGTTTGGGATTGGCTTCGCCGGCGCGGTGCTGTTCGCGCCTGAGAAGAAGCCGGAGCCAGAGTTCATCCCCGGCCAGCCGCAGAACACCAATGGCAACGGCGGACTGCTGGACAAGGCACGCGAGCGGGTTAAGGAAGCGGTGTCCGAGGCGAAAGAGGCCCGCGAGCAGGCCGAACGCGAGATGCGCGACCGCTACGAGCGCACGGTCAAGAACCCGTCCAAGAACTAGCCTCGCGCAGGTTTGGGCGCAAACACTCCCCCTGATACAATGTCCCGTGCTGTCCCCGGAGGGGTGCCGGAGTGGTTGATCGGGACGGTCTCGAAAACCGTTGTACGTCTTTTGGCGTACCGTGGGTTCGAATCCCACCCCCTCCGCCAGCCCACGTGAGACAAATCGCAGGATAGCGGCGACCGCGCCCGCTGATCCCGGACAGCCAACCAGCGGAGGGGTGCCAGAGCGGTCGAATGGGCACGACTGGAAATCGTGTGTACCTTCACGGGTACCGTGGGTTCGAATCCCACCCCCTCCGCCACTTACTGGCCCCCGCGGACCGTCTGCTACGCTAACGCGCATGCTGGACGTCGTCATCGCGGCCCTCGGGTGCGTGCTTATCGCCGCGATCCTCTGGGACGCCTTCGAAACGGTGGTTCTTCCGCGACGGGTGAGCCGCCGCTTCCGATTCGCGCGCCTCTTCTATCGCACGTCGTGGAAGACGTATCGACTTCCGAGCAAGCGCTTCAGCAGCGCTTTCCGCGAGACGTACCTGGGGGTGTTTGGACCGCTGTCGTTGCTAATGCTGCTGGCGTTGTGGGCGGTGCTGCTGATCTTCGGGTTCGCGATGCTGCACTGGGGCATCGGCTCGATCGTCGAGACGACGGGCAAAGAAGCGAACTTCTGGACGGACTCGTACATGAGCGGGTCGACGTTCTTCACGCTCGGGCTGGGGGACGTGGCGCCCGACTCGACGGCTTCGCGCATCGTCGCGGTGATCGAGGCGGGTGCGGGGTTTGGGTTCCTGGCGCTGATGATTTCGTACTTGCCGGTGTTGTACCAGGCGTTCTCGCGGCGAGAGACGAACGTTTCGCTGCTGGACTCGCGGGCCGGGTCGCCGCCGAGCGCCGGCGCATTCTTCTTGCGGCTGGGTGACGGGCATCGGCGCGACCGACTGCCGTTTCTGCTGGAAGACTGGGAGAGCTGGTCGGCGGACTTGCTGGAAAGCCACCTGTCATACCCCGTCCTGATGTACTACCGCTCGCAGCACGAGCACCAATCATGGCTGGCGGCGCTAACGGTGATGCTGGACGTGTCGGCGCTGGTGCTGACGGGCTTCCAGGAACACGCGGACGAGCCGGCGCAACTGACGTTCGCGATATCGCGGCACGCGGCGGTGGACCTTGCGCAGATCTTCGGCGTCGATCCGCACCGCGCGCCGGCCGACCGGTTGCCGCACGCTGAGTTCATGCGGCTGATCGAGACGGTGGGTTACAAGGCGGCGCCGGACACAGAGGCGAAGCTGAAAGAGATGCGCGACCTGTACGAGCCGTTCGTCGCCGCGCTGTCCGAGTACTTGATGATGCCGCTACCGATGTGGCTGCCAGAGGGCACGGAAGACGCGTGGCAGACTACGGCGTGGGACCGCCTGATGGACGAGGTGTCATAGTAGCCGCTCCTGCACGGCGTCTTCTTCTGGCTCCCTCTCTTCCTGTGACCGATCGCGGGTGAGGTCGAGCATTTCGCCGATCTCGCGGGCGTTGCGGACGGAGTAGTCGCGGTGGCAGTTGTTCATGAGTACATGTACCTCGCGCGCCTCGTCTGCGAGCTGTTCGATGCGCGGAAGCCACGCGGTCAGCTCTTCCTTTGAGTAGATGTAGTCGAAGCGCTCGGCGGCGGTGGCCACTTTCTTCGTCCAGGTGTCGTTGTTGTGGCCGTGCATCCGCAGGACGGCGACAGAGTTGGTCGCGGCGACTACGGGTGGGATGCTTGTCTTGAAGCCCTGCGGCTCGTCGACGGAGACGTAGGAGATGTTGTTGTCGCGGAGGAGCTTGAGGCTGCGCTCCTGGTCGGACGTTTCGGCCATCCAGGCGCTGTTGCGGAACTCGACGGCCATGCGGTACTGGCCGAGCTTCTCCTTCGCCTCGAGTATGTAGTCGCGATTTTCGCGGCGGGGGCCGAACCACGGCGGGAACTGGAAGAGCACGACGCCGAGCTTGCCAGCGCTGTCCATTGGTAAGAGCACCTCCATGAAGCGACGCCAGAGCTCGTCGCCGATTTCGGGCGGCAGGTCTTTCATGTAGACGTTGTTCTTGGCGAGCAGCTCATCCGGCAGCTCGGCCTTGATGTCCCTGGGGAGCATCTTGACCGCGGCGCCGTGCAACGTGAACAGCGCGTAGGACTTCACGTCGAATGTGAAATCGCCGGGCGTGCGCTCCGCCCAGACCTCGCCGTTGCGGGCGAGCGGGATGGCGTAGTAAGTGGAGTCGACCTCGACGATCGAGAACTGATCAGAGTAGAAGCGCAGGCGGTCTTCGGGCGACTTTGCCTCCGGCGGGTACCACTTCGCATCGATCAGCGTCTTGTCGGCCCAGGAGCATGAGCCAACGAGAATCTTGCCAGCCATAGTTAGAGGGTCGAGGGTCAGGGGTCGCGGGTCAAGGAGTGGAGCGCTTGCGTTGCCGGGGCGCGATAACTCCGACATACATCCGCAAGCCAACCAGGCGACACGCGAAGAACGGCGGAGCGTAGGCTTGAAGAATCGTCAAGCGCGGGCGCGCTATTCTGCTCACAGGAGGATCGCCACTATGGATGCTTTTGATTCGGTACGAACGGTTCTTGCCGTGCGCGAGTTCGCGGACAAGCCGGTGCCTGCGAAAACGGTGCGGCGGATTGCGGAGGCGGCGCACCTGACGGGGAGCAGCCGCAACGGTCAGCCCTGGCACTTCGTCTTCGTGGAGGACAAGGAGACGCTCGCGAAGCTGGGAAAGGCGGTGGTGTCGGGGCCGTACATCGCGCAGGCGCCGCTGGCGGTTGCGGTGGCGGTCGATGAGGAGTCGCCCTACGGGATCTCGGACGCGAGCCGGGCGATCCAGTCGATGGTGCTGGTGGCGTGGGAGGACGGCGTTGGCTCGAACTGGACGGGGTACAACAACACGCCCGGCGTCAACGACGTGCTGGACATACCGAAATCGATGACGGTTGTCGCCGTCGTGCCGTTTGGTTACCCGAAGCGAAAGCTGGGCAAGGGCAAGAAGACGCGCAAGCCGTTTGGTGAAGTTGTGAGTAAGGAACGGTACGGCAAACCTTTCGAGTAACCCGCGCCGCTTGACCGATGCGCCAGCAGCCCTGAGGCTGAACACATGCCAAGACGCAACCTGGAAGACGCTGATGCCCTGCGCATACTAGATGGTGGGCCGGTGGCGCTGTTGACGACGCGCTGGCGCGACCAGGTGGACGTGATGCCGGCGATCTGGCACACGCCGCTCTC
>JBDTOK010000170.1:0-5944 GCA_039933275.1 Chloroflexota bacterium | reverse complement strand
CGATGGCGTTCTACCTGTTCCTCACCCGCATGCACGAACGGTACGTCTTCCCGGCGTTTCTCCCGCTGCTTCTGGCCTGCGCACTACTTCAGAGCCGTATCTTATGGGCTGGCTTCTTAACGATGACGACGGTCCATTTCTTAAACCTGTACCACGTCTTCGGCTACTACTTTTTCTTCAATGACACCGAGAAAGCGAAGTATCCGGACTTCACGCGCGTCCCCACGCTGTTCCACTGGCTGAACGGCGCCGTCTTCGGGCGGGCCGGCCACAAGACGCCCAGCCTACCGCTCGGCATTGGGAGCATGGAGACGTTACAGCTGATGTCGATCCTCTTCGTGACGGCGTTTGTGGTGATGATCGTCTGGCTCTACTTGCGCGCCGGCAGACAGTCACCCGGCGTTGAGGCCACATGACCGATACCCCTACAACACCCGGCGCGGACCAGTCGATATTCTCCCGCATGGCAGACTCGCCGATTAAGCTGCACCATGCGCTGCTGATCGGCCTCATCTTTCTCGCCGCGTTCACGCGCATCTGGCGCCTGGGCACCCCGGACACCTGCTACTTCGACGAAGTCTACTTCCCGACGACGGGCGCCCTCATATGGCACAACGACGACGATGCCTGGAACTTCATCGGTTCGGAGAACACGCACCCACCGCTCTCCAAGGACTTCATGGCCATCGGCGAGGGCATCTTCGGTAACAAGGACCTCAAGGGCGCCTCCAACGGCTGCTGGCCGGACGCTGAGGACGCCGCCAAGAAGTCGTCAAACGCCTGGGCCTTCGACATGTTCGGGGCGCGCTTCTTCGGCGCCGTGTTTGGCGTCTTCTCAATCGTCTTCATGTACCTCATCGCCAAGCGGCTCTTCAAGAACGAGGTCGCCGCGCTTTCGTCTGCCTTCCTCCTCTGCATGGACGGCCTCGTCCTCACGCAGTCGCGCATCGCCACGCCAGACTCCTATGTGTTGTTCTTTATGCTGGGGTCCGTCTACTTCCTGCTCAAACGTAGGTGGCTCCTGGGAGGTCTCTTCCTGGGAGCGTCGGCCGCCTCCAAGTGGATCGGCGCGTTCACGGTCATCCCGATCATCCTCTACTTCGCGTGGACCAGCTTCCGCGAGTGGCGTGAGGCCGGCGAAGAGCGCAGCCTGCGAGAGGCGGAGCGCGTGATGCTCGTCGGAGGCGTTGGCGTTGCCGCGGGCGTGTTCGTATTCGGCATGGTGTACGCGTTCATCGGCTTGTCGCTCACAACCGTGTTGGCTGGCCTGATCCCGACGGCGTTGGGGCTGTTCGTCATCTTAGGCGGCCTCGTGGCGATCCTCACCGACGCGAAGTTACGCAGCCTGCCCCGCGCGAAAGTCTACGTGAAGGCGGCGTACTCGTACCCGCTGTTCTTCATCGCGGTACCGTTCGCCGTCTACATGGCGTCCTACATCCCGATGTTCGCACAGGGCCACGGCCTCAGCTTTTGGTGGGATCTCAACCGCTCCGCCTATGAGTTCCACTCCAGCCTTACAGCGACGCACCCGTACCAGTCCGCCTTCTGGAAATGGCCGTTCGATATCCGGCCGGTCTTCTTCTACCTCGGCGCCGGCGAAGCAAAAATCTACAACATCGGCAACCCGATGGTCTTCTGGATGTCGCTACCGGCCCTCGCCTTCTGCGCCTGGCAGGCCGTGCGCAACGTCCGCATCCGCATCGAGCGTGGCTCTGTCGTGCGTGTCTGGGGCAAGATGGCGGACCAGCAGTGGGTACTGGCCTTCGTCGTCATCTGCTACGTCGGCTTCTGGCTCGCCCTGTCGACCCAGGGTCGCGCGCTGTTCCTCTACCACTACCAGGAAGCGCTCGCCTTCGCTATTCTCGCCACCGGCTACGTCATTGGCTGGCTCTGGTACCACCAGAACCCGCTAGGCCGCTACGCCTGCATCGCCTACCTCGCCGTCGTTGGCGTCACTTTCATCTATTTCTATCCGCACTGGACCGCCGTCGACGTCTCGCAGTGGCTGGACAGCTCCTACTACTGGTTCAACAGCTGGCGTTGATCTAGCCCGGACAACTCATGCTTTCGGCGATCCTGCTCATCACGATGACGCTGGCGGGGCTGGCCGTAGTCCAACGCGTTATGCCCGCAGCCTCGACGATGGTGCGGCTCTGCGGCGGCTTCCTCCTCGGCCTCGCCGCCACCGCCTGGATCACCTACGCCGTGGCCTTCGGCCTCTCCTACGCCACCGATGACTCGCTGCTCATCGGCATCTTGGCCGCGCTCGGCGTACACGGTGTCGTGCTGGGCATCTGGGGCCGCGACCTTCGTCCCAGCCAGTTCCGCCTCAGCTGGTTCGAGGTCGCGTTCATCGGCGCGTCGCTCGCTTTCTCCTTTTGGCTGATGGACAACCGTCTCTTCGTCGCCCACAGCCTTGAGGGCGACCCTCTTCTCGTCTCCAGCGAAACCTGGGGCGACACCGCGCTGCACACCGCGCTCTCGCGCTCCTTTGCCTGGGGCGCCAACTACCCGACTGAGTACCCATTCTTCGCCAACGAGCCGATCAAGTACCACTTCGGCTACGACTTCTTCGCCGGCGTCCTCCAGAAGGGCGGCATGTCCGTCCTGTTCTCATTCAACCTGCCCGGCGCGCTCGGCTTCACCGCGATGATGATGCTGCTGTTCTCGATCAGCCGCATGCTCTTCAGCCCGATGGCTGGCCCCGCAGGCCGCGTCATCAAGTGGTGGCGCGACAAGGGCGTCTGGATCGGTCTCATCGCCGTCGCGCTGCTGATGACCAACCAGTCGCTTGGCTTCATGCGCTACATCGACCACCCGGCCGGCACCACCGCCAGCGGCAGCGCAGGAGCCGCGCAGAGCGGCATCTGGGATGCGCTGAACCCCGTCAACTGGTGGCACCACACCAAGTACCTCACCATCGGCCCCTACGACTCCAACGAAAAGATCGCGATCTTCAACACACTTAACGTCTACCTCACGCAGACGCACCTCATCATCGGCATGGCGCTCGTGCTTTTCGTAACCTACGGCCTGCTTGAGCCGCTCCGGCGTCAGGCCCCGCTGACCCGCACGAGGATGGCCCTGCTAGGCGTAGCGTTTGGCATGGCGTTCTGGCTGAACGGCGTGCTCTGGATCGCTGCCGGAGTCTTCTTCGGCCTGCTACTGGTGATCTTCGCCCTCGCCGCCTCGTACCGGAAAGCGCAGCAGGCCGAAGGAGAGGAGCGCCTCAGTGCCTTCGGCCGCGACCTTCTGAACTGGGTCGACAGCTCGGCCTGGTTCATCGTCCCCGCCCTAGCGTTGGGCATCCCGCAGGCGTTCTGGCTGAACGGTGGCACGATCAGCACTGGCGACGATACCGTCGGCCGTAGCATTTCTTTACACCTCGGCTATCTCACCTGCTCCGCAGCGACAGCTGGCTGCCACGGCACCGACTCCTTAGGCCACCCGCAGCTTGATGTGCTCAGCCTCAGCGACTGGAAAGAGTTCTTCAACTACTGGCTGCTGAACGAAGGGCTCGTCCTGCCGCTGCTCGGCGTCGCGCTCATCCTCGGGCGCTGGTTTGACCGCAAGGTCATCATCGCCGCGATGGCGGTCTTTCTGCTCGGCAACACTGTACAGCTCAGTCGCGATCTCGGCGGCCACAACCACAAGGTGATCAACCTCTGGGAGAACTTATCGAGCATCTACGTCGGCTACGCGGTCGTGGAGCTCGCCTCCTACGGCTATGGCGCCGCGATGAAGTTACCGCGCCTCCGTTCCGCATTCAGCATTCCGTCGCTCGGCGGCGTTGGGCGCTCGCTCGGCGCCCTCATGGCGTTGGCCGGCGCCGCGCTCGTCTTCGTCGGCTATGCGCTGCCCTGGCTGGAAGTGCAAACGGCGTCAGTCTCCGCCCTCAAGCTCACGTTCGATGACTGGGCGAACGGCCCGACGATCATCTTGCACCAGCGCCCCGGCCTCGCGATCTTCCCGCTGCTCGGCCTGCTCGTCGCCGCAGATGCAGTCCTCGCGCTCGCCGCGCCAGCTCGCTCCCGCGCCTGGCCGACGTTTGCTGCTGGCCTCGGGATCATCGTCATCGCCCTGGCGTTCATAGTAACGATGAAAGCCGACACCACAGGCGAGACGCTGAAGCTCGGCCCGATCGCGATGATGCTGGGCGGCACTGTGATCGTGCTCAGCGCGATCATTCGCTCCAACGTGCGCCTGAGCATCGATATGGACCCGATCCGTCCGCTCGCAATCAGTATCGCCGCTGTCTGCGTCTTCTTCCTCGTTGCCACCGGCCTCATCGACTTCATGACGGTCAAGAACGACTTCGAGGTACGCGTCTTCGGCGACCCGCCGGAGCCGGACGCCATCCAGTGGATCCAGGACAACACTCCGAGGGACTCCGTCTTCCTCACGAACTGGGACGACCTCTACACCGTCCCGACACTCGCCGGGCGCGGCGTCTTCCTTGGCTACTCCCCGTGGGCCTCGAGCGCCGGCTACAACATCGCCCCGCGCGAGACGATCATCTCGGGCATCTACGCCGCCGCGGATAAACCAACCGCCTGCTCGCTGCTAACGGCCAACCAGATCGACTACGTGTTCATCGGGGCGTCGGAACGCAGTGGCAACCACTTCGCGATCAACGAAGGGCTGTTCACGCAGCAGTTCAAGCAGGCCGGCGCGATACCCGCGAACGGCAACACGTTCACGTTCTACGACGTGAAGCAGTCCTGCCCGAATAACGCCGTCTCAGCCGACCCGGGCTAGACGTCGTCGAGCGTGGGCGCGTGGCGCCGCCAGATCACGCGCGAGTTGAACAGGTAGTTCCAGGTGAAGCCCACCGCCACACCCAACCCGTTCGCGATGTAAGGCGCTGTCTTCGCGAGGATGCTGCCATCGCCGGCAGCATCTCGCAGCTCTGGCGTCAGCACGTTCACGAAGACGACCGTGATGATCGGGCTGACGGCCGAGATCACGTTGTACTTCCCGAAGCGCCAGAGGATGTTGCCCTCACGGTTGCGGTGGCGGAACGTCCAGCGTTCGTGCATGTTGAACTGACAGACGATCGCGAACTCCACCGCGCAGATCGACGCGAACAGGAGCCGCGCGTCCGAGACGCTGAACAGCCCGAGGTCCAGGTGGTGCTTGCCCGGCAGGAAGAAGCCGACGCCGGCGTCGTAGAGCAGGAAGAGGATCGCTTCGTTGATCAGGAAGCCGATGCCGCCAACCAGCACGAACTTCACCATCGTCGGGGAGACGTGGAAACGCTCGGCCACCTTCAGTATCCAGTCGACGAAGCTGGCGGCGCGCTTTGGCTTGGCCATTTCAGTTTGCATGTCTTTTTACCTAAGTTCTGAGCAGCGACCCCAATTATATCGGCGCGCCCATAAGCGTGACGTTAATCGGCCTAACAGAAGCCCTCGCTATATCTGACGCGCCGACAGGGCGGGCGTTTCAGCCCTTGGGACCGGCTCTAGGGCTTTTGGCGCCAGGGACGCTCTCTGCGCATCCGCCAGAGGCCCCGCAGGTCCTCGCTTATCGTCGAGCCGATCTTCACCCGGGTGTCCTTGTCCTCCACCCAGCGGACGGGGATGTCCTTGATCCGGTAGCCCATCTTTTCGGCCAGCACCAGCAATTCGGTGTCGAAGAACCAGTTGTTGTCCTGGATCAGCGGCAGCACCTTCTGCGCCACCTCGCGGCTGATCGCCTTGAAGCCGCACTGCGCGTCGCTGAAGCGCGTGAAGAGCATCGCCTTGATGATGAAGTTGTAGCCGCGACTCAGCGTCGTGCGCTTGATCGAGCGATCAACCTTCGACTTGCGAGCCAGCCGCGTGCCTGTCGAAACGCCGTAGCCGTTCTCAGCGATCGCCTTGATCAGCGGCGGAAACGCCTCGATGCCAGTGGATAGGTCGACGTCCATGTAGCTCATGATGTCCGCGTCGCTCGCGGCCCA
>JBDTOK010000169.1:0-5980 GCA_039933275.1 Chloroflexota bacterium | reverse complement strand
GGCAGGTGAGCAACCGAAGGGACTAGCGGCGCAAGCCGCGAGACCTGGAAAACCGTGAACCAGCCAGCAGGCATTTTCTTTGCCCGTCGCAACCAGCATTGCGCCCCTACACCAGCCGAAACGCGCCCCTGCCAGATGGCATCCGTGAATCATCTGTGCCCATCTGTGGCTACTGAACTCAGCGTCTAGCGATCCGCCTTGTCGTCCGGCGCAATCATCAGCTTCGACCCAAGCTTCGCGTCAATCTCGCCCGCCAGCGAGAAGTCACGCCACGTCAGCCCGTCGACGGCATGCGTGATCAGCCGCAGCGTCACCTTGTTGTAGTTGATCGTCATGTCCGGGTGGTGACCCGCGCCCTCAGCCAGGTACGAAACAGAGTTCACAAAAGCGATCGCCCGCAGGAACGTGCGGAACGTGTACTGCTTCCGGATCCGCCCGTCGCGCAGCTCCCAGCCGTCCAGCGTCGCCAGCTTCGACTGCACCTCTTCGTTTGAGAGAACTTCGGCTTCCGGCATAACCACACGATAGCACTGGCCGCCCGCATAATGATGAGAAGGAGGCCCCATGCACATCTACGACGTCACCGTCCCCATCCGCCCCGGCATGGCTACGTACGGCGGCACGGAGCCCGGCCCCAGGCTGCACTTCCACTCGCTCATCAGTAAGGGCGACTCCGCCAACGTCAGCGAGCTTTCGCTGGGCTCCCACACGGGCACGCACGTCGACTCGCCAGATCACTTTCTCGACAACAAGATCACAGTCGAGCAAATGCCGCTCGACGCCATGGTCGGCCAGGCGTGGGTCGCCGACTTCGACGTCACGTCGCACATCACGATCGCCGATCTCGAAGCCGCGAACATCCCCGCAGGCACGACGCGTCTCCTCGCCAGGACCCCAAACGGCCGCTTCTGGGACGACGACACCTTCCACCCCGAGTTCATCGGTTTCGCCGACGACGCCGGCGACTGGTTGGTTGAGCGCGGCATGGTGCTAGTCGGCATCGACTACATGTCGATCGAGCGCTACCACTCCCCAACGCACGCCGTGCACCACGCGCTCCTCACAGCGAACGTCGTCATCGTCGAAGGCCTCGACCTACGCACCGTCTCGCAGGGCGAGTACTACATGGTCTGCGCGCCCATCCCAGTCGTCGGCGGAGACGGCGCCCCCGCCCGCGTCTACCTGATCGAAGACGGCGCCCCCACGATCTAGCCGCGGATTACGCGGAACTTCGCGGATTGGAAGAACGCACGAACAAGTAAGAGTTCCGTGCATCCTGAGGGTCTCGAAGGACCGGCGCCGCGGCGCCTGCATGATCCGCATCAACGGACGCGACGCTGACGCCACTGAGCGCCACGTATTCTGCAGTCGCCGTCAGGCCTCCCCCGCTACAACTCCAGCACCCGCTCCTCCGTCAGCGCCTCGACGTACACCGTTTCGATGCGCCCGCCACGCCAGACGTACAGCTCACCGTCGCGCTTGGCCACCGGTCGCAGATCGATTCTCAGTCGCGCGCCGTCCCACTCTTCGCGCGCGATCTCCATCGCCCCTTGCGTGATGTGCAGCGTCGAGCCGACGACCTGCGTGCGCCCAAGGTCCCGCGTCAGCCGAAGCAGCCGGCAACCGTGCGGCGGCGTTGGCAACACCAGCGACCCTTCGCAGACGCCGAGATACTCGCGCTCCCACAGCTCGAAGACGTGCCATCGTCCCGGCGGCAGCAGCGCTTCGACGTCACCGCTTTCGTCCGACCAGTTGAACATCGCAAGCGCCCGGTGCGTCCCGCAATCCAGCTCGAACAGCGTCGGCAAGTCCGGCGTTCGAAACAGATCGAGCGGCACGGCGGAGCGCCCGTACACCGGCAACAGCAGCGAGATCAGGTCGAGCCGCGCGTTGCTCACTTTCGGCAGCTTGTCGCTGTTCAGCACCGTCCCGCCGCTTAGCCCGATCACCGTCGTCAGCGCGCGCACCTCATCGCCGGACAGCGACGTGTCCGTCTCCCGCACGAGCAGGCAGTCCGGGTCGTTCATCCACAACCGGCCGTGCATCCAGAAGCGCGTGATCGTGTTGCGAATCGCGTTCTCCGCCGACACCGTGCTCAGCGACGCGCGCCCGTCCACCCCCGCGATCGGGTGCCACTGCGGCGCCACGTCCGGGCTAATCCGCGCCCCATCCACAACGCCGACCGCTGGCCCCATCGGGTTGCCGCACGCCAGGATGAAGCGATTGCCCACGGTCTCGCGAATCACCTCAAGCCCGCGGCGATAAGCCTGCGCGCGCGTCACGTTCGGGTCGTGCCGCAGACCGTTGACCGCGCCAGCATAGATGAAGTCGATCTTCACGTAGTCGTAGCCCCACTCGTCGCAGATCGTGCGAAAAACGTCGCGCAGCCACGCGATCACGTCCGGGTGCGTGAGGTCGAGCGCGTAGCAGTTCTGCTCCCAGTTGATCGTCGCGATCGCCGGCCCGCTGGTGCGCTGCACGAACCAGTCGGGGTGCTCAGCGAATATCCGGGACTTAGCGCCAGCAAGAAACGGCGCGAGCCACAGCCCGGTCTTATACCCGCGCGCATGTATCTCGTCCGCGAGCCACTTCATGCCGCGCGGAAACTTGTCGTTGGCCGTCAGCCAGTCGCCAATCTCCGACTGATACCCGTCGTCGATCTGCACGTACTCCACCGGCACCGCCGAGTTCCCGTCGAGGAACTCCAGGTTCGCGACGATGTCCGCCTCAGTCACCTGCGTGAAGTAGTAGTACCAGCTGCACCACCCACTCGTGACGCGATCGTAGGGCAGTGCATCCATCTGCAACGCCAGCGCATCGCCGTAGTGACCAAGAGCGTCGATCGGCGACGTCGTAGGCTCGATGTACAGCACCTCGGACGCCACCGAAGCGCGAGGTGCCACCTCGACGCCGTCCGCGTACGACGCCGCGGTCAGCGCACTCGTGTTGCGGTCAAACCACGCGTGCGAAAACTGATCAGCGTTGGAGATGAACCCAGCCACGATGCCAACGTTCGTCACCGGATCGACAATCGCCGTCATCATGTCGGAGGTGAAGCGACCCTCCGCAGCCGTCGGACGCGTGCCCTGATCGACAACCGGCGCCCCCGCGTCGATGTCCTCGAGTCCGCAGTCCAGCACCAGCGTCGGTGACCACGACTGCCACCCGTGCTTGTAGAACCGCAGCGCGCTGACCTCCACGCCAAGGTCCAGCATCGCCCGGTCGAGCACGTGGAACGCCTGCACCCGCAGCGGCGCCGGGCTGGTGTTGCGCACCTCCGCCTGCACTGCCACGAACCCGGCTTCGTACAGCGTGAGCGTAAAGCTGAGCTCCGGCTCGTCCTCGTCCGTCTCGCGGCTCAGCGCCAGCGATAGCCCGGTGCCGTGCAGATCATCGACGCGCTTCTCGCCGCTAAACTCTACCCCTTCACCGCGCGAGCCAAACGTCGGGCCATTGTGCAGATAAACGGCGACCGCAGCATCGCGCAAAACAGTCACTCCGCTCGCAACATCAATCACATCAAACGTGCCCTTGATCAGATGCACCTGCACTCGCAACGATCCGCTCTCAAGCAGCGGCCCGCGCTCGTTCTCATCGAACCGCACGTCAGGCATCGCGCACCTGCAACCCATCCACCGCGCGGCAAACATATGCTTCCGCGGCCCGGCCGATGTGCTTCTCGTACTCGCTCGTGACTGCGGCGACGAAGCGCCCAACCTCTTGCGTGGCGACAAGGTTGACCGTGCAGCCACCCCATCCCGCCCCCGTCACACGCGCACCAATCGCGCCGCATTTCTGCGCGATACGAACGAGCGTATCGATCTCATGCGACGACGCCTCGAAGTCGTCCCGCATGCTCGCGTGGGATTCCGCCATCAGCTCACCAACGCGTGCCACATCACCCGCCCGCATCGCATCCACCGCCGCCACCACACGCGCGTTCTCGCTGACAACGTGCCGCGCGCGCTTCAGCAAATCGCCGTCCAGCGCCGTCAGCATCTCGGGCGTCGCATCGCGCAGCGACTCCACGCCTAGCTTTCGTGCTGCCTCACCACACTCTTCGCGACGGCGGTTGTACGGCGTGTCCGCCAGCCGCCGTTCTACCTTCGAGTCGATAACAACAACCGCCACTCCCTCAGGCAGCGCCACCAGCTCCGCTTCCAGCGACCGGCAATCGATCAGCAGCGCATGCCCCGCCCGCCCCAGCACCGACGCGTACTGGTCCATGATCCCGCTCTTCACGCCGACAAAGAAGTTCTCCGCCCGCTGGCAGAGCTGGGCGAGCAATCGCCTGTCGATCGCGATGCCGGACGCTGACGTGAGCGCACCGGCCAGCGCCACTTCAATCGCCGCCGACGACGACAGGCCTGCACCCTTCGGGACGTCGCCCGTGATCGCGATGTCGCAGCCGGTGATCCCGTACTGCGAGTCCCCCAGCGCCCAGACAACTCCGCGCAAGTAGTCACGCCAGCCGCGGCTCCCGGCAAACCTCCGCACGGAGCCCGCGCGAAACTCATCGGACTGCTCGTAGTCGATGGAGTATGCGCGTATCGTATCGTCGTCCCGCCGGCTCAGCACCACCGCCACTGTGCGGTCGATCGCCACCGGCAGCACGAAGCCATCGTTGTAGTCCGTGTGCTCACCGATCAGGTTGACGCGGCCCGGCGCTTCCGCGATTAGCTCGGCGGCTCGCCCGAACCGGCGTCCGAAAGCGGCGAGAAGCCCGGGCGTATCTGCTGACATGGCGCGCCTCAGTATATGGCCCGCAACCGTTGCCATCACGCGGGGCTGGGCCTATCATGCGGGAACCATGCCAGACCGCGCCCTCGAAGGCCTCACCGTCGTCGAGCTAAACAACACGCAGGCAGCCGCTTACGCCGGCAAGCTGATGGCCGACCTCGGCGCGGAGGTCATCAAGGTCGAGCCGCCGCAGGGCGACCCCGCGCGCGCTTTCGGACCGTTCCCCGGCCACACGCCGCACGCCGAGAAGAGCGGCACGTTCCTCTACCTCAACACCAACAAGCTCGGCGTCACACTCGACATCACGACGCCAGGTGATCGCGCAAAGCTCGACCAACTCCTCGCCAAAGCAGACGTTCTCGTCCACGACTTCACACCGTCGCAAGCCGATGAGCTCGGCCTCACCTGGGACCGAGTGCATGCCCTGAACGGCGATCTCGTGATGACCTCGATCTTTCCGTTTGGTGCAGAAGGCCCGAAGCGCGACTACCGCAGCGAAGACCTGACGCTGCTCAGTGCGGGCGGCTGGACCTGGCTCAACGGCTGGCCCGGCCACCCCGAGATGCCGCCGCTCAAGCCGTACGGCATGCAGAGCTCGTACCAGGGCGGCGTCACCGCCGCGCTCTCGACAATGGGTGCTCTCTTCGCGCGCCAGCGTGGCGTCGCGCGCGGCCAGCACATCGAGATCTCGGTGCAGGAGTGCATCTCCTCGATCCTCGAGATGACGCTGCCGATGCATTCGTACATGGACATACCATCCGTCCGCTGGGGCCGCCGCCCGATTCAGCCGATCGACTTCTTCCAGTGTAAGGACGGCGCCTGGATCTTCGTGCTCACGATCGAAGAGCACCAGTGGGAGCGTCTCGTCGAGCTGATGGAGACTCCGGAGTGGACGAAGCTACCTTCCGCCGCCAATCGATTCTCACGCGCCTCCAACTGGGACGAGCTGCGGCCGTTCATGGAAGAGTGGGCGCAGCAGTGGAACGCCGACGATCTCTACCGCGCCGCGCAGGAGAAGCGCATCCCCTTCGCGCCCGTCTCCACGCTATCCAACCTGCTCGACTCCGAGCACCTGAAAGCGCGCGGCTTCTTCGTCGAGGTGCGCCACCCCGAAGCGGGCGCTCTCAAGTACGCCGGCGCGCCGTACAAGATGAGCGAAACGCCGTGGGAGATCCGCTCCCCCGCACCAACGCTCGGCCAGCACAACGACACCGTCTTCGGTGGAGTGAAGGGCGCAGTC
>JBDTOK010000168.1:0-5993 GCA_039933275.1 Chloroflexota bacterium | reverse complement strand
GCCGTGTATCAGTTCGTCGATGGCTCGGGCCAATTGATCGGCCCGCTGCCGTTCGTTCATTCGCCGGCGCCTCCAGCGACCTTCATGCGCTCACGCAGCTTTCGCAGCGCGCGGAAGATGGTCACGCGGACGTTGACCTCGCTCGTGCTCAGCACGTTGGCGATCTCACGGTTGGTTAGCTCAGCATCAAACTTGAGTGCGATGATCTCCTGCTCTCGTTTTGGCAGTTGTTTGACCAGTGCTGAGAGCGCGGCCAATCGCTCCTTATGGAGCAGCGTCTCTTCCGGGTTCTTGGGCTGGTGGTGGAGCTCGTTCTCCCACGCTGCTTCCTGGGCGGCGCGGGCGGCGGGCTTCTCTTTCCGCCAGTGCGATGAGACTTCGTTGCGCGCGATCGTGAAGAGCCACGATCCGAACGACTCCGGCGACCGCAGCGACTTCATCTTCATGTACGCCTTCTCGAAGACGTCAGAGACGATGTCTAGCGAGACTTCCTTATCCTGCACACGCCCGTAGACGTAGGCAAAGACCTTAGGGAAATAGTCGTGGTACAGGTCCGAGAACTCGCCCAGGGCGCCCATCTCGGCCAGGGCGGCCGGCGCCGGCCCTTCGTTCGTTCTCTCCAGCGGCCGGGCACCCGCCTGTTGGCGGGTATTGCCTATCGCAGCGATGCGGGCTGTGGTCATCGATTTATCCTCCCCTTATCCGCGCCGGCCTGAACCCGGAAGTGCGGGACTGGTGGTTCGTTTGGCGAGCTAAAGACGCACAGACATGGGCTCCGTTACACCGGTCGATAATGTCTGTTAAGTACATCTTTAATCACCCTACTTGATAACCGGTACCAGTCTTCTGCTATGGATTTTCCAACTAAGTGAAGTATGTCAGGAGGGTGGTTTAGACGAGGTTAAGGCGCTGTCTGGCGCGGTGAACACGCGGTGAAATTGCGCTAGCAGCGATAAGCGCGGTCAAGCAGTTCGACGACGTGAACGACGCGGCCGTTCAGGTCGTGGCGGCGAAGGCCCGCTTCGAGTTGCGCCATGCATCCAGGGTTGGACGTGGCGATGTAGCCCGCACCCGTGTGCGCGATATCGAGAATCTTGTTATCGAGCAGATCCATCGACATCTCGGGCTGTGTCAGCGAGTAAACGCCTGCGCTCCCGCAGCAGCCATCCGGCCGCGACATCTCGACGACGCGGAGGCCGCGAATCGATTCGAGGACCTGGCGTGGGGCGCGCGTAATGTGTTGCGCGTGCGCGAGGTGGCAGGAGTCCTGGTACGTGACGATCGCATTTACGCGGCCAGTCGGTCGCTCGAACGGGAGGTCGGCCAGGAACTCGCTAATGTCGCGCACGCGGGAGGAGAAGTCGAGCGCCTTCTCGTGATAAGCGGCGTCTTCGGCTAGGAGCTCGCCGTATTCTTTCATAGCCGCGCCGCACCCGGCCGAGTTCACGATCACCGCATCGATCCCCGCATCGAGGAAGGCGTCGATGTTCTGACGGGCGAGCTTGCGGGCGGTGCGGGCGTCGCCGTTGTGCGCGTGCAGGGCGCCACAGCAGACCTGGGCAGGCGGGGCGACGACTTCGCAGCCGTTGCGAGCGAGGACGCGGACAGTTGCGCGGTGCACTCGGCCGTAGGCGTACGGCATTATGCAACCGGTCAGCAGCGCGACTCGTGCTTGCACGATGCCTTCCGGCTTGGCCAGCGTGCCGGTCTGCGTGAACGGGCGCTTGCCGATGCGCGGGGCCAGCGCCGCCCGCTCGCCAACGATCGGAAGTTGCTCGGCGAGGGATTGCAGGCCGCTTTCGCGCGCGAAACGCAGGGCGCCCGCGAAGAGGCGCATGCGCGACGGCTTGGCGATCACTTCTCTTAGAAAGAGCGCGCGCAGCCGCCATGATAGCGGCGCGTCCTTCGATTCGAGGACGTGGGCGCGCGTCTTCTCCATGATCCGGCCGTAGGGGACGCCGGAAGGGCAGACGGCCTCGCAGTTGCGGCACTGGAGGCACTGGTCCAGGTGGCCGGCGGCGTTCGGCGTCAGCGAGACGATGTCATCGTTCAGCGCGCGCATCAGGTACAGCCGCCCGCGCGGCGACTCCGTCTCGAGGCCGGTCTCGACGTAAGTCGGGCAGTGCTGGAGGCAGAGGCCGCAGCGCACGCACTTCGACAGGTCGGCTTCGAACGACGGTGCGTCTCTCATATCTTGCCCAGCATACGCCCGGGGCTGAGCACACCGTTCGGATCGAACTCGGCCTTGATCGCGCGCATCAGCGGCAGTGACGACGGCGCGTCTCCGAAGACGTCGATGTCTCGCTTGAGGTCGGGCGGGCACATTTCGATCACGCAGGTCGCGCCGTGCTTGCGCGCGATGCTGCGGATCTCCGCGATCGCTTCCACGCTGCCGGCTGCGAAGGCGATGTGACAGATGCCGGTCGCCGGGTGTGCTTCGATGATTGTGTCGGACGGGAAGTCGCCGAGCAGTACGGGCAATCGAGTCGGCAGGACGCTGAGCTTGGCGGCCAGTTCTCGCGGCGCGGGTGTGCGCGGGGTGACCGGTGGGGGCAGCGGGTCGCCCGCGCGCTGCCGTAGCTCTCGCGCAGAGCGGGCGACGGCGTGCGCCATCCCGGCCAGGCCGATCTCCAGCCGCCAGGTCTTTGCTTCTCTTATGAGGCGGGCGGATCGGAGGGACAGACCGGCCGCCGTGGCGCGCGAGACCATTGCGCAGGCGCCGGCGGGATCGGGGAAGCCGAAGGCCAGCGTCTCTTCGGCGAGTGGAAGCGGCACCGTCTTGAACGTCGCCTCTACGATGACGCCGAGCGTGCCCATCGACCCGATGTACAGCTTGCACAAGTCGTAGCCGGCAACGTTCTTCACCACGCGGCCGCCCGCGCGCGTCAGCTTGCCGTCTGCCGTCACCACTCGCATGCCGATTGTGACATCGCGCGGCGCGCCAAGGGAGACGCGCGCCGGGCCGGAGAGCGCCGCGGCCAGCACGCCGCCAACGGTCGCTTCGTCCGGCAGCTCTGGGTCGAATGGCACCATCATGCGTGTGTCTGCAGCAACCCTGCGCAGCGCTCCGAGTGTCATGCCAGCTTCCACCGTGATCGTGAGATCTGCAGGTTCGAACTCCACGACCTGGTCGAGGCGCGTCACTTCCAGCGCGACGTCGTAGCGATGGGGTGCGTTGCCGATGCCGGCGTGCAAGTGTCCGCCGAGCGGGATGACCGCGAGGCGAGCATCGTTGGCGTAGCGGAGGACGGCAGCGACTTCGTCGTACGAACCAGGCCGAACCACTGTCTTCGGCGCAATGCCGTCGACCGCTTCCACGCCTGAGCCGGGAGAGACGCCCTCACGCCCGACTATCGATGCGAGGTCTGATGCGAGCGATGCTTGTTTGACCACGGTCACACGTACGCGTCGGGGCCGACTTTGGCGATGGCGGCGCGCATGCGGGAGGACGACACCTCGCCGCAGCCTTTCGATGTCGGGAAGATCTTGCCGGGGTTGAAGCCGTCGCCCGCGGCGAACGCGCACTTGAGGCGGGCCATCACCTCGAGGTCGTCCTCCGAGAAGATCCAGGCCATGTAGTCGCGCTTCTCGTAGCCGACGCCGTGCTCGCCGGTGATCGTGCCGCCGGCGTCAGTGCAGAGTCGCATCAGTTCTTCGCCCAATTCAAGCACCCGCTCCGTGGCGCCGGGGACGCGCTCGTCGAACATAATGTTTGGGTGCAGATTGCCGTCGCCGGCGTGGAAGACGTTGGCCACCGGCAGGCCTTCGCGCTCGCAGGCGGCGTAAACGCCGGCGAGAACGTCCGGCAACTTCGTGCGTGGCACGACGCCGTCGAGGATGTAGTACGACGGTGCGAGTCTGCCCAGTGCACCGAGTGCCGCCTTGCGTCCCGTCCACAAGCGATCGCGCTCCTCTTGGGCGTGCCCGACGCGGATCTCGCGCGCGCCGAACTTTTCGCAGACGGCGCTCACAGACGCGCATTCGTCTTCCGTTTCTTCGCTGAGTCCTTCGACTTCGATCAGCAGGGCAGCGCCCGCATCGGGCGGGTAGCCGCAGTGCGCGAACGATTCGACCGCCTGCATCGTGTTGCGGTCGATCATCTCGAGCGCGGCCGGCAGGATGCCCGCCGCGATGATCGCGGACACGGCGCGCGAGGCGTCCGGAACTTCGTCGAAGATGGCGAGCAGTGTGATGATCGCTTCGGCTTTGGCCAGCAGCTTGACGGTGACTTTGGTGACGATGGCCAGCGTGCCCTCGGAGCCGACAACGATGCCCGTGAGGTCGTAGCCCGGCTGGTCGAGCGCCGCACCACCCACCTCCACGATCTCGCCGTTAGCGGTAACGATTTCCAGCGCGAGGACGTGGTTCACGGTCGAGCCGTAGCGCAGGCAGTGCGGTCCGCCGGCGTTCTCCGCCACGTTGCCGCCGATGCTGCAGGCGCGCTGGCTGGACGGGTCGGGCGCGTAGTACAGCCCGAACGGCGCTGCGGCCTTCGAGATATCGAGGTTGATGACGCCCGGCTGAACCACGGCGATCCGGTTCGCCGAGTCCAGTTCCAGGATGCGGTTCATGCGAGTGGTGACGATGACGACGCCACCCTCACAGGGGATGGCGCCGCCGGACAGACCTGTCCCGGAGCCGCGCGCGGTCACCGGCAAGCCGTGCTTCCGGGCGATGCGGACGGCTGCCGCCACACCCTCGGCGTCCGCTGGGAGCACCACGGCCTCGGGCATCGAGCGCTCGATTGTGCCATCGTATTCGTAGACCAGGAGGTCTTCGGGGGCGTGCAAAACCCAGCGTTTGCCGATCGCGCTTTGGAGCTCGCGGACCAGGTTTGTGCGCGCCATGGCCGAAGTCTAGCACGCGAATATTCGCCATTTTGCCCCCGAGATTAACCCTAATCAGGTATCGGACTGGCTTGTTGGCGCGTTATCGGGTAATAAGAGAGCTTGTACTCGCGTCTTAACCGTAGGAGTTAATAGCACTGCCATGTCGAAAGCTGAGAGCGCACCCAGAGTCAAAGGCCAGGTTGGCCCACGGGCTCTGCTTGTCATCGGCATTGGCATTGCGGCGGTCGCCGTCGGAGCGATGGCGGCCACAATTACGCTGGTCGCTCTTGACGGCGGTAGTGGCGGTTCAACGCCGGCGGTAGACGCCTCGACTCGCTCCTCCACGCCGGAACCAAGCGCCCTGGCCACGCCGCGGGGTACGACTGTTACCGCGACTACGCCATCGCCAGCGGCGTCATCGAGCGGCTCACCGACGCCCATTGTCACGCCCGACCCAGGCACCGGCGGCGACCAGCCGACCGGCCCGCTGCCTGCGACGCAAGGTGACATGGCCGAGAACGTGAACCTGACGCCGGCGATGGCTGAGCTGCGCGACGAGCTGAGCGAGAAGATATCGAACTACGAGAACACGGTTGGCATCGACGTTGGGTTTGCTGTCACGGACCTGCAGACAGGCGAGACGATGTCGATCGGCGGCAACGTCATCCACAAGACCGGCTGCGTGATCAACCTCTTCGGTCTGTTCGCCGCCGTCGATGCGTTCCAGTCCGGCGCGGCGACTCCGTCCGGTCTGGAGTACAGCATCAAGAAGGGTATCGGTGGCAGCTACCCGCCGGAGGTCAAGAACTTCCTCGAAGCGATCTACGGCTACTACCCGGACGGTGTGCAGCGCGCGCGCGAGCTGATGTCGCAGTGGGGGCTAAAGGTTGGCTACTACGATCACATCCCGTACTACGGCGGCAGCGACAGTCCGCCGCCCAACATCCTCACACCCCTCGAGGTGAACAGCGTGCTGACGCGCCTCTGGGACGATCAGCTCTTCGACGAGCAGTGGACGAACTACACAATCGCCGTCCTGCGCGACAGCTACTCCTACGTCAACTACATCCTGCAGAAGTACCTGCCGTACAGCGCCACCGTTGGGCACAAGATCGGCTACTACTGGGACTACGACGGCTGGGTGAACAACGACGTCGGCATCGT
>JBDTOK010000167.1:0-6039 GCA_039933275.1 Chloroflexota bacterium | reverse complement strand
CCAGTTCTGCGTCACCTGGCCGCGTTCGTTCTTGTACCACGCGTTCACGCTGGACGCGCCCCACGTCCGCAGCAGGTTCGCGGCGTCGATGCGCTCGTTGTAGGCGTCATGCACGGCGCGCTTCACGTCCATCGCCGGGCGGCCCTCCTCCTGCAGCAGGCGCAGGCACTCCATCACGTACTGCACCTCGCACTCGCTGAAGAAGATGATGCTGCCGTTGACGACGATGTTGGTGTTGGGGCCGTAGAGCAGGAAGAAGTTCGGGAAGTTGGGGACGGTGATGCCCATGTAGGCGCGTGCGTCGCCGTCCCACTGCTCGTTCAGGTCCGTACCGCCGCGCCCGACGACCTGCATCGGCGTCAGGAACTTCGAGGCGAGGAAGCCCGTGCCGTAGACGAGGACGTCCGCCTCGTGCTCCACGCCGTCTTCGGTGACGACGCTGCGTGGGGTGACCTCGCGGATCTTGTCCGTGATCAGCGCGACGTTCTCGCGCTTAAGGGCCTGCGCCCAGACGCCGTTGTCCAACAGCATGCGCTTGGAGGTGGGCGCGTAGTTCGGGATCACCTTCGAAATGAGGTCCTGTCGGTCTCCGAACTGCGAGTACAGGTACATAGAAAGGAGTGTGCGTACCTGCTCGTTCTCCTGGCTGACGGAGACGTCGTTCTTCCAGTTCGGATCGACGACGGCGGCTGGCAGCAACCCGTCAGTCATCGCCCAGAAGAACCAGAAGCGGTACCAGTGCGCGTAGTGAGGGACGTGGCGGAAGAGCCAGAGGAGGCCCAACGCAACGTCATCGTGGTAGGTGGGCACCGGCACGAACCAGGCCGGCGTCCGCTGATAGATATCGAGGTGCGCGACGTCGCCAGCAATCGATGGCACGAACTGCGCGGCGCTGGCGCCCGTGCCGATGACAGCGACGCGCTTGCCCTTCAGATCGACGCTATGGTCCCAGCGTGCGGAGTGGAACGACGGCCCGGCGAACGTCTCCATGCCTTTGATCTCCGGCATGCGCGGCCGGTTCAGTTGGCCGACGGCGCTGATCACCGCATTCGATTCGAACGTTTCCTCGCTGCCGTCTGGTGTGCGCAGTTGCAGCGTCCACTTTCGCGCGTCTTCGTCAAACACCATCGCGGTTACCTCGGTGCTGAAGCGAATGTTTTCGCGGATGCCGTAGCGTTCGGCGACGTCGCGGAAGTAGTCGAGCAGCGTCGCCTGCGGGGAGAAGTACTTGGGCCAGTCCGTGCGCTGTGCGAAAGAGTAGCTGTAGAAGGCGTTGGGTACGTCGACGCGCGCTGCGGGGTACGTGTTCTCGAACCAGGTACCGCCAACGTCGAGGTTCTTTTCGAAGATAACGAACGGCACGCCCGCTTGCTTGAGCCGAATGCCGGCAAGAATGCCTGACATCCCGGCGCCAACGATCGCGACCGTGATCTGCGTGCCCGCAGCCATGTGCCAGTCCGGCGCGCGTGAGTCGGCGTCGTCCGGCGCTAGCTCTTCGACGAGGAGCGGGATGTAGTCGTCTGTAGCTTCGGAGCCGGTCATCCACTGCGTGATCGCTTTTAGCTCGGCGTTGGTGGTTGGCGTAGTGTTCACCTTGCCGTCGCGCAACTTGAGCATCGCCTCGAAGGCGACCTCCTTCGCAATCTGCTGTTGTTGGTCGGTAAGCCCGCCCTGCGCCACGCCCGGCGCGAGGCCCGGCGGCGCGATCTCCTTTCGCAGCAGCGAGAGGTCGCCCGTGGCGTGGGCGAGTGCCGGGATGAGCGCGGGCAAGAACGCATCCTCCAGTGCCTTGCGGATCGCGTCGTCGTCAGCAGTAATGCGTTCGAAATCGGGGGCGATTGTCATATGGGTCTCCGTTCGCACGGACAGTCTTATACGAGAAGGCTGGGCGTGTCCAGCGTGCTAGACAAGATGCACGGGCCCGTACTTAGTAGAGACGTACGTGCCGATCACCGTAGCCACCAGCGCGAAGGCCGTGCAGCCGATCTTGAGCCACAGCGGCCACTGCTGGTAGCGCCACATCAGGTATAGCCCTAACGGCGCGAAGACGTACCCCGCCAGCAGGGCGACCCAGACGTTCTCGTACCAGCGCTTTTCGGGCGCGGCAGCCGGGGCTTCGGACAATCGGCCTACGGGTTGCCGTTGAAGGGCGGGTACGTGTCGGTGAGCAGGTAGACGTACGCGTTCAGCCGTAGGCCCCAGCGGTGGACTTTGACAAGGAAGTCGAAGATGCCCTTTGGGAACTTGCCGGTGAAGAGAATCGCGAACCAGGCCACGACCCAGAGCACGATAGCGACGATGGCGAAGAGGAAAAACACGACGATGTTAGGAATGGCCAGCAGCCACTTGTAGAGCGGCGCGAACCGGGCCATCGTTTCCGGATAGTCCGCCTCATAGGTGATCGGGTATTGACCGGCGTCCCAGCTGAACGGCGGGTACTCGTCGCGAAGCATGCCGAGGTACGCGTTAACGTTCGCCTGCCAACGGTGGATGTTGACCACGAAGTCGAACAGGCCGCGCGGATACTTCTTCGTGAAGAGAATCGCGAAGAAAGCGATGAACGTGATGATCGATGCAACGCTGCCGAGAGCGTAGAGGATCAGGAAGTGCGGTATCGCAAGAATCCAGCGCACAAACAGGAGCAGCCTCGAGTGGTTCTCCTGGTACTGGACGTCGAAGCGGATTGGGTAGCTGGACATGGCTGGCGTGGCTGACATTGGGTCGCTGGTCATGGGCAGGCCTCTTTTCCGTTGATATTGGCTATCAGTAACGCTAATTACCCGCGCCGTGTCAACGCGAACGGGCCGCCAGTTAGTGGAATACGAACTTCGCCTTCTTCAGCCCGGGGTCTGGCTGGAAAGTCAGGTCAGTCGGGCGCACGCCTGTGGGTAGCTGGAAGACGACCAGCGTCTGGCCGGTGTAGCCGGGAGGGAAGTAGCGCGGTGGCGGGCTCCCTTGGACGCTCGCAAAGAAGGCCGCCTCGCCGTTCAGGTGGAAATCGGACGTATCGATGATCAGATTGGCGAGCTTGCGGTCGGTCATCTCAACCGTGAACTCGACGAACCGATAGCCGCGGTCCGGCGAATAGAGGCCACCCGGGAAGTCGTAGTTGTCGTTTGCCTGGAGGAGCCGCACGTCGACGTTGGATACGTCGATCGTGGCAGAGGGCTGGCCGTCGGACAGCGTCGCGTAGTTGACGTCAGTCGAGACGGAGCTAGTGATCGAAGTGATGATCGCCACCACGCCGACGACGATCACCGCGACGATCGCAATGCCCGCAACCCCCGACCCTGCCTGCGACCAGCGTGATCCTGGGCCGGCGTCGGCGGAGAGACTATATGGAGGGAACTCGTCGCGGAGAGACATCGCGTAGGCGGTGACGCGGGCGTACCAGCGCAGCCAGCCGACAACGAAGTTGCGGAGCCCCCTCGGGAAGCGGCCGGTGAACAAGATCGCGAACCAGGCGAACACTTCGCAGGCGGCGACGAAGAACCAGAGGATGCTCAACACGATGAAGTGCGGCAGCGAGGTCAGCGTCTTCCAGATGAAGAGATAGCGGCGGCGGATGCGGGCTGGCTTCTCCACTTCGTACGTGAGGAACCAGTCGCCATCGAAGGGTGGGTATCGGTCCGTTAGCAGGAAGATGTACGAGTACGAGCGCAGGATGAAGCGCTGCATTCCGACGATCGTGCCCCAGGCCCAGCTGACTGGTCGCCCCCGCAGCAACACGGTGATCCAGTGCACGACGACGATCGCCGTAATCAGCCCGCCGCCAATGCCGAAGACATATGTGAACGAAGTGATCGTCCCGCCGAGCATGAAGACGAACAGCGCGAGCGGGAGCATCAGGATTACCCGGAAGAACGTGCTTAACCGCGAGAGCCGGTCAGCGCCGACGAAGTCCAGGGTCACGGGATAGCGCCGCTTCTCGCGCGCAGGCGAAATCTCCGCGGCGACCTCTGGCAGCGGTATGAGACCGGCATCGTCGGGCGTTGGCTCAGTGGGCGGTGCTTCCGGGCCGGGAGGCATTTGCTGCGCGGCCTCTGGTGAGATACCGGGCGGAGTTTCGGGCGTTGGTTCTGAGTGACCGGAGTCTGGTGGCAGCTGCTGTGCTGCTTCCGGCGGGACGCTTGGCGGCGGTGTCGCCGTCGGCTGCTCAGACAGTCCGCGCGGGCGCGACAACGGATGCGGGGGCGGTTCTTGCCCGCTGTCGTCAGGTCGTTTGGGCCACTCGTCCAGAGCCGTGCACCTCCGCTACGCGCTTTCGGACATTAGAACACGGCGCGGCGGGTAACGTCAGTCGCGAAGGCTAGGCACGGACCTTGGCCCACTCGACGACAGACTTCCAGATCAGCAGTCCGTCCTCGCCGCCCAGCAGCATTTCGCAAGCGCGCTCCGGGTGCGGCATCATGCCCAGCACGTTCCCGCGCTCGTTCACGATGCCGGCGATGTTGCGCTCGCTGCCGTTGGGGTTGGCCTCGGGCGTGATCTCGCCATCAGCTGTGCTGTAGCGGAAGGCCACGCGGCCGGTCAACTCCAGGTCGTCCAGCGTGGCGTCGTCGGCGAAGTAGCGACCGTCCCCGTGCGAGATCGGGATAGTGATAACCTGCCCCGGCTCCAGCGCCGACGTCCAGGCGCTCGAGGTGTTCTCCGTTCGCAGGTGCATCCAGTCGCAGCGGTACTGCAGCGAGGCGTTGCGCATGAGCGCGCCGGGAAGCAGGTGGCACTCGCAAAGCACCTGGAAGCCGTTGCAGATGCCAATGACAGGCTTGCCGCGCTCGGCGTCCTCCATCACGGCCTCCATCACGGGCGAGAAGCGGGCGATTGCCCCGACCCGCAGGTAGTCGCCGTAGGAGAAGCCGCCGGGGAGCACGATCGCGTCGTAATCGGAGAGGTCGGTTGTGCGGTGCCAGACGAGGTCGGCGTCCTGGCTGGCGATTTCGAGCGAGTACTTCGAGTCTGCGTCGCTCCAGGTACCGGGAAAGACGATGACGGCAAAGCGCATGACACCGTAAGCGTTACCGCTGCGGTCGCTCGGCGTCAAGGCTGGGACCGAGATTGAACCCATCCTGGCGTAAGGCCCGAGTGATGTTCTTTACGCGTTATTGCCTGTTTTGGGTGGACAGATAGGGAACAGCCGCTCGCGATGTTACGAAGTAACGGACTAAGAAAGGGCTCTCATGGTTGCCAGACTTAATAACGCGCTACTGAAATTGCTGGTCCTGTACAAGGACCAGGAGGGTCAGGCTCTCGCTGAGTACGGCCTAATCCTCGGCCTGATCGCGGTTGTCGCGATTGCGGCGCTGACGGCAGTGGGTTTGAAGATCGCCGGGAAGCTTGGTTCTGTGAACACCGCGCTCGGTGGCGGCGGCAGCGCTTAGTCCAGCTCGTACTCCGGCGGCGGTCCAGCGGGGATCCCGATGCGATACGCCGTGTAACGTCGGCGCCCAACAAAGCCCAGCTTCTCGGCCAACAACGCTGAGCCTTCGTGCGCAGCGTCCCAGCAGGGCTCGAGGCCGTTGTCCTGGCAGTATTCGATAACGGTGGCGCCCGTGACGAGCGCCAACCCGCGCCGCTGGTAGGCGCGCCGAGTCTCAATCTCAAACTCCAGCTTGCGTGAGCTGATGGCGTAGGACGAACAACCCGCGACGATACGCCCCCCGTGCGTGACGCCGAAGCCAACGCCGCGCGCCAGGAAATCCTCCGGCGAAGCGAAGTTGTCGACGAAGGTGTGGTTCATCTCGCGAAACTCAGCGACCGTGCCGGTATCGATGCGGTGCAGCGCGTAGTCCGGCGGCAGCGACTCCCGCAGTTTGGCCAGCGCCCCGCGGTCCCAGCGCACAGGAGCGCTAAACGCAAAGCGGTCGTTAGGGAAGGCCTTGGGCAGCGTCTGGCGCACCTTCTGAGCCCATGATTCGTGCACGGCCAGGTAGTCTCGGTCCGGCACAGCCAGTAGCGCTTCGGCGGCGGCGGGCGTATTGGGATCCCCGCAATCAGGTGGAAGTCGCCGACAAGCAGACGCGCGACGGTTGGGCGCTT
>JBDTOK010000166.1:0-6116 GCA_039933275.1 Chloroflexota bacterium | reverse complement strand
AGGCTGGAGATGGAAGTCTGGGTGGAAGGCCTGAAGAACGAGCGGCTGTTCGAGAAGAGCCGGAAGGCCTGGACGATGCGGATGGGCTGGATCGAGGCGCTGATTAAGCGCGGCGTGGACGACGGCATCTACGACTCGAGCGTCGTCGAGCCGCACGCGATGGCCTGCCTGATGATCTCGATCTTCATCGGGCTGCGGCTGGGGAAGCTGCTGAACGAAGACTTCGATACGGCGGGCGCTGTGAACTCGCTGTTCTTGATGCACGCCGGCAAGCTACATGCCCCCGGCTCGACGGAACACGACCCGGCCGGCCTGAGCTTCGCGAAATAGCCGATACGCAAGAAGACCGCTCCTTGCGGAGCGGCCCCCTCGTTGCTTTGCCCCCGTGCGAGCCCAATCTCACGGTGGCTTTCCGCGTCTTCAGCGGGGGCGGCTAACCCCCAAGGGTGCGGCGAGACCCATGTCTTCGAAGACGCCTTTCCCGAACCACTCCTGCGCAGAAGTGGCGAGCGCGTGGAGCCCTTCCCCTCCGTTTACGGCTGCAGCTTCCATCGACTTGCCCCCAACATTTCTGCATCCATGCGCTCTGTTCACCATCCCTATTTAGACCTGTGCCTAACCCCCGTCAATAGAATTGGGCACCCGCGCGAACGTTATATAGCGAGCGCTCACAATACCGACAAAGCGCTCGGTTAACTGAGTCAGCGCTCGGTAAAGTGAGCAAGCGCTCGGTTACACGGATTATCGTCGGTAGCAGCGTTGTTGACTCGCGCCCATATACTTGTTGGCAGACGTCGCCCACGTCGAGTCTCACAAGATCGGTCGCCGTTGAAGAAGCTCCCTCGACTACGCATACGCGGCGTCTTCCAGCGATTGCTACTGGGCGTGACCGCTTGCACGGCGCTGGGGGCTGGGTCGCTCGGTGCGTACCTCGTCTACGATTCGCTGCAGGCGCCGCCACACGCCAGGTCAGCCGCTGTAGACGTGCGTGCGCTGGCGGCGGACCAGGGCGTCGTCTACGACAGGCGGCCGGTGACGCCAGTGCCAACATTACGCCCTACGCCATCGCCCAGCCCCACGCCTTCGCCGACGCCGGCGCCCGCACAGCCGCAGGGGCTGTGGGTGCCACCGCCTGCGCCGGGCATCGACGCTCCGTTCCACCTGGTGATCGACCGGATTGGCGTAAACGCACCGGTCATTGGTGAGCCGGTGGACGACAACGGCGTGCCGCAGGTGCCGCACAATTCGTACCAGGTGGCGTGGTTCACTTATAGTCCGGCACCGGGCAACGGCGGGAACTCTGTATTCGCTGCGCACGTCACCTGGAACGGCGCTGCAGTTTTCTACAACCTGAGCACACTTGGCGCGGGCGATCTCGTCCACATCGTGTACAACGACGGAACGAGACTAACGTACACGGTTACGGATTCGTTCCTGGTGGGTGAGAACGACCCGAACGCGCTGCAAGTCATGATGGCGACGCCGGACGACGTCGTGACGCTGATCAGCTGCGACGGCACGTTCTACGCGAACGGCGTGTTCGGGGACTACACAAGCCGCCGCGTGATTCGCGCCAGCCTTACGTCGAAGGAATAGCGTAGGGGGAGTAACCCTCGCGGCGGGCTGCGCGTCGTAAAATAGAGGACGATTTGGGGGCATCCAATTCGCACATTTAGCCTGACTTCGCGCGTGCTGCTGTTCTCGCTTGCCGCAGTTGTGCTGACCGTGGTGATCGGCGGCGGAGGATACGCGATCTACAGCATGACGCGCTCCAACTCTGAACCCGAGCTGGTCGATACCGTCTCTAACGACCAACCCGTCACTCAGGTGCACGCCACCGCGCGTCCGACGCTGACGGCGGCGCCAACACCCGCTCCGACGCCGGTCCCGCCGTTTGAGGGTCAGACGTTCCGGCTGAGCATCGACAGCATTGGCGTGGACGCACCTGTGGTGGCGGAGGGACTGGACGCCGACCAGGTGCCGATCACGCCGCTTAACTCGTACGAAGTAGCGTGGTACAACTTCACGGCGCAGCCCGGGACCGCTGGCAACGCAGTCTTCGCCGGGCACAAGACGTGGGACGGCGAGGCGGTCTTCTACAAGCTCGATCAACTGGAGCCGGGCGACACGTTGCACCTGATCGGCGACGGCGATGGCAAGCAGCTCACGTACACCGTCACCGATACGTTTACCGTCAGCGAGAGCGACCCGAATGCGGTCCAGGTGATGGGTCCGACGGCGGGCGATGTCGTTACGCTGATTACGTGCGACGGAACACGCTACTACACCGGCGATCCCGTCTACGGCCACGACTACACCGATCGCCGTGTGATTCGCGCGGAACGTACGGATGTGGTTACGCCTGCATCCGGGTAGGCCCGCTGTTATAGGTTCGAAATGTCGCCGCGCATGGGCGGTTTGTTTTCAGCAACACCTTCCGGGCTAGTCTGTGCTGAGTCAGGAGGTGACCTATGGGAGTTTTGAAGAAGGTCTTCGGCCACGAAGACGAGAAGCAGGCAGACGCCACTCCGCCAGTCGCTGAGGTGCACGAGCCGGTTTGCCCGCACACGGCGCTGGCCCCGCACTGGGACAACCCTGAGGACATGGGCAAGGGAGAGCTCGCGACGTACACATGTGAAGCCTGCGGCGAGAAGTTCTCTTACTCGCAAGCACAGCAGTATTTGAACCAGCCGCCGGCGGCGCTGGCATCAGTGGGCCGTGCCCCGCAACCCTACGATGACGAACACAGCCGCTAATCGGCTGGATCGCTGAATGCGCAGGAGGCCGCTCGCAAGAGCGGCCTCTCTGTTTGTGGTGCGATAGACTCGACGGCGATGGAGTTCGGAGCGCGCAAGCCGGGCGAGCACGTCGTTCTGCGAGAGGTGTTCCACGGCAAGACGTGGACGCTGCGGCCGGTGACCGTCGTGAGCGACACGCCGGAAACGACAGTGTTGTTCATGCCGCACGGCGTGAGCTGGCGCGGCGCGGTGACGATGGCCGGAGAGATACTTCGCGTGCCGTGGGAGCCGTGGGAAGTCGCCCCACCGAAATTGTGGGAGAACCACTACCTTCGCATTAGCGTACCGGGCGAGGATTACTCGATCGCCGCGATCTGGCATTCGTCGTGGCGGATGTTTGGCTGGTACTTGAACATCGAAGAGGCGTTGCGGCCGACCCAGTTTGGATTCGACTACATGGACTGGACGCTGGATGTATTCATCTCGCGCGACCGGCGGTTCCACACCTGGAAGGACGAGGAGGAGCTGGAAGAAGCGGTCCGTCGTGGTGTCTACTCACCGGAGCTTGCCGTTCACATCAGGGAAGCGGGAGAACGCGGCCTAGCGAGACTGCTGGCCGGCGAATCGCCGTTCGATGAGGCGTGGCAGGATTGGCGCCCGGACCCAGGGTGGACGCTGCCACAACTTCCGGAACACTTCGAGTAGCATGCGGCGCTTTGAGCAGGGCGATCGGATCGAGGTGCGCGAGGTGTGGCGCGGCAAGACGTGGGAGCGTCGCGCGAACATCGTCGTGCAGGACACACCCGAGCTGATCGCGCTCTACACGCCGCCCAATTCGCCGGCGTACGTCGCGCTAGACGAGGACGGCGAGGTGCTTCGCTTTCCGTCGAGGGATTGGACGCTGTCGGAGAGGCCTGTGCCAGCGTTCGAGCTGATCGCCCTGCATGTGCCCGGCCATGATCACTCCGTTCTCGCGATCTTTAACCCGATGCCGCGCCACACACCGTGGTACATCAACCTGGAGTCGGACCTGGAGCGCACGGACTTCGGCTTCCAGTACGAAGATCATCTGCTCGATGTGCTGGTGGAGCGCGATCTGGAGACGTGGCGTTGGAAGGATGAGGACGAACTTGAGGAAGCGGTGGCGCTTGGGTTGTTCACGCAGGACGAAGCGGCGAAGTTTTACGCCGCAGGTGAGCGCGCGCTCGAGTGGTTGACTTCGCGCCGCTCGCCGTATGACCGCGACTGGCTGGCCTGGCGCCCGCCGTCGGAGTGGGTACTGCCTACGTAAGCGGTTGACCGATATCTGCGCACGGCGGGTCCGGCGACACGCTTAGGCCGCTGACATAGCGCAGTAGCTTCACGACGTCGCTGACGGCGACGTCACCGCTGCAGTCGACGTCCCCGAAGAGGTGGGTGAGCTGAGCGCCGACGGCGGGGCAGGACTGCGAGTGCGGTGGCGTGATGCCGGCAGCGAACACGTCCAGCAGGAGCGCATCCGTCGCGGTCACAGAGTCGTCGCAGTTAACGTCGCCCTGGGTGCGAACGTTGCCGGTCGGCGTGGGCGAAGTCGAAGGTATCGGGGTTGCCGACGGGGTTGGTGAGGGCGTCGGCGTTGGCGAATGCGTCGGCGTCGGGTCAGGCGAGGGCGATGGCGTGGGCGACGGGCTCGGCGTGGGAGATGCGCCGCCGAACTCAAACGCTCCGATGTCGCAGTTGTCACCCTGCGGCGAGCGCGAGTATGAGCGCTCGTCGAGGATCAGCATTCCACCGTTTCCGTCCTGACAGCCGAGCGGATTGCCTGCGTCGATGGCGGTGCTGTCACTCTGGAGAGCATGGGTCTGGCTGGGGCCGCCGTTGTATGCCAGCGGATCGATTTTCGGGTTTGCGCCTGTCTGGTCGCTACCCTGTAGTTGAGGGTTGATGCAATGCGTCGTGTCCCAGTTATCGAGAAGGTTGTAACCCAGCGAGATGACCGTCCCGGATGGCCCCGCACATTCGCCCGTCGTATCGCGAAAGACAGTCGCTACCGTCTCCATCTCGAAGTTGTCGGCCAGGATCGTATCTTCGAAGGTGAACGTGCTCCCATTTACTACCGTCACGCCGCCGCCGACATAGTCATCCTGGTGCGCCTCTGACTGTGCGCCGTTCGCCTGGTTTGCCGTGATCGTGTCGCTGTAGGCTTGCACGGCCGCGTTATTTTCAACGTACAGGCCGCCGCCGGACTGACCCGCGGTGTTGCCGCTGACCGTAGTGTTGACCAGATTCGTGGCCGACAGGGCGTCGATGGCGCCACCGTTTCCACCCGCGGTGTCTGACGCAAACGTGCTGCGAACGACGGATACAGGACTTGGCGCTCCTCCCCCAACGTACAGCCCGCCGCCGTAAGCGAGCGCGCTGTCGTGAATGAATTCGCTGTCCGTAATCGAGACGCTGGTAAAGCCGGAGAGCAACCCGATCCCGCCGCCAGAGCCGTTCGTCGCCTGGTTGAACGTGAGGTCGGTATCAGTGAGCGTGATGCTGCCGCCGCCCGATCCGAAGGCGATGCCGCCACCGCCGTTCTGCGTCGCCGTGTTGTTCGTGATCAGGCTATCCGCCACAGTGAGGCTGTTCGCGCCTGACCCCTCTACGGCGATGCCACCGCCATTGTCCGCAGTGCCGTTTCGCACAGTGACGTGCGACAAATGCAGAGCTCCGGCGGTGTTGCCGTTCACGTAAAACACGCGGCTGGTGTTGCCGGCATCGATGATCGTGTTCTCGCCCGCGCCGATAACCGTCGTGTCTACGTCGAAGACGCTCAGCTGGCCGAGGGTGAGGTCGTACGTATCGGCGGGTACGTGGATCACCGTTCCCGTCGCGTTCTGCGCTTCTTCCATCGCCGCCCGCAGCGTACAGTGACCCGTCCCGTCATCACAGACGCCATTCGCTTGCGCATCGTGCGCGTCTGTGGCGCTGTCAACGTTGAACGTCGGCGCTCCGTGAGCTGGCCGCGCGAAGAGCGAGAGCCCGAGCGCCGCCGAAGCGACGATGATGCCGACCATCGTGAAACGTACGATCTTCCTCGTGAACATGCGGGCGCCTCCGAGTTAGCAGATGCCGTGCTACGAAATCGGAATTATACGCTCCGAATATGAAGAAAGGCGGCCCATGCGGACCGCCTTTGTCATTCCGAAAGTTTTGCGACTACGCCGGCGTCGGCTTGATCGCGGCCACCTGCGCGCGGACCGCGGCGGGGTCCTTGTACCACTGTGCGTTGATCGCCGTGAACTGCTTCTGCGAGTCCGGCACGTCATCCTCGGCGAAGATTGCGGTCACGGGACACACGGGCTCGCAGGCGCCGCAGTCGATGCACTCATCGGGGTCGATGTAGAGCATGCG
>JBDTOK010000165.1:0-6118 GCA_039933275.1 Chloroflexota bacterium | reverse complement strand
AGTCGCCGCCACCGCCGCCATACCCGCCCCCGCCGCCGCCACCCGCGCGCCGGTTAGCGCGACAACTGGGACAACGCTTCGGGTCCTGATAACCCTTCTTTGCGTGGAACTCCTGGTCGTCAGCGGTGAACGTGAACTCGTTGCCACATTCCGCGCAAGTCAGGGTCCGGTCTGCGTATGCCACTCGATGGTCCTCCTTTGTGGCCTGGTTATCGTCTGGGTCATCGAGCGGTGGCTGGCTAGAGCGTGCCGGGGTCCGACCTGGACTTTAACCCTCCGCAGGCTCATCCTACGGAGCTATTCGTTTGCGGACATGGTAACAGCGGTGGCAAGCCCCTACAACACGACTTTGTCCTACGTAACGAAATTGAAATAGCGCCTAATTTCGCGTACGTTGCCCGGTTTCCAGTAAGAGGGAAGGCCTCGTCTTGTGACGAGGCCTTCGGTGTGCGAATCGAGACGAGCGCTAGACGCGGATGCAGGCTACCCAGTGCTCGTTGGTCGTCGTGCCGACGTTGCGCCACTCCGGAACCGTTGCCTTGCACTCGTCGATGGCGATTGGGCAGCGGGTGTGGAAGACGCAGCCGGACGGCGGGTGCAGCGGGCTCGGCACGTCGCCGGTGAGGATGATGCGCTCACGTCGCATTTCGACGGCCGGGTCAGGGATCGGCACTGCCGAGAGGAGCGCCTTCGTGTACGGGTGCAGCGGGTTGTCGTAGAGCTCCTGGCGGTCTGCCAGCTCCATCATCTTGCCAAGATACATCACCGCGACGCGATCGCTGATATGGCGGACGACGGAGAGGTCGTGGGCGATGAACAGGTAGGTTAGGCCGAACTGGCCCTGCAGGTCTTCGAGCAGGTTGATGATCTGCGCCTGGATCGACACGTCGAGCGCGGAGACGGCCTCGTCGCAGACGATGAAGTCTGGCTCCACGGCGAGGGCGCGGGCGATGCCGATGCGCTGGCGCTGGCCGCCGGAGAACTCGTGCGGGTAGCGGTTGGCGTAGTACGGGTTGAGGCCGACGACTTGCATGAGGGACTGCACGCGCTCCTGGCGAGCCTTGCGGCCCTTGACGAGGCCGTGGATGATCAGCGGCTCAGCGATGATGCTGCCGACGGTCATACGCGGGTTCAGCGATGCGTACGGGTCCTGGAAGATCATCTGCATGTAGCGGCGCATCTTCCGCAGTTCGCCGGAGCCCAGCTTCTCTAGCTGCTTGCCTTTGAACTGGATCGTGCCGTCGGTCGGCTTGTAGAGAAGCAGGATCACGCGGCCGAGGGTTGTCTTGCCGCAGCCGGACTCGCCCACGAGGCCGAGCGTCTCACCCTTGCGGATGTCGAAGGAGACGTCGTCGACTGCTTTGACGTCGGCGATCTTGCGCTGAAAGAGGATGCCGGACGTCACCGGGAAGTACATCTTGATGCCGCGCACCTCAACGAGGTGCTCCAGCGTCGGTCCGTGTAGCGGTGCTGTCTGTTCGATGGTCATAGCGCGTCCCCCATTCTACGCTGCGGCGACGGAGGCCGTGCCGGCCGGTCCGCCCTGTCCGACTCTTTCCCATTCCCAACAGGCCGCTGAGTGATCGGCGGCGACGGTGATTAGCGGCGGGTTCTCCGTGGCGCAGCGCTCCACGGCGTAGCGGCAGCGCGGGCGGAAGGGGCAGCCGGCGTCCATGTGGACGAGGTCCGGTGGCATGCCTTCGATTGGCTCAAGCTTGGCCTTCTGCGCCTGGTCCAGGCGCGGCACTGACTTCAGCAGTCCCAGCGTGTAGGGGTGGCGCGGGTTGTGGTAGAGCTCGAGCGCGCTGGCGGTTTCGATGACACGGCCGGCGTACATGACGTTGACCCGGTCAGCGTAGCGGGCGACGACGCCCATGTTGTGCGTTATGACGATAACGGCGGTGCCCAGCTCGCGGGTGAGGCGGGTGAGCAGCTCCAGGATTTGCGCCTGGATCGTGACGTCGAGAGCTGTTGTTGGCTCGTCGGCGAGGAGGAGCTTCGGGTTGCAGGAAAGGGCCATCGCGATCATCACGCGCTGTCGCATACCGCCGGAGAACTGGTGCGGGTAGTCGCCGATGCGCGACTTCGCTTCGGGGATACCGACCATCTCGAGTAGCTCGACGGCGCGCTGGGTGGCGGCCTGGCGGTCCATCTTCAGGTGCAGCTCCAGTGTCTCGGTAAGCTGCCGGCCGATCGTGAGCACCGGGTTGAGGGAGGTCATCGGCTCCTGGAAGATGATGCCGATCTTGTTGCCGCGGATGTGCCTGATCTCGTCTTCGTCCATTTTGAGGATGTCTTCGCCTTCGAAGAAGATCTCGCCGTCGACGATCTTTCCTGGCGGGCTGGGGATCAGGCGGAGGATGGAGAGCGCGCTAACTGTCTTGCCGCAGCCGGACTCGCCTACAAGGCCAAGAATCTCACCGGGCATGACGTTGTAGCTGACGCCGTTGACGGCGTTGACGATGCCCTCTTCTGTGAAGAATTGGGTCCGCAGGTTCTTTACTTGTAGAAGTGGTTCGGCCAACGTGTCCTCCTCAGGCCTAGCGGCTTGGTTTGGGGTCGCGGATGTCGGTGCTTGGTGGGGAAGGGGGGACTCGAACCCCCACGCCCGAGGGCACGTGATCCTAAGTCACGCTCGTCTGCCAATTCCGACACTTCCCCTGAAGAGATCCCCTGTTTAGCGGCTGTCGGAGGCGGGCTGAGCGGCGACCCGTCCTCTGTGCACCCTTCCTATAAATCTTCTCCCTGGTGGGCCACCCCGGACTCGAACCGGGAACCTAGCGATTAAGAGTCGCTTGCTCTACCATTGAGCTAGTGACCCAGGTTGTTTTTCCACTTTTTCAAGTTTGCGCAGTATAGCACGCGCCATCTAAAGCGGGCAACGATAAACCCCGCCGGCTTGGGCGGGGCCGTACGCCTATTGTGCACCAACGTGAGCGAAAAGGGAATGCGGCCGGAAATGGAAAGTGGGTTCGGAAGTAGGAAGTTGAACCCGCCTCGCATTTCCTCCTTCCGATTCGACTGTGCGCATCACGAGTCGTTTGCGCGAGCGACACGACTCTGGCGCATCACAACCTCTGCTCCGCTATAATGTCTTCCTGCGTGGGCGATTAGCTCAGTTGGCTAGAGCGCAGCGTTGACATCGCTGAGGTCGAAGGTTCAAGTCCTTCATCGCCCACCACTTTTCTTGCTTACAACAGCGCACTTCGATGCACTTCGTTTATATCCTCGAAAGCCTACGCAACGGTAAGCACTATACCGGCAGGACCTCGAAGAGCGTAGAGGCGCGTCTCCGGGAGCATAACGGCGGCGCGAACAAATGGACGAGAGCGAACAGGCCGTTCAAATTGCTGCACATAGAGGAATTCGACACGCTCGCCGAGGCCGCAACCCGCGAGAAGTTCCTCAAGTCTGGTGCTGGCCGCAAGATCAGGGACCAGCTCGTGGACGATTAGCTCAGTTTCCGCCTGAGGCGGATCAGCCCTGGGCTGAGGCTAGAGCGCAGCGTTGACATCGCTGAGGTCGAAGGTTCAAGTCCTTCATCGCCCACCACTTTTCTTGCTCAACCACTGCGCTGACGCGCGCCCCCTGACAACGACGTCGCGGCGATCTTGATGCGCGCGCGGGCCTGTGAATTTGTCGACGGGGTGTGGACAAGCTGCGCGCACGTCCTGCGCCATGCACGTAGTGCGAGAACGCGAGAGCTAGTGCGTGGAAGCTACACTTTCAGCAAAGTTTTCTTGGCTAACAACGGCCCGAATTTCGTTGACCGCTACCACACGCGCGACGTAGTGTGGGGATTGCTTCCCGCGCACAGGTACCAGACGCCGACTGAGGGGACTCACCGGAGCGGACGGGCGACCGATCGCCCGACCGAGACCTCGAGGACGGTACTTATCAACCTTGCTCGGGAGGCTTTTCTTTTGCCACTATCGCCTCGAACTTCGCGCGCTGTTCTTGCATGAGTTCGCTGTCCTTCGCCCAGCGGTCCTTCAACTCCGGAGGCAGCGGCAAGCACATCACCTGCGCGCCACCCGTCGCGATGAGGCGCCCGTCTTCCGTCCAAATGCGGCCGTTGCCGGATACGAGTCCACCGGCGGCGATTACCGATTCGTAGTCGCAGAGCAGCCACTCGGCATCGGGTGCGAGATCGTAGAACCAGGCGACAACGTCGAGGTTCACGCCCTGGAAGTCCCGCTGATTGCGTGGATGGGGGTTCGCGCCGGCGGGCCAAGCGAACGTGTCCATGAGGATCACGGACCGGCAAGCGTCGACGAAGGGATCGCTTGAGGACGGCGTGTGCTGGAAGCGGTACCACTCGATGAGGTTGGCCGGCAGCGGTTTCTCGTCTTCGAAGAGTCGCTCAGTGAAGATGATGCGCGACTCGAGGTTCGTCCAGAACGGTACTGGGTTCGGAGGATCGGGGATGTAGTCGAGGAAGGACTTGAGCTTGCTCCAGTGCGGCACGTCCGGCATGCGCGCGAAGTTGTGAGCCACGCCGGGCATTTCCGCCGCCGTTCTCACGATCGCTTGCACAATGGCGCGATCGCCCTGGCCGTACTCGACGTGGATCGACTCGGCGCGGCGGCCAGCTTGCACCGCCCGTACGCGCACGTCGACCGGCTGGTCGGGACGCGGCACGCCGAGGAAGTGGCAAGCGATGGAGACCGGCCGTTTGATCTTCGCTTCCATGCCGGCGGCGCGAAGGGCGACGGCGGCCATGTAGCCGCCGTTCGGACCCCAGATGTCCCAGTCGCGGGACATCGTGATGCTGTATCGGCCGTCAGCGCCGGACAAGCGGGTATCGAGTTCGAGGTCACCCATGATTGGTCGAAGATAGCACAGCGTACGCTTCTGCCGGAGTGAGGTATGTCACAGGCCGGGCGTTATACTGGTAGAGCCACACGCAGAATCGACTGGTTCGGAGCGCTAGCCAGCCGCGGGGCCATCGCGGCGAGAAGGGACGAGAAACTGAAGAAGCTGTATATAGGCAACCTGGCCCACGAGACGACAGAAGCAGACCTCATGGCGAGGTTCTCCGAATTCGGTAAGGTGATTTCGACGAAGGTGGCGGCGGACCGGCGGGGGCGCGCGAAGGGCTTTGGCCACGTAGAGATGGCCGACGATGAGTCAGCCTCAGCGGCGATGGAAGCGCTGCGGGGCAAAGAGCTGAACGGCCGCTTGATGGACGTTGTCCTGGAAGACAACAAAGGCCGCCGAGGCGGGCCACCCCGCGGTGGTGGCGGCCGCCGCCGCTAAGCGCCGAGAGTAGCGATCGGCGGTATGACAAGCGAGCCGGCTGTTCCCACGGCCACGGCCTCGCCGTTCTGATTCTCCGCCCACACTTCGAACACGCGGTGTAGCACAGCACCCTCCAGCGTCTCGCTGTGTAGTTTGCCGTTCGCGGTGAGCGTGTCGCCGGCCTGAATCGAGCCAGGGAACTGCAGCGACATCTCCGCGTTCTCGAACCAGTCTTTGCCCAGCACGCCCGTCATCATCTCCGAGATGTAGTCTGCCGCGAGCATGGCGCCGCCCGCGTTTGGCACGTCCTGGGAGAAGGCTGACATCTGCCCTGCCGAGACGGTGCGGGTGATCGACTCGAGGTGGCCTTTACGTTCGGTTGGGGCGTCGTGTTTGGAGGCAGCGACGGAGAAGGCCAGCGTAGAGCGGGCGTGGCCGACGAGAAGGCCGGTCTCGTCGCGGACGCGGGCTTCGAAGATCGCCAGGTTCTGGCCATCGCGCTCGAACTTCTCCGTGAATGCACCGTAGGCGATCGGCTGCCGGTCGAGGCGGAGGGCGGCCTGGGTTAGGACTGTCTGCGCGACATGTGCCGTCCCCGCCGGAATCGCGGCGATTGAGTCGATGAAGGCGAGACAAATCGTGCCCAGAATCGACGGCGGCGCCACGGACGGCCCCCACGGCGAGCGCCCATGCTGCCACGGGTGAGCGTTGCTGATCGCCTCCAGGAGCGGGCCAATGCGATCCTTCATGGGGTACTTGTACGGCCCGTACTGCTCCCCGAGCTTGATGCCCTCATACGTGAGGCCCGCGTTTGCCATAGCAAGGGGGATGATATGAGAGCAAAGCGCCTAATACAAATGACATGCCGCACACGGGC
>JBDTOK010000164.1:0-6132 GCA_039933275.1 Chloroflexota bacterium | reverse complement strand
TCGACGAGTTCCAGGACACGAACATCGCGCAGTACGTGCTCGCCAAGCAGTGGGCTTCGCGCAGCCGCAACATCTGCGTCGTCGGCGATCCCGATCAGTCCATCTACAGCTGGCGCGCCGCCGATATCCGCAACATCCTCAACTTCGAGCACGACTTCCCCGAAGGCCGAGTCGTCATCCTCGACCAGAACTATCGATCCACGCAGACCATCCTCGACTCCGCGCACTCCGTCATCGCGCTGAACAAGCAGCGCAAAGAGAAGAACCTCTGGACTGAGAACGGCGCAGGCGGCCCGATCGTCTTGCACGAGTCGTACGACGAAGAAGACGAAGCGCTTTTCGTCGGCGAAGAGATCAAGCGCCTGATCCGTGACGAGGGCCTGCAGTACCAGGACGTCGCCGTGATGTACCGCACCAACGCCCAGTCTCGAGCGCTTGAAGAGCGGCTGATCCGCATGAGCATCCCGTATCGCCTCGTCGGCGGCACACGCTTTTACGAGCGCCGCGAGGTGAAGGACCTGCTCGCCTACCTGCGCCTGATCCAGAACCCCTTCGACTCCGTTGCCCTTATGCGCGTCATTAACACGCCGACGCGCGGCATAGGAGACCGCACCACCGCCGAGCTCAACCGCTGGGCTCGCGAGAAGGGCATCCCCGCCTACGCAGCGCTGCAAGTAGTCGCTGAATCGGAACGCGATTCGCTAGACGGCCCGCCGACTGGCGCGCATCCCTTCCAGAAGCGCACCGCCGGCATGCTCCTCCGCTTCCTCGGCATCCTCAACGAGATGATCGAGCTCTCCCGCACGTCCACGCTCTCCACGCTAGTCGACACGATCATCGAGCGCATCGACTACCGCCCGCACATCATGTCGGACGAAGACGGCGAGGAGCGCTGGGAGAACGTCCAGGAGCTGCGTGCGGTCACCATCCAGTACGACGAGCTCAAGCCGGAGCACGCCCTCGCCTCGCTGCTCGAAGATGTTGCTCTCATCACGGACGTCGACACGATGGACGAAAGCGATTCCGTCACGCTGATCACGCTCCACGCCGCCAAGGGTCTCGAGTTCCCCGTCGTCTTCATGATCGGGCTGGAGGAGGGAATCCTCCCCCACATGCGCTCCATAGAAAGTGGCAGCCCCGATCAGCTCGAGGAAGAGCGTCGCCTCTGCTACGTCGGGATGACGCGCGCCAAGCTCCACCTCTACCTCGTGCGAGCCTTCCGCCGCGCGTTCTCCGGCCACAACCCCGCCTCGCGCTTCCTGTCCGACATCCCGCACCACCTCGTGCAGCACTCGTCGCGCGGCATCGACCGCGAGATCGGCGCCGGCCGCCGCGTCGTCCGCAAGGTAGTCGAGCAAGACGACCGCCCGTTCGTCGCCGGCGATTCGTTCCGCCCCGGCGACCACGTCCGCCACGAGCGCTTCGGCGAAGGCGTCGTCGTCTCCTGCGAACCCTCCGGCGGCGACTACCAGTGCGTAGTCGCTTTCAGCGGCGAGGCCGGCATCAAGAAACTGCTTCTGTCCTTCGCCCCGCTAGAAAAGGTTGGCTAACTCTCGGCGATTCCGGCCTGGGGAGTGCAAACTCCTCGCACATGCGCTAGCGTCATTCTCACCATGGGCCGACGACGCCTCCCGCCGGACGCGCTGACGCCGCGCGAGCAAGAGGTGTTGATGTTACTGAGAGAAAGCCTCTCGAATCCCGACATCGCCGAACGTGTCGGCATCTCACGCGAAGCCGTGAAGTTTCACGTGTCGCAGATCCTTTCGAAGCTCGGCGTAGCCACCCGCGAAGAAGCTGCAGTTTGGCAGCCTGAACCGGAGCCTGAGCGAAGATCACCGTGGTCATTCGTCCCGCTGGCTCTTCGCATCGCGCTCGCCGCCAGTGCGGCAGTTGTCCTCGTCGCAGCGGGCTTTCTCGCGTGGGGAGTTGCTTCCAGCACAGGCGACGGTCCGGGACAGTCGATTTTCTGGGATGGGACAGGTGACGTACATGGGGTTGGCGACGTCAGCTTCACCGATATTACTCTTGAAGAGAATGCCGCGTTAGCGCCCGCTATTGCAACTGTGCGAATCGATAGTCTCTCTAGCGTCGAGCTGCCGTCTTACGACGACAGTAATGTCATATACGAGGATCCGGCTGACAGAGCACGTATCGAGCAAGTAAACAAGATCTTAGCCAGCCTGCCAATCCACACGACATATGAGGGCAAGGTTGGGTCATGGATAAAGGGTAGCGGCGAGGAAACGCTACAAATCACCGGTTTTGGCGGCGTTAGTACACTCGATGGGAGCATGCGCTTTGCCGATGGGAGCTTCCTGCTGGAGCCAGGCCGCACGTACTTGCTTTTCCTGTATCGCGATAGCGTCGACGGCCACTTGTTTTATGGCTCGGCCCGAGAGGCTTTCGACCTCACAGATGGCGTCAAAGTGTTAAACAGTCAATTCACGCGCGACCTGGAGCACTTCGAACAAATGTCAGTCGACGACTTCGTCGACTACGTTCGAGACGTTAGCGCTCACCTCGCGCCACCCGAAATCGCCAGCGCAGCCGCCACACAAACGTCGCCGTCAGCACCGCCGCGATGATCCCCAGCGTCCACGGGTCGCTGTCTCGCCCGCCCAGCGAGTAGTCCTTGATGTGCGCGTACTCGTGCGCGCAGGCGCCGACGGCCGCGCCGCCGAGCACCGCCAGCAGCGCATCGTTGCGCCATGCCACCGCAAACAGCAGCGCTGCGCCCAACCCCATCTGGAACGCGCCGAGGTCGTGCAAGAAATGGCGGTTGTACTGCCCGAAGAACGCAATGTTCTCGAAGAACGAGACCGGCGCTACCAGCGCCCACACCCCAAACGCAAACGTGAACACCCCGAACACCCCAACAACAATCGACGACACCAGATCCACGCGCCCGGCCATCGTCATGCCGGACGTCGCCGCAGAGTCGGTTGTCTTCGCGCTCATTCCGCCGACATAGTAGCTCGCTCCGCCGCGTAGCGCACGAAGGCGATCGCCTCCGGAAGGCGCGAGGTGTCGTGAGTCGCGTCGTCCTTGTGGTGGCGCCAGGCCCAGGCGATGAGGTCGCGCCACTCCTCGGGCAGAACCTCCAGCGCCCAGCCGACGGCCGCCTTCTTCGAGCAGATCTCGCCCGTCTCGATCGTATATAGCGCGCGGCACATCGTCTCGATTTCGTAGCCCTGCGCGCCGGCGTGACCCAACCAGGACGGCATCGCCTGCCCGCCTGCCCACTCGTCCAGCCGAACGAGGACTTCGCGTCGCGCCGCCTCGCGCATCTCGTCGGGCGATACCGCGTCGACGAGCGATCCGGGGTCCGGCCCCGCGAGCGTGATGGCGCGCTCGCGAAGCAGCCAGCGTTCCAGCACGAAGTTCGCGCGGTGCGTCTCCCACTGAAAGGGCTGTGTTGGCTCGGCTCTCAGGTGACGCTGCCCGGGCGCCCATCGCCGCAACGTCTCGACGTCGATGTAGAAGACCTCGTACTCGCGCCCGAATTCGTTCCGCTTTGGCGGAACGCGGTCGTGGATCGCCTTCAGCGCCGCCAACTCGGCGTCCGACACTGGTCTCGCCGTTGCGACCACGATGTCGACGTCGCTCTTGTCATCGAAGCCGCCGAGAGCCAGCGAGCCGGTCACGCAAGCGCCGACGAAAGTCTCCCTCAGAGCCGCCCGGATCGCTTCGACCAGCGCTTCGATGAGAGGTGCCACATCCGGCGGGTAGCTCATGGCGTCGATTGTAGGCGAGTGCGGACTATAATCGAGCGCATGAGCAACCCCGTCGAAGCGTTCATCCAGGCGCTCTCCAAGAAGGACGGCGCCGGCATCCACGCCGCCGTCACCCCCGACGTGCGCTTCCGCGGTCTCACCCCAGGCGACGAGTGGCAAGCCCACACCGTTGACGAGCTCACAACAATCCTCTTCGGCAGGTGGTTCGAGCCGCCGGATGAGATTACCTCGCTTGTCTCCTGGGATGTGAACGACCTCGCCGGCCGTATCGGCTTCATCTACCGGATGCGCATCCACAACGCGGACGGCAACTTCGTCGTCGAACAGCAGGGCTACGCAACCCTCTCTGACGACAACCGCATCGCAGACATCGCCATCGTCTGCTCGGGCTTCAGGCAGGAATAGCTGCGCTGGGACGGCTAACTAGCGAGCGACACCTCGAACGGTAAACCCTTAAGCTTGCTGACGTTGATGATCGAAAGGCCGATCGAGTTTCCATCCTCGTCGACGCGAACCATCACGCGTTCGTCGTCGGTATCCTCCATGTAGCCAGGCTTTCTCTCAAAAGTCACCTCGAGGAAGTCGCCCTCGGGGTCGTAATAGATGTTTACTTTCTTTCCCACTAATCCTCCAGCGTGCTCGTGTCACCCTCCGGCAGGCCAAGCTCTCGCGCTTTCAGTAGACGTCGCATGATCTTGCCCGAGCGCGTCTTCGGCAGCGCGTCGATGAACTCGATCTCCCGCGGGGCCACGCCGGCGCCCAGCTTCTTGCGAGTGAACTGCAGCAGCTCGCGGCGCAGTTGCTCGCTCGGCTCGAAGCCGTCCTTTAGCGCCACGAATGCCTTCACCACTTCCATCGCCACCGGGTCCGGCTTGCCAATCACGCCCGCCTCGGCCACCGCCGGGTGCTCGATTAGCGCGCTCTCCACCTCGAACGGCCCGACGAGGTGGCCAGCCGTATTGATCACGTCGTCTGCGCGGCCCACGAACCAGAAGTAACCGTCGGCGTCCATCCGCCCGCGGTCGCCCGTGATGTACCAGCCGTTGAGGAATCGCGACTGGTACATCTCCTCGCGGTGCCAGTACGTCCGGAACATCGACGGCCAACCCGGCTTCACCGCCAGGTTGCCCTCTTCGCCGGGAGCCACCTCGTTGCCGTCGTCGTCGATGATCGCCGGGAAGATGCCCGGGAAAGGACGGCCCATGCTGCCCGGCCGGATCTCCATGATCGGGTAGTTGGCGATCATGATCGAACCCGTCTCTGTCTGCCACCAGTTGTCGTGGAACGGCAGGCCCAGCGCCTTGTTGCTCCAGACCACCGCCTCCGGGTTCAGCGGCTCGCCCACTGACATCGTGTAGCGCAGCGACGACAGGTCGTACTTCTTCGGCACCTCGTCGCCAGCCTTCATCAGCATCCGGATCGCCGTCGGCGCGCTGTACCAGACCGTCACCTTGTACTTCTGGACCAGCCCGTACCAGCTTCCCGCGCCGAACCCGCCCTCGTACACGAGGCAGGTGACGCCGTTGCTCCACGGCGCGAACATTCCGTACGAAGTGCCCGTCACCCAGCCCGGGTCCGCCGTGCACCAGTAGATGTCGTCGTCGTGAAAGTCGAGAACGTACTTGCCCGTAGCGTACTGGCCGACGATCGCGTTGTGCGCATGCACCGCGCCCTTCGGCTTACCCGTCGTCCCCGACGTGTAGTGCATCACCGAGTAGTCGTCCGGCGTCGTCTTCTCCGTCTCGAATTCGTCGGACTGGTTGCCGATGACTTCGTCCCACAGCACCACGCCGTCCTCGGACTCCGCCTGCGTGCGTCGCGTTACCAGTACAATCTTCTCGAGCGCTGGCAGATCATCGCGTATCGCCTTCACCTTCGCCCACAGCTCCGGGCTCGTGACCAGCACTTTCGCGCCGCTGTCTGCGAGCCGGTCCTTCACCGCGTCCGGCCCGAACGCCGAGAACAACGGGCCGATGACCGCGCCCAGCTTGAGTGTCCCGAACACCGTGAAGTAGCACTCCGGGATGCGCTCCAGGAACACGAAGACGCGGTCTCCCTTCTGCACGCCCAGAGACCGCAGCCCGTTCGCCGCCTTATTCGCGCCCTTCGCCATGTCCTCGAAGGTGAACGTCTCTTGCTCGCCGTTCTTCCCCTCCCACAGCATCGCCGCCTTCGTGCGGCGCTCCGTCTTCAGGTGCCGGTCGAAGCACTCGTAGGCCATGTTCAGCCCGCCCCCCGGCATCTCGTCGATCTCCTCCCGGATCTTGTCCCAGGTCAGATCACGGCGCGCCTCGTCGTAGTCCCAGAGGTTGGGTTTAACCTCAAATTCGTCGTATGCAGGCTTCTCGATAGGCGTGTAATCCATGCGGGACCCTCCTACTCGGCCTGAATCATATCC
>JBDTOK010000163.1:0-6201 GCA_039933275.1 Chloroflexota bacterium | reverse complement strand
TACCCTAACCCCCGGGCGTCCACCCGGCGTCTCTGAACCCGCCGGGCCGGACGCCCCGCTCGCACCCGCCCTTCATCCTGAGCCCGTCGAAAGACCGTCCGCCTCAGGCGGCCCCACCAGACTGAGCCCGCCGAAGTCCTCGTTCCAACCTCACTCCCCCCGCAACTCCACCCAACGCCCACCCTTCCCCTCCCGGCGGGCAGACTGCAAAAACCACAACTCCCGCAGCACCGACCGCAACTGCCGGCGCAAATGCGACTCATAACGCACAATCCGGTCCAGGTGCGCCTCCTTCGGAATCACCCTCCCGCGCGCCCACCGGTAATACATCTCCGAATATCGGTCCTCCGGCTCCGGCGGCCAGCCCGCATGCTCCAGGTGAGCCGTCAACTGCAAATCAGTCGGCAGCTCCTTCTGATACCCGACCAGCGTCTCATGCTCGTACCGAGTCACCCGCCGCAGCCGCCAGAACAACAACGCCGCCTGCTCCGCAAACTCCGACTCCACCGCCCCCTCCGGCCCAAGCGACTCCAGGATCGACTTCCGGAACTCCAGCCAATCCCGCTTACTCTCCACCCACGGAATCACCGGCGCCGTAGACCTCAGCGCATGCTTCTGCGAATTCCGGCTCGAAACCGCCTTCCCCTCCGGCGTCTTCGGCCCGCCACCCTCACCTTGCCCCACCCACCCATCCTACCCGCCGCCACGCCCATTCCCGCCCACCAAATGTCACCCCACCGCTTCGTCATCCTGAGCCCCGAAGCATGTCCTGAGCGCGGCGATAGCCGCAGTCGAAGGGACCCGTAACTCGCTGTGTTCCTTGTAGGTCAGGGCCTAGCCCTGACCGGACCCGCCTCACCCCAACCCAACGACGTCCGCAATCACGACAAACAGAATCCCCCCGCGGAGCGCCGAAGCGCACCAGGCGGGACTCCCAGCAACACAACCCCCACCACCAAACAGAATGCCCCTCGCCCGCCGCAGCGGGAGAGGGGTTAAAGGGTGAGGGCTCCAACGCCGTCAACCCCCAAATGTCACTCTCCCCATTTCCCGAACCCCCCTTCCGCCAAAACCTCGATTTTGCAAAACGAACTTCGACACTTCAGGTCGCCCGTAGGGCCGCTTTAGGTCCCCCGTAAAGCCGCTTTAGGTCGCCGTAGGGCCACGTTTAGGTCGCCCGTAGCTCGGCGCCTCTGTCCCCTGCAACCCGTACCCTGTAACCTAACTCCCATGGCCCTCACCCCAGACGAAGTCCGCCACATCGCACACCTCGCCCGACTCGGCCTCACCGACGCCGACGTCGCCAAATTCGCCCCCCAACTCTCCGAAATCCTCGACTACTTCGACCGCCTCAAAGCCGTCGACACCGCCGGCATCCCACCCACCGCCTACCCCCTCGACCTCCACAACATCCTTCGAGACGACGTACCGGACCCACCCTCAGACCCCGAAACCATCCTCAAAAACGCCCCCAACCGCGAAGGCAACCTCCTCCGCGTCCGCGCCATCCTCGACGAATAGCCGATGCCTGACGACCTCACTCGACTCACCATCACCGAGGCCTCCGCCCTCCTCAAACAGCGGCAGGTCTCCTCCGTCGAGCTCCTTCAGGCCTCCCTCGAGCGCATCGCCGCCACCGAGGACCGCATCCACGCCTTCATCACCCTCACCGGCCACACCGCCCTCGAACAGGCCCGCCGCGCCGACGACATGCTCGCCAAAGGCCAGGGCAACGCCCTCACCGGCATCCCCGCCGCCGTCAAGGACGTCATATCCACAAAGGGCACCCGCACCACCTGCGGCTCCAAAATCCTCGAACCCTTCGTCCCCATCTACGACGCCAACGTCATCACCCTCCTCGACGAAGCCGGCTACGTCATGCTCGGCAAGACCAACATGGACGAGTTCGCCATGGGCTCCAGCGGCGAAAACTCCGCCTACGGCCCCACTCACAACCCCTGGGCCCTCGACCGCGTGCCCGGCGGCTCCTCCGCTGGCTCCGCTGCCTCTGTCGCCGCCGGACAGGCCTTCTACGCCCTCGGCTCCGATACCGGCGGCTCGATCCGCCAGCCCGCCGCTCTCTCCGGCGTCGTCGGCCTCAAGCCAACCTATGGGCGAGTCTCCAGATACGGCCTCGTCGCCTTCGCCTCATCCCTCGACCAGATCGGCCCCTTCACGCGCTCCGTGCGAGACGCCGCCCTCGTCTTCGAAGCGATCGCCGGCCACGACCAGCGCGACTCCACCTCCGCCGAGATCGACGTCCCCGCCATCGCCGACTCCCTCACCGGCGACATCAAAGGCCTGCGAGTCGGCGTCCCCCGCGAATACTTCGTCGACGGCATGGACCCCGCCGTCCGCGAAGCCGTCGAAGGCGCCATCCGCCAGCTAGAATCGCTCGGCGCCCACATCGACACCGAAGTTGCCCTCCCCTCCACCGGCCTCGGCGTCGCGGTTTATTACGTCATCGCGCCATCGGAGGCCTCCTCCAACCTCGCCCGCTACGACGGCGTGAAGTACGGCTACTCCTACCAGGACGGCGCCAGTATGTGGGAGAACATGGAGCGCACCCGCCAGCACGGCTTCGGCGAAGAAGTGAAGCGGCGCATCATGGTCGGCACCTACGCTCTTTCCGCCGGCTACTACGACGCGTACTACCTGAAGGCGCAGCAGATCCGCACCCTGATTCGCCGCGAGTTCGACGCCGCCTTCCAGAAGTACGACGTGCTCGTAACGCCCGTCACCCCTACACCCGCCTTCAAGATCGGCGAGAAGACCTCCGACCCTCTACAGATGTACCTGAACGACGTCTGCACAATCCCCGTGAACATCGCCGGCCTGCCCGGCATCTCGCTCCCCTGCGGTTTCGCCACCGCCGAAGACGGCGCCCGCCTCCCGATCGGCGTCCAGATCCTGGCCAAGCCCTTCGACGAAGCGTCCCTCTTCCGAGCCGCCCACGCCTACGAACAGTCCACGGACTGGCACAAACAGTCCCCGCCGCTCTAGATCACTCCGTCAGGAACTCCCAGAGCTCCTTCGCGTGGCTGGGCAGGTTCCAGCGCCAGAACTGCAACAGCACCACCGCCCACACCGCCACGATCAGCGCAATCAGCCCGTACTGCAGCGGCGTCAGTATCGTCAGTTCGTAGAACTCGCGGATCGGCGTGATCCCCAGGATCACACCGTAGAAGAGCAGCAGCACCACCGCGAGCATCGTCGGGCGCCAGTCGCCGTTGAAAGCAGTGCCGCCGACAAACGCTCTGATCGGCGGCTGCGCGAACGGTATGAGCAGCAATCCACAGAGAATCGCCGTCGTCGTCAGCGCCGTGCGCGCCGTCTCCGAGTCGCTCTTCCAGATGTACAACTCGTACACGCCAAACGTCAGGAGCGCGATCGAGATCGCTGCCGGCACCACAAAGTGCGCGCTCGATAACACCAGTTGCCGCGGCGTTTTCGCGGGCCGTGCCCACGCCGCCAGCGCCAGCGTTGGGATGCCAACGGTAAGAAACGCCAGCACGCCGTTCTGTCTCGGCGTAGTCGGAAACACGTCGCCGACCAGCGCCACCGCAAAGATCACGAGCGATACCGACAGCGTCCGCACCAGGAACAGCCGGATGATGTCGAACATGCCTCGGCGCACCCGCTGGCCTTCCATGAACGCCTTTGGTAGCGTCGCGAACGAGTCGTCTAAGAGCACGATGTCGGCCACGCTCCGAGTCACTTGGCTGCCGCTCTTCATCGCGATCGCGAGGTCTGCCTGCTTCAGCGCCAGCACGTCGTTCACGCCATCGCCGATCATCGCCACGTGCCTCCCGCGCCCGCGCAGCGCCCGGATCAGGCGCTCCTTCTGCTGCGGCGTAATCCGCCCGAATACAGTGCTCTCCTCCGCCACCTTCTTCAGGTCGGGATCCGAAAGCGCGTCTAGCTCCAGCCCGGACACCGACTTTAGATCCTGAGAAACGCCCGCCTGCTTGGCCAGCGCCGCCACCGTATCTGGGCTGTCCCCGGAGATGATCTTTATGCCGATACCCGCCTGGCGGAACTGCGTGATCGTCTCCTCCGCCTCCGCCCGCAGCTCATCTCGTACGCTAATAATCGCCAGCGGCACCAACTCACCGGGCAGCTGCGCGTTGTCCGGATCAAGCTTCGCCGACGGATCGGCGGCCGCGGAGAATAGCAGGACTCGCAGCCCCGACTCCGCCAACTCCTGTATCCGGCCCTCCAGCGCGGCGGCATTCGGCATCGCCGGCTCAAGCATCTCCGGCGCACCGAGCACGTAGACGCCGCTATCCATCGCCAGCGCGCTCCACTTCCGCGCCGACGAGAACGGTATCTCTGCACGAACGGTCCGGCTCGTGCCCGGATGCGCTTTGCGGATCGCCTCAATCGTGCGGTTCTCCGTCTTCACGTTGGCCGCAAAGTCCGCCAGCGTCTGTGTCACGCCCTCGGTATCACCTTCTAGCGGCTCAACGTTGTCGAGACTGAGGTTGTTTGTCGTGAGCGTCCCCGTCTTGTCCAGGCAAAGCAGGTTTACATTAGCAATCGACTCGACAGCGTTTATGCGCTGAATCAGCGCCCCCGTCCCGGCCATTCGAATCACGGCCATCGCGTACGTCGTCGTCACCATGAACGACAACCCCTGCGGCACAAGCCCAACCAGTACAGCCGCCGCGCGCAGGCTCTCACTGACCGACAACCCTGTTTCGCTGCTCCGGTACACCGTCAGCACTTGTATCGACAGCAGAACAACCGCCACCGCCATAACACGCAGAACCAGCCCAACCTCACGCTGCAGCGGCGTCTGGTTGTTGCGGAACTTTCGTGCCTGGATCGTCAGTTGCTGGATGAGGCTGTTTGCCCCGACCCTCTCGGCGATGTACACCCCGCTACCGGTCATGCAGAACGTGCCGGACTTCACCTCATCATCGATATGCTTCGTGACCAGGTCCGACTCGCCGGTGAGCAACGATTCGTCCACCGTGACTCCGTCCGCGACGACCAGCTTCCCGTCGACCAGCACCTGGTCGCCCGGCTTGAGCACGATCGCATCGGCGAGAACGATCTCCTCTGGATCAACGGTGCGCTCTTTGCCCTCACGGATGATCGTCGCGGTTGGCCGTGTCAGCAGCGATATCTTGTCCAGCTTCCGCTTGGCGCGAACCTCCTGGAACACGCCAACAACCACGTTCGCAAACACCAGGCTTGCCGTCATCAGACCGTCACCCACAAGGCTGAACCCGATCAGTCCGATACAAATCGCGAACAGCGTGACGTTGATCGGCGTGATTGCGTTTTGGACGAAGATCCGCAGGTACGAGCGGCTGGGCGCTACGTCCGATTCGTTGTATTCGCCGCGCGCCTTGCGCTCCGCCGCCTCCGCCTCCGTCAGGCCCATCACCTGCGGCGGCACCTCGATCTCTCGCACTGTGTCAGTCATTACTTCGTATGGTATCGGACGGAGGCTTGCAACGGCGCCTGCCGCGCGGCAAACTCACCCCATGCCGCCTCGTAGTTTGAACGACATCCCTACGCCAGCGCTTGTCCTCGATCTGGCTGGAATGCAGCGCAATATTGAGAAGATGGCCTCATTCTACGCCGATGTCTCGTGCAAGCTACGCCCGCACTTCAAGGCTCACAAGACCCCTGAAATCGCGAAGCGTCAGCTGGCCGCAGGCTCCGTCACTGGCATCACCTGCGCGACGCCGGACGAAGCCGACGTCGCCTCTGCCTTTTGCGACGACATCCTGATCGCCAACCAGGTCATCGGCCGCGACAAGGTGCGCCTCGTCGCCGAGATCGCCAAGCGCGGCGTCGACATCAAGATCGCCGTCGACTCCATCGAAGGCGTCGAGGAGATTGCCGCAGCCGCCGCTGATGGTGGCGTCGAGATCGGCGTCATCGTCGACGTCAACGTTGGTATGCCCCGCTGCGGCGTTCAGCCCGGCGAACCGGCCGCCGCCCTCGCCCGCCGCATCTCCGACACAAGCGGCATCCGTCTTCGCGGCGCCATGGGCTACGAAGGCCACGCCGTCGGCCTGCCAGAGCGCGAGAAGAGAGATGCCGTCGCCCGCAAGGCGATGGACCGCCTGACCGCTAGCGTCGATGCCATTCGTGCCGCCGGTCTTCCATGCGACATTGTTTCTGCCGGCGGCACCGGCACCTTCGACAGCACGGGCCGCACCCCCGGCATCACCGAAGTCCAGG
>JBDTOK010000162.1:0-6237 GCA_039933275.1 Chloroflexota bacterium | reverse complement strand
CGGCGATGCGCGGGAGCGCCTTCATGCGCAGTGCGGTGGCGGCTCCGTCCTGGCTCATCATGATTGTCGTCATCCAGTCCTCAACCTGGCGGATGTGCGTGAAGCACCAGTTGAACGCTTCCGCGTACTTGTGGCCGGCCGCGTCCCAGTCGTCCGTGCTGATGAGGGCATCGCGCAGTTCGCGTGCGCCGCGCATTGTCAGCGAGAGGCCCTGGCCCCACGTTTGGTCGCTGGTGGCCGCGGCGTCGCCAACGAGCGCCACCCCGTCCTTGTACGGATGCTCGACCCAGGAGTCGTACCCCTCGAAGGAGGCGACAGGCCCAGCTTGTGTGAGGCCCTCGTACAGTTCCTTTGGTGCGCCGGTGGCGATGCTCAGCTCGACCAGCTTCGCGAAGTCGGCGTCGCCCTGGAAGCGCTGGCCGGTATCAGTGCGGACGCCGACGTAGGCGCGGGCCTTGCCGTTGCCCTGCGGGAAGATGAACGCGACCTGCCCCATGAACGGGTTGAAGGTGATGTAGTTTGATTCGTGATCGATGGCCTCCGGTGCGTTCTCGACGAGAACGCCGGCGAGCATGTTTCCCGGCTGGTCCTCCTTCGACTCGAAGTGACCCCACTTGCGCGCGACGGAATTGCGTCCGTCGGCGGCGACGACGAGCCGTGCGCTAAACGTCTGCTTGCCGCCGTCTGATTCGATGTCGACTTGCGGCTCCTTACCGGGATGGATCTCGGTAACCTTGGCGCCTCGGATGACCTCGGCGCCGGCCTTCTCCGCGGCGGCGAGGACTGCTTCTTGCATCGCCGGGTGGTACATCGTGAGGCAGGGGTTGCCCAGCGCCGACTGCGTCACGATGTCACGTGGGGGCAGCTCTGCCGGGCCGGCGCGCACAACCATCTTGTGGGTGAGCTGACCGCCGGCGTTGACGAGCGTGTCGTAAACGCCGAGCTTCTTCGCGTCTTCCACGCCCCACGGGGCCATCCACTCGCCGCGGACGCGGTCCCTGAATTTCTTCTCGCGCTCCACCACCAGCACCTTGAACCCGCGCTCCGCCATCGCCCTGGCGAGAGACGAGCCGCCGAGGCCACCGCCAACCGTGATGATGTCGTAGTCCGCCATTGCCGCACCTCCTGAGATGTACGCGAGCAGCCTAGCACCGCCCGCGATGATGTACTAGAGATTTTTCGTCACAAAAGGCGGACGGATCACCTGTTGCGTTGACTCCAAGCCCGTATGGCGACAACCACCGATTCGGTATGGCATCTGCGCTCGAGCTCAATTCCTGATCGGTAAACCTGACTGCGGGCCTGGTTGCCTTGCCCCCGCAACGCTTTGGCGCTGGCTTTACTCCCGCCAGCGCAATTCATAGACGCGCACGGGATCGTCGAAGCCGCGCAGGGCCATCTCGCCGCGGTCTGCAAACGCGAAGCCGCGCCCGGCCACCAGCTCCCGCACGACGTTAGAAGCGAGAATCTCGCCGCCGTTTGCCTTCGCCGCGATGCGAGCCGCAGTGATGACCGCAGTCCCGAACAAATCTTGCTCTTCGGCGATCGGCTCGCCGGTGTTCAGGCCGATGCGAACGTTGAGCGGCGTGTTGCTGTTCTCGTTGTGCGCCGCGAAGGCCCGCTCCATCGCGATCGCGCACTCCAGCGCCTGTGTCGCCGAGATGAAAGAGGCCATGAATCCGTCGCCCATCGACTTTACCTCTGACCCGCCGAACTGGCGTAGCGCGTCGCGGGTGATCTGCTCGTGCCCACGGAACACTTCGCGTGCTTTCACGTCGCCCAGCCGCTGCGTCAGCGCCGTCGAACCCTCGATGTCAGTGAAGAGAATCGTCACGAGGCCACCCGCCGGCGCCGGCCGCTGAGCTGGCTCCGCGATTGGTGATGGAGCGGGGCGTGGTGGGGCTTCGTCGCGTAGCAGCCGGTCCATCGCCTCGTTTATGACTGGGAGGTTGGACTGGTTGTCGTGCCACGTCCCGTTCAAGAGCAGGAACTCAGCGTTGCCCAAACGGCTCGCCATGAACCGGCCGCTGTCGGGCGGGGGAATCATGTTCCCCCGGTGATGCGCGACGAGTGCGGGCTGCTTGACGTCCGGGAGCAGTGGCGTCACCGTCGCGTTGGCCAGGAAGTCGAAGTAGAAGCGCAACGCGTCCTCTTGCAGAACAGCCTCGCGCACGAACTCCTCGAACGGCTGCGGGTTCTGCGTGTCCCACCCGCCGATCGTCCGCGCGATAGTGGCGACGAACATGTCCCAGTCGTACTCCACCATCGAGAAGAACGCCTTCACCTGCGGCAGGGCCATGAACTCTTTGCCGTCGTGTACGGCGTCCCAGATGAACAGATGGCTTACGCGCTCCGGGTTGTGGAAGGCGTAGTCGACCGCGATCATCGATCCGGCCTGCACGCCCGCCAGCACAAACCTCTCGAGGCCTAGCTTGTTGGCGATCGCGTCGATGTCCTGGCGGAACCCCGAGAGCGAGTACTCCTTGATCCCGCGGTCGGAGAGCCCCGACCCGCGGGCGTCGTACAAGATGAGGCGTCGGCGCAAGAACGACCCCTCGAACCAGCTGCGATACGGTGGCAGCTTCCACTGTTGCTGGATGTGGTTCCAGGGCATTCCGCTCAGGTAGATCGTTGGATAGCCCTCGCTCATGTCGGCGTAGGCGATGTTGACGCCATCGGACGTCGTTACGTACTGGATGCGTGGCTCGGCCATACGCAGATCATTTTACGCGAGCGCTGTCCTATACTGCCCCCGTGCGGCACGTCATCTACGGCGCGGGCGCTATAGGAGGCTCGATCGGCGCGCGTCTATTCCAGAGCGGGCGGGAAGTCGTGCTGATTGCGCGAGGAGCGCACCTGCAGGCGATCCAGCGCGATGGCCTCGTCTTCCGTACCGCCGAGGATACCGTCACGCTCCCGATTCCGGCCGCTGGCTCACCCGCAGAGATAGATTGGCGCGGCGATGAAGTTGTGTTCCTGACGATGAAGTCGCAGGACACCGAGGCTGCCCTGCAGGAGCTGCGAGCCGCTGCTGGTGATGTCCCCGTCATCTGCGCGCAGAACGGCGTCGCCAACGAGCGTATGGCCGCGCGCATCTTCTCGCGGGTATACGCGATGCTCGTCGTTTTGCCGGCGACCCATCTCACGCCCGGCGAGGTGATCCTACACTCGTCGCCGATTGGCGGATGCCTGGACGCGGGCTGTTATCCGCAGGGCACCGATGCGCTGATCGGGGAGGTTTGCGCTGACCTCGAAGCGTCGAACTACGCTGCGGCGCCGGACTCGCATGTGATGCGCATCAAGCATACGAAGCTGCTGAACAACCTCGGTAACATTGTGCAGGCTTTGTGCGGTGACGGCGCGGCGGGGGACATCATCCGCCGCGTCCGGGACGAGGCGATCAAGGCATACGAGGCGGCGGGCATTGAATACGCACCGTCGGAGGCGCTCGCCGCGAAGCACGAACGCGTGTCGCTCAAGCCGATCCCCGGCCTTGGCGTGCGCGCGGGCGGCTCGACGTGGCAGAGCCTGGAGCGCGGCGGTACCCTCGAGACGGACTGGCTGAACGGGGAGATCGCGCTGCTCGGCGCATTGCACGGCGTCCCGACGCCGTTTAACCGCATGCTGCAACTCGCGGCGGTGGAAGCGGCCCGCGAGAGCAAGAGGCCGGGCGCTTACACGGTGGCGGAACTTATGGCCCGCGTTGCAGGTTAGCCTCCGATAACCGCGTCTGCCTCGATCTCAACCAGCATCTCTTTGTCGACCAGCGCTTTCACCTCGACCACTGTTGCGCAGGGGCGGATGTCCGTGAACGCTTCGCCGTGCGCCTTCGCCACTTCTTCGAAACGCGCGACGTCCGTCACGAACGTCCGCGTGCGCACGACGTCGCTCAACGAGGCGCCCGCTTGAGCCAGCGCCTTCTCGATGTTGCGGATCGCCTGCTTCGTCTGCGCATACATGTCGCCGAGCCCGGCCACCTTTCCGTCGTCGCCCCAGGCGACGGTGCCGGAGACGAACACCTGGTTGCCGATCTTGACCGCGCGTGAGTAGCCGAAGACGGGCTCGTACGGTGATCCAGAGGAGATGTTCTGGCGTTCTGGCATGAGGCTACCTCTCTTCTAACTGGGTGTGTCCGTTGATGTTGGAATCGCTACACTAGCACAGTGATCCCGCTCAGCGATCCGCTGCCGACGCGACGCTTTCCGATCGTCAACGTATCGATCATCATCGCTTGCACGCTGGTCTTCCTTTATGAGCTCAGCCTCAGCGCCTTCAACGTTCAGCGTTTCTACAACGACTACGCCGTCATCCCCGCCGCCGTCGATCAGTGGGTGAACCACCCCCACGGCTTGCGCGTCCCATCCACGATCATCAGCGCGGCGTTCCTGCACGGCGGCCTGCTGCACCTGGGCGGGAACATGATCTACCTCTGGGTGTTCGGCGATAACATCGAAGATGCCCTCGGGCACATCCCGTATCTGCTCTTCTACCTCGTGTGCGCCGTCGGAGCCGCCGCCCTGCAGATCGCGGTCGATACCAGCAGCGCCGTCCCGATGCTCGGAGCCAGCGGCGCGATTGCGGGAGTGCTGGGCGCGTACCTCTTGCTGTACCCAACCGTCCCCGTCGACGTGTTCTTGTTCCCGTTCCTGTTGCCGGTACCCGCGTGGCTGCTGATCATCTTCTGGTTCGGCCTGCAACTTGTAAGCGGCCTCGCCACCCTGGGCGATACGTCCGTCTCCTCCGGCGTCGCCGTCTGGGCGCACGTTGGCGGCTTCGCCACCGGTTTCGCGCTGATGCTGGCTGCGCGCCCGTGGGCGAAGCCGGACGTCCGGTCGCCGAAGCGGCCGGCCCGCTCGCGGAGCATTTGGTAGGGAAGCGTCAGCACATCGCGCTTCCAATCCTTGACCCTCGACCCCTCACTCTTGACCCTCGCCCACTACTTAGCGCCCGCTAAACCAGCGCTTGACTGCCTGCCCGCGCGCGTGGCTAAATGCAAGCGCTACAGACACGAAGCCCCTCTTAAGGAGTCGTTATGGCAGACACTTCCGCTATCCAGATCCCCGAAGACCTGGCGAAAGTCGCCGAAGAGCGCGGCATCCCCCTCGACCTTATCCGCCGCGCCCTCGCCCTCAACTTCCCGGCGGCCGCCGTCAAGGCGCAGATGGACACGCCCAACGTCGATCTGGTCGCCGCCGAGGCGTTCATCGCTGAGCAGGAGCGCATTCGCGCCGGCGGCGAGGTCATGATCCCGCCGGAGCTCGCCGAGGTGGCGAAGGAGCACAAGTGGCCCGATGAGCTGATCAAGCGAGCGCTCAAGCTGGGCGCTCCGCCCGCGATGATGATCAACCAAATCAAGGCCGGCATCAGCCCGGAGCAGGCCGCCGCGTTCATCGCTCAGCAGGAGCAGATGATGTCCGGCGGCGAGCGTGTGCTGGACCTGCAGTGGATGAAGGTCCCGACTGAGTGGGGCATCCGCGTCAAGCCAGGCAAGAAGGGCCTCACCGTCGGCATGATCAACGTTGGGACCTACGCCGACGTGCCGGACTACTGGCCCTACCAGACGGAGATGCCGCGCGGCGCCTACCCGATTCCCGGCGTCCCCTCCATGGGCTACTCCATCTTTGACAAGGCTGAGCTCTGGGCCGAGAACGCTGCGGACCTCTACGAAGAAGCGATCCAGCGCCGCTGGCGGCCGTCGTTCGACATTCCCTGGAACACGCTCGAGCCGCTGCCGGACGCGGTCGAGGCCTCGATCTGCCAGCTGGCCACCGCTCTGTGCGAGATGGCTCTCGTCTCCGGCGACACGATCGGCAAATGGCTACCGGAGATGTCCTACGGCTTCCACGAAGTGAAGCTCTACCTCTCCACCGCAGAATTCGACGAAGCGCGCCAGTTCGAGACGTTCCGCAAGCGGGCGTTCTCTAACGGAGGCGGCATGGGCACGCAGAGCCCGGGCTACAATCACCGCGGGATTATCGACTGCCGCTACTGGACGGAGACGTCCTGCGCGATGTTCATCCTGCAGAACAGCTACATCATGGGTCTATACGAGATGGGCCTCCACGCCGCCAAGAGCGAATGCGACCAGGCAATCTTCACCAAGTGCATGCAGGACAAGGCGCGACAGCTGGCGTACGGCATCCAGCACCTCAAGTACTTTCTCTCCCGCAAGCTGGAGCGCCGCCAGGAGATGAGCCACTCTATCAACAAGGCCGAGGCCATCTTCAACTTCGAGAT
>JBDTOK010000161.1:0-6281 GCA_039933275.1 Chloroflexota bacterium | reverse complement strand
AGCTCATCCACTACGAGAACCTCTTCCTCTGCGGCGAAGGTGAAGCCGGCAAGCTGATCGATGACAAGGAGACCTACAACGGCGGCAAGATCCCGGTGAACGTCTCCGGTGGTCTGCTCTCCAAAGGTCACCCGCTCGGAGCAACCGGCGTCGCCAACATCGTCGAGATCGTCTGGCACCTCCGCGAACAAGCCGGCGACCGCCAGGTGAAGGGCGCAAAGACCGGCCTCGCGCACGTCATCGGCCTCGGCAGCGCCTGCACCATCAACGTCCTCAAGCGCTAGCACACTGTGGGTCAGGGCCCAGCCCTGACCACGCAACGGTTGAACTAGAAGAGGACCGGTCGCGTGACCGGCCCTCTTTCGTTTTGCGCGGCGGAACTCCATCTTCTGTCTTCCACCTTCCGCCTCGTTCTCCGCTTGACCCCTGACCCAACTCCCACAGAGAATACCCCTCAACGACGCCCGCAGTGTGACCTAAGTCACACCTTTCCCAACCCACCAACCGTATAAATCAATGGACATCGCGCCAACAGAAGGAGAAGACGCTTGACCATCCAAACCACACCCAGCGCCCTCTGCGACCGCATCGACGCGATCATCGCTGAGAAGTCCATCCTCAAGCATCCGTTCTACACTCGCTGGCAGGCTGGCGAAATGACCATGGACGAGCTCAAAGGCTACACCTGCCAGTACTACAACCACGTGCTCAACTTCCCCCGCTACGTTTCCGGCACGCACGCTAACTGCGACAACCTCGCCGACCGGCAGGAACTCCTGGAAAACCTGCAAGAGGAAGAAGAAGGCCCGAACAACCACCCGGAGCTCTGGCTCAAGTTCGGCGAGGCGATCGGCCTCAACCGTGAAGACATGACAGACGCCACTCCGCTCCCAGAGACCAACCAGATCCACGAAACGTTCACGCGCATCACCAAGGACTCCCCGTTCGTCGCCGGCATCGCCGCGCTTTACGCATATGAGTCGCAGGTCCCCGAAGTCGCCAGCACCAAGATGGAGGGCCTGAAGCAGCACTACGGCGTGAAGTCGCCGGACGGTCTGCGCTTCTTCGTCGTCCACCACTCACTCGACGTCGAGCACTCCGCCGTCACCCGCAACATGGTCGCCCGCTACGCCGAGACCACGCCTGGTGCCAAAGAGACCGCCACCAGGGCCGTCGAAGAAGCCTGTGATGCACTCTGGGGCTTCCTAGACGGCTGCTACCGCGAATACGTGCAGGCGGCCGCCTGAGTTGGAGCTAACGTTCCTCGGTTCCGGCTCCGCCTTCGCCTCTGAGGGCCGGTACTGGAGTTCGTTCATCGTCGACCGGAAATATCAATTCGATGCGCCGCCGACGCTGCTTCCTCAGTTGAAGCGGCTCGGCGTGGCGCTCGAAGACATCGAAGTCATCTTCATCAGCCACTTCCACGGCGATCACTTCGTCGGCCTGCCGTTCCTTCTGCTCGAGTACGTCTACATGACCCACCGCACCAAAGACCTCTACATCGTCGGCCCGCCCGGTTGCGAGGCGATGCTTGAAGACTTCTCCCATCGCGTCTACCCGAACATCATCAAAGAAGCCGGCTACCGTCGCATCTACATCGACGCCGACATCAGCGCCGAGCAAGAAGTCGCCGGCCTGAAGTTCCACGCCTTCCCTATGAACCACGTGAAGAAAGACGGCCTCCACGCGGTCGGCTACCGAGTGCAGATCGGCGACAAGACAGTCGCCTACACCGGCGACACGATGTTCTGCGAAGAGGTCGTTTCACTCGGCGACAACACCGACGTCTTCGTAGTCGACTGCACCTACCCGGACGACTGCGGCCCGGAACACATGGGCCTGTCCGACATCAAAGTAGTCCGAGACCGCATCACCCCCGAGACCACAATGATCCTCACCCACCTCAGCGCCAAACCCATCCTCAACGGCCTGAAAAACACCCTGATCGCAGAAGATCTGAAAACCTTTACCTTCTAGCGCCCCGCTCATCCTGAGGTTCTCGAAGGACCGCGAAGCAAATGATTCGTCTAGCACCCTTACCCCGCAGACGCCGCAGACCAGCCGACCAACAACAACCACGTTCATCCTGAGGTTCTCGAAGGACCCGCGAAGCCCGCGTCGTATGATTGCCGCTGACGCCGAGCGGGCGGCACAATCCTCCGACTAGCGCCAAAGCACCAACAACTAACAATGCAAGACACAGAACAAACCGCCCTCTCCCTCCTCGAAGCCGCACCCAAAATCCTGCGCGAAATACTAGCCGGCCTGCCCAACTCCATCCTCACCGCGGACCTCGACCGAGGCTGGTCCCCCCATCGCATCCTCGCCCACGAAGTCGATGTCGAACCCATCTTCGCCGAACGCCTTCGCCGCATCGTCGACGAAGACCATCCCACCATCACCTCCGTCGACCCGATGGCCACCCTCACCGCCAGCGGCCTCGAATCACGTCCCACCATCGAACTCCTCGACCGCTTCGCCGACCTCCGCTCCGAGACCCTCTCCTGGCTGCGCACCCTGACCGCCGCCGACGCCCAGCGCACCGCCGTCCACGACACCATCGGCGAATTCACCGTCGCCAACCTCATCCACTACTGGCCCACCCACGACTTCGCCCACATCAACGGCATCCGCCGCATGCTAATGGCCGTCCTCCGCCACGAAGCTGGCCCCTGCGAAAATCTAGACATCTGACCCGTTCATCCTGAGGTTCTCGAAGGACCCGCGAAGCCCTCGTCACATGCCGAGCCCCAATATCGCGCGGGCGGCAGAATCACCTCGCCTAGCGCTCCGTTCATCCTGAGGTTCTCGAAGGACCGCGAAGCAAATCACTCCGCCCAGCACCCCTACGCCGCAGGCGCCGAAAACAAACGCACAGCATCCCCACCACATCCCTTCCACCCCGCCGCCCCTTGACCCTCACCCCCTAACCCTCGACCCTACACAACATGACTGAATCAGCCACGGTCCTCGGCGCCGGCAACATGGGCACCTCACTCGCCCAGGTCATCGCCGGCAACGGGCACCCCGTCCGCCTCTGGAGCATCGAGCAAGACGTACTCGAAGACGTGCGAGACAACCACCGCAACACCAAGTACGTCGACGACATCGCCCTGCACGAAAACATCGAGCCATTCTGGGAACTCGAGAAAGCCATCGCCGGCGCAAAGCTGCTCATCGTCAGCGTGCCGTCGCAGATCGTGCGACGACTGGCCAAAGACATCGCCCCGTTTGTGCAACCCGGCCAGGTCGTCCTCAACGTCGCCAAAGGCCTCGAGGCAGAGACTCACCACCGCATGAGCCAGATCATCTGCGAAGAGATCGCTCCCGCTTACGCCGAGCACGTCGGCTCGATGGGCGGCCCCGCCGTCGCCATCGAGATGGCCCGCGGCCTGCCCGTCGCGCTTATCATCGCCGTCACCAACGCCGAATCGCAGTCTGTCTGCCAGAGGATGTTGCAGAACAACCACTGCAAAGTCGAGACCACGCACGACGTCCCCGGCCTCGAGCTCTGCGCCACCCTCAAGAACATCTACGCCATCTCGCTCGGCATGGCCGATGGCATCGGCTACGGCACCAACACCAAGGCCCTGCTCGCCAGCGTCTCCCTCCGCGAAATGACAGCCATCGTCGGCGTCCTCGGCGGCGAGCTCTCCACCGTCTACGGCCTCGCCGGCGTCGGTGACCTCATCACCACCGGCTTCAGCCCCCACGGCCGCAACCGCACCCTCGGCGAGCACCTCGGGGCAAACACAGACTGGCGCGGCTTCATCCGTGACCACACCGTCGAAGGTGTAGTAGCCACACAAGCAATCGGCGAACTAATCGCCAACAAGAACCTGCAAACCCCACTCTTCGAAATGATCCACGCCGTCCTCTTCTCCGACCGCCCAGCCCCCGCCGCCCTAACCACCTTCCTTCGCGACTTCACCTTCGCCTAGCCCAAGCATACGCAGTTCGCCGCCGATAGTGCGCCAGCATTTGAGGTTCCGTTCATCCTGAGGTTCTCAACGACGGATCCGCGAAGCCCTCGTCGCATGCTAAATGCCAATGCCCCGCTGGCGCCGCAACGACAACCCCCACCACAAACCGCTCATCCCGAGGTCCTCGAAGGACCGCGAAGCAATCTCCCGACCATGACCCCGCCCCAAAGGCGCCAACAGACGCGAAGCAGATGGCTTCCGTCTTCCCTCTTCCGTCTTCCTTCCCCGTCCCCTTGACCCGTACACCCCCCACGTGCCACCGTAACCCCGACGAAACAAGGAGCCACCAAATGAACGACATCGCCTTCCTCGACGCCACCGCCCAGGCCGAACTCGTACGCACAAAGCAGATCAAACCAATCGAGCTAGCAGAAGCCGCCATCGAGCGCATCGAAAAACTCAACCCGCGGCTCAACGCCGTCATCACCCCGATGTACGACGAAGCCCGCAAGATCGCCAATGGCGCACTCCCTGAAGGTCCGTTCACCGGCGTACCGTTTCTCCTGAAAGACCTCGGCGCGTCTTACAAAGGCGTGCGTCAGGCGTCCGGCTCCCGATTCACCCGCGACTGGATCTCCCCCATTGACTCCGAACTTACGCGCCGTCAGAAAGCCGCCGGCCTCATCCACTGCGGCAAGACCAACACCCCTGAGTTCGGCCTAGTCCCAACAACCGAGCCCGTAGCGTTCGGCGCCTGCAAGAACCCGTGGGACATTACGCGAAGCACCGGCGGTTCCAGCGGCGGTTCCGCTGCGGCGGTCGCCTCTGGCATGGTCCCGATGGCGCACGCCAACGACGGCGGCGGCTCCATCCGCATCCCCGCCTCCTGCTGCGGCTTGTTCGGACTCAAGCCGACCCGTGCTCGCATCACGCAAGGCCCGGCCATTGGCGACTCGATGAGCGGCCTAACCGTCGAACACGCCGTCACACGCACTGTCCGCGATTCCGCCGCGCTTCTTGATGCAACGCTTGGCTCGATGCCCGGCGATCCCTACGTCGCCCCAAAGCCAGCCCGACGATACGTCGAAGAGCTCGGCGCTGATCCCGGCTCACTCCGCATCGCTGTCACGCGCGTGTCACCGACCGGCGCACCCGTTCACCCCGACTGCGTAGCCGCCGTCGACGACGCCGCGAAGCTGCTCGCTGACCTCGGCCACCACGTCGAAGAAGCCGCACCCAACGTCACCGCGACCGAGCAAATCATGCAAGCGTTCATCTCGATCTGGGCTTCCGGTAACGCATCAGGCATCGACCGCTGGGCCGCCGCACTCGGCAAGACCCCAACGCCGGAAGAGTTCGAGCCCGTCACCTGGCTGCTCTACCAGCAAGGCAAGACGATCACCGGCGGCGACTACCTCACCGCCGTCGCCGCGCTGCAGGGCATCAGCCGCCAGGTCGCCGCGTTCTACGAAAAGTTCGACATCTGGCTCACACCAACCCTCGGCACGCCCCCGCCGGCTCTTGGCTACATCGCAGGCGACCCCGGTGATCCAATGTCAGGCTTCGCGCGCGCCGGCGAATTCGTCCCGTTCACTCCGCTGATAAACGCCACCGGGCAGCCCGCCGCCAGCATCCCGCTATTCTGGAACAGCGAGGGCATCCCCATCGGCACTCACTTCATCGCACGCTACGGCGACGAAGCCACCATCTTCCGCCTCGCCGCCCAGCTAGAAGAAGCACGCCCCTGGGCAAACAAACGCCCGCCCGTAAGCGCTTAGGTTTAGTCCCCGGGGACAGGCTTCAGCCTGAACCGACAACCAAGTGGCGTAGCCCCCGCCAATAACAGAAACGCTGCACCACCGATAACATCCTTCTACGTACCCGCCTCAGGAGGGAGGTTCTCGATGAACCGGCCCGCAGGCCCTCATCGTTTCTACTAGGCACGCTCCCGCCAGAACAAAGACACTCCGACTAACCGGGCGCACCCAACCTATCGCCGAATAATCGCAAACACCCGCGCAACACCCGTCCGCTTCTTCTTGGCGTTCACCGCACTCTTCGCCTTTGCCGTCACATCGCTCACCGAAGTGCCGTTCACATGCGCCCCCGCAATCGCGTCGCCAACGTTGTGTACAATCCGCGCCGCCTCCTTGCGATTCACCTTCTCCTGCACAACATCTCGCACGTCGCGCGCGGACTTCGCCAGCTCCTTCACGCGCGGGTTCTTCTTCATCGCCTTCTGCGCCTTAATCGCAGCCTTCCGCGCATCCTTCGCCGCCTTGCGAGCCTCTTTCGAGTTCACTCGATCCTTTACCCGCTCCACCACCGACCTGCTCTTCTTCCGTCGCGCGCGAATCA
>JBDTOK010000160.1:0-6289 GCA_039933275.1 Chloroflexota bacterium | reverse complement strand
GTCGACGCTTGACCAATGACGCAGCACACTCGCCACGGCCCCCTCACCGACATCGTCGTCCTCGACCTCACGTGGGTGCTGGCCGGCCCCTACGCCTCCATGATCCTCGCCGACATGGGCGCCGACGTCATCAAGGTCGAGCGCCCGCCCTTCGGCGACGTCGGCCGCACCACCGCCCCATACATCGGCGACGAGAGCGTCTACTTCTTCTCCGTCAATCGCGGAAAGCGAAGCATCTGCCTCGACCTCAAGAGCGACGCCGGCCGCGAGCTCTTCCTTCGCCTTGTCGAGAAGGCGGACGTCGTCATGGAGAACTTCACGCCGGGCACCATGGACCGCCTCGGCATCGGCTACGATGCGCTGCGGGCGCGCAACCCCCGCCTCATCTACTCCGCCACCTCCGGCTTCGGTCAGACCGGCCCGGATCGCGAGCGCCCGGCCCTCGACATCATCGTGCAGGGCATGGGCGGCATCATGAGCATCACCGGCGAGCCCGGCGGCCCTCCGGTGCGCCCCGGCGTCTCCCAGGGCGACATCACCGCCGGGCTCTTCACAGCCACCGGCATCCTCGCCGCCCTCCACGAGCGTGGGCGCAGCGGTGAAGGCCAGATGCTGGACGTCAGCATGCTCGACTCGCAGATCGCCCTCATGGAGAACCCGATCGCCCGCTACTTCGCGACTGGTGAGGTCCCGCAGAAGCTCGGCACCCGCCATCCGTCCACCACCCCGTTCCAGGCGTTCCCCACGGCGGACGGCTACGTCGTCGTGGCCCTCTACTGGGGTGTCGAGAACCAGTGGGAGCTCTTCTGCGTGGCCGTCGGCGTGCCGGAACTGATCAACGACCAGCGCTTCACCACCCCCAACCTCCGCACCCGCAACCACGCCCAGCTCGAGCCGCTACTGAACACGGCGCTGGCGAAGAAGACGACGGCGGAGTGGTTGAGCGATTTCGATGCGATCGGCATGCCCTGCGGTCCCCTGAACGACGTCCCGAGCGCTGTCAGCCATCCCCAGGTCATCGCCCGCGAGATGATCCGTGAGGTCGCGCACCCCTCCGGCTTCTCGCTGAAGGTGACCGACACGCCGCTCAAGCTGAGCCGGACGCCCGGCGGCGTCCAGGGCCCCCCACCAGCCATCGGCGGCGACACGGACGAGGTGCTGCAGCGGCTACTCGGGTTATCCACACAAGAGATCGCGGGGCTCCGCGAGCAGAAGATAATCTTCGGGCCGATGCCGAGTCCCGTCCCCCGTATACTCGCGCACGAAAAGGGCGAATCGTAGCGAAAGTATGCGCATTTGTGAGGTGGGCGTATGGCTACTCGGAGTATCCATACCTGAAGACATTGCAATCGCATAACAGAAGTGCCAGAAGAGCCTTGACTCCTTATCGGTAATGCGAATAAAGTGCCACTTGGCTAGCGGGGGTTTGGGACTGCGGAAATCCGGTGCGGCATCGGAACTCCGGACTAACCCGAGCTATTGGGCCACCTGTGGGGGTGCAGGTGGCCTTTGCCTTTGCCCGTTTTGTTGACCCTCCCCATCGCATACTCCTACCATCCGACGCATGAAGATCACCGAAGTACGCGTACGCCAGTTCGAGATGCCCTTGGAGCGCCCCTTCCACCCCACGTGGGAGCCGTTCCCCTCCTCCAACGCCCGCCAGACCGTCGTTGAGATACACACGGACGAAGGGATCACCGGCATCGGCTCCGGCGGCGTGCCGCTGCGCTGGGAAGCCGCCGGGCGCTTCCTCGTGGGCCAGGACCCCTTCAAGATCGAGCAGCACGTCTACAACCTGCGCTCGCTCGCCTTCTTCTCCGGCCGCGTCTGGCCGGTGGAGATCGCGCTGTGGGACATCATCGGAAAGTCCTGCGGGCAGCCGATCTACAAACTCCTCGGCGGCGGCAGCGACAAGCTCCGCGCCTACGCCTCCACCGGTGAGTGCCGCCCAACGGCTGAGCGCGTCGACGCCTGCAAGCAGACGGTGGCCGCCGGCTTCCGCGCGATCAAGATCCGCTTCCACAACGAAGACTATCGCGACGACGTAAAGACGCTCGACGCCGTGCGCAAGGCGGTCGGCGACGACATCGACATCATGGTCGACGGCAACTGGGGCTGGCGCATCTCGCCGGACCTGCAGCGCCACCGCTGGGATTTGCGCACCGCCATCTCTGCCGCGAAGGCGATGGAGGAGTATGGCGTTTACTGGCTGGAAGAGCCGCTCGACGCCTACGACTACGACGGTCTGGCGGAGCTCCGCCGCAACCTGACGACGCTGCGCCTCGCCGGCGGCGAGCTCAACCGCGGCCCGGAGGAGATCAAGACGTACCTCGAGAAGGGGTGCTTCGACGTCTACCAACCCGACTGCACGATGATCGGCGGCATCTCCACCACCCGCAAGATCGCGGCAATGGTCGAGGCGCACGGCTGCGTCTTCACGCCGCACACCTGGACAAACGGCATCGGCGTTGTCGCCAACCTGCACGCCGCCGCCGCCAGCATGCGCGTCCCCTACGTCGAGTTCCCGTACGACCCGCCGAACTGGCTCCCCGAGCAGCGCGACTTCATGTTCGCCGAGCCGATCACGATCGACGCCGACGGCTACATCCCGATGCCGCAAGCGCCGGGTCTCGGCGTCACGATCGATGAAGAGAAGGCGAAGCGCTACGAGAAGACGGCGCGGTAGCCGCGATGGGTCCGGTCGAGACCGCGATCCGCGCCCGCTTCCCCCGTCCCGAGCGGCTCTTCACGCCAACGGACAAGAAACCCTACGAGCTGTATGACCTCGGACTGAAGAGCATCTCCCTCAAGCTGGGCACACGCGCCAACCCCGTCCGCATCGAGTGGGCGGTGCTAGAAGGCATCCCGGACTTCCTGCGAGACAAAGGCTGGGTAAACGCCGCCGGCATGTACGTAGAGGGCGGCCCACCAACACTGGACCACTACCTGAAACCGCACGTCACCGAAAACGTCGGCCGCTGGCTAGCCCACATCCTCTCCGAAGCAGACATCGTCCGCCTTCGCCGCGGCAAGCCCGTGCGCATGATGCTAGTGGAACCATGATGACAATGGCGAAGTCGCACCGCGAAGCCGAATGGACTAAGCGAGCTTTGCTATGAGTGGAAGTTAACCGCAGTGGCAAGTGACTGGCCATTCGATGATTCGCCAAAACGCATTTGGGTTGGCGCCACGGTTCCGGGCAAAAAGATGGTACGCGCCTTGGGCTACGACGGACTCGAAGCTGGCAAACAGATCGACCACTTCTACCGTGAGTATCCGGTTCACCAAGTGATTTACGCACTCGCATTAACAATGCACGAAATACTGAAGCCGGATGGGCGCGTAGTGCGTGGTGCGGCTATCAGAGATGTGAGGAGCAAGTCGGTGTCGTGGTCGATGGCGTACGGTGCAATCCTTTCGGATCTTCGGGACTTCTTGAAGCTGCGCTATAGAGCCGGTGGCTTAGCGAACGAGCCCAAGACCGTCATTGAGCAAGCGAAAGCGTTCGTTAGCGCACCGGAGGACCACTCCGACAATCCCGCTTGGACGATCAACTTTGCGATCGAGGCATTCGATATCCTGTCGCAGGCGAAATTCGATCTTCTTGACGATTTCATGCCCGCAATCACGGGCTTGCGCGAGCATTTCCGGGCCGCTTCTCGCACGCTCAACCCACTCCCGGCTTTTATAGACCAAGAGCGACAAGACGAACTTGAGCGGAAGGCGTTCGAGCTCTAACTAATCCCCCCGAACCCCGCCGGCATGTCCGCCAGGTGCGCCACGTCGTTCAGGCGCCAGATCACCCGCCGGTCGCCCTTCGCGCGGATGCTAGCGATGCTGGCGTTGAACGGATAGAAGATGAAATCGCGCGGGTGGTCCAGCACAATCGACACGTACGTCTGGATCACGCCGGCGTGGCACACCACAGCGACGCGCTCGCCCGGATGCGCGGCCACGATCTCGTCGATCGCGCCCTTGATACGGGCGCGGGCGTAAGCGCTGCCCTCCGAGCCAGGGAACGCGTCCCACGTGCCCTCGCTGACGATGCGCTCCGATATCTTGACCTGCTCCTCGGCCGGCAGTTTCCGGATGTCGTAGTCCGCCTGCCCCATCACCACCTCCACGAGGTCGTGGCGAGGCCGCACTTCGATCCCACCAGCGACGTCCGAGATCGCCAGCGCCGTCTCCTGCGTGCGCCGCAGCGGGCTCGCGTAAATCGCGTCGAGCTTCTGTGACTTCATCCGCTCACCCAGACGCTTCGCCTGCCGGAAGCCGACCTCCGTCAGGTCAGGGTCGCCCGTCGTCAGGTCCTCGCCCGTATTGCCCTGCGACTGCGCGTGGCGGATCAGGTACAGGCGCGTCGCATCGCCGCCGGTCAGCATGACGTCGCGGTAGAAAGCGAAGATAGGGTCGCCGAGCGGTTCGGAACGTGCTTCAGACATAGCGTGGCACATCATAGCTGAGCGAAGGCTTGGCGGCAGCTTGACAGCTTCTCAATTGGGGCATACGCTTGCTAGCAAGTGGTAGCACTTGATACCAATAGGAAGTGTAAATGTCGAGCGTGAACGAGCAGGTGACACTGTTGATCGGGGAGGCCGAAGCGAAGCTCGCAACTGCGAGAGCGTTACTGGATGGGCTGCCAGCCGCCGATCCAGAGCCGGAGTTAGGCGCGCGCGTACTCGCCGAAATCATCAACCGAGGTGGGTCCGTTGGACGTGGTGAGTTGTACGCGATCGCCGCTGAAATCGGCATGGACAAGCGCGGGTTAGGCGGACTCTTCCGGAAGACTGGCAAGACTCTATTGCACGAGTTGCCCGGCGATCGTGTTGTTCTGACACCCGACGGCGCCGAAAGAGGGCAGCGTTACCTCAATCTGCGACAGCGCTCGACCTCTGCGCTGTATGGCGCATCAGAGCCTCAACTCGCGCGGGTAGCAGAGACGTCGTTCGCTGAGGACTGGGATAGCGCAGAAGACTCGGCATATGACGAGCTGTGATCGAGGCGACGTGGTGCTTCTACCGTTTCCGTTCAGTGATTCGGCGCAGGCGAAGCGGCGCCCGGCGCTCGTCATCTCAACACCAGCATTTCGCGACGCGAGCGGCGACATAGTCGTAGCCCAGATCACCAGCAACACGAAGGCTCGGGCCATCCCGGGCGATCATCACGTTCAACATTGGGCAGATGCGGGCCTTCTGATGCCATCATTGGTTCGCGCACGCGTAACGACTGTCCGGGCGAACCTTGTCGCACGTGTCCTCGGTCAATTGCCGGACGCGGAACTGAGAGCAGTAGAGCGAGGCTTATCGCTGGCGCTCGGCCTCTAGCCGCTTTTCACCCCCACGCAATCGCGCTAACCTTGTCTGCGCGATGAGTCTCTCCGCCGGCCCCGCAGTGCACATCCGCACCATGACAGGCTACGACGTCGAGCCGCTGGCGGCGGCGTTGGGCTGGCCGTCGTACGGGATCGGCCGTCGCTGGTCAGAGTGCCTCGCCGGCCACCGCGAGATGTACGTCGCCGACGTTGAAGGCACGCCGTCAGCCTCCGTCAGCGTCAACGAGCGGCCGGAGTTCGCCGGCTTCCTGCACCTCTTCGCACTCGACGTCGCGAAGCCGCTGCAGTCGCAGGGCATCGGCACGCGCCTGATCGAACGTGTGGAGGACGAGGCGCGGTCACGTCACCTCGCGGGCGTGTACCTGGAGGTCGCGACCCTGAACAAGGGCGCGAGGCGCCTGTACGATCGCCTCGGCTACTCGCCGGATGGGAAGCCCTTCCTCAACTCCTGGTACCGCTATGACTCAGAGGGAAACGTCTCCGAAGAAGTCGTCGAGACCGTCTGTCGCCTGGTGAAGCGCTTCTAGCTCGCACTCGGGAATCTCCAGTCCCTAACCCGGGTCCATCCGCGAAATTCCGCCGGCAACAAGAAAGCTAACCCAGTCGACCAGCCGAAACGCCACGTCTAGATAGATCCCATCTAATACTCATCTGTGCGAATCTGTGGCTCCGCCCGCGTTACGTCAGAACAGCCCGTCGGCCTTCATCTCGTCGATCGTCGCCTCGAAAGCTGCCACAGTTCGGTCGATGTCGTCCGTCGTATGCACGCCCGACGTGAAGCCGCCGGTGCCGCTCATCAGGTCCACGCCGTGGTTCAGCAGACCCCGCTTCGTCGCGCCAACGATGTGCTGCGGCGTGCGCGGCGGCAGACTCTCGCCCGTCCATTCGATCGAGCCCTTGGTCGGCCGCGGAACGTCAGTGCCAAGCGTCGTGTGGAAGTACGACGCGAGCCCGTAG
>JBDTOK010000159.1:0-6321 GCA_039933275.1 Chloroflexota bacterium | reverse complement strand
AGCTGGAGGAAGACGTGGTGCACGTTGGCCTCGAACGTTTCTTCCAGGCCCATGCGCATCATTCGCTTCGTCGCCTGCACGGCGAGCGGCGCGTTGGCAGCGATCTCGGCGGCCATGGCGTGGGCGGCAGGCATGAGCTGGTCGTGCTCGACGACTTCGTTTACGAGCCCCAGTGCCAGCGACTCTTCGGCGCCGAGAACCTGGCCGCGGAACGCGATTTCGGTCGCTTTTGCCCAGCCGACGAGGCGCGGCAGCAGCCAGGCGCCACCGCTCTCGGGGAGGACGCCGCGCCTGGTGAAGACGGCGGCGAGCTTTGCCTGCTTGGAGGCGATGCGGATGTCGCAGCCCAGCGCGAGGTCCATGCCGTAGCCGGCGGCCGGGCCGTTGAGCGCGCAGATCACCGGCTTGTCCGTCGTGTGCAGGACGATCGGCGGGCTATTGGCGAGATCAAACTTCTGCAGCGAGAGGTCGGCGGCGCCGTTGCCGTTGGAGCCGATGCCAGTGCCGGCCATCTGGTCCTTGAGGTCGAGGCCGGCGCAGAACCCGCGGCCGGCGCCGGTGATGATGATGACGCGCACCTTCGGGTCGGCGTCCGCATCGCGCAGCGCCTGCGAGAAGCCGGCCAGCATTGGGCCGGAGATGGCGTTGAGGCGGTCGGGGCGGTTAAGGGTGAGCGTGGCGACGTTGTCGGTGACTTCGTAGAGCAGGTCGGTGATTGGCATGGCGTTCCTCCGGTATTCAGGTGGGCTGATGATACAACGATCCGGAGTAGCAAGTAGTAAGGAGCAAGTAGCCAGTAGCCGGGAGTTTGTTTGGCAAAAGGCCGTTTTTCAAGGGTGACATTTGCCTATTTGAGATCGACATATCGACGGGTAGATTGGCATTGGAGCGAGAGCGCTCACCGGTGGGAGAGTGAAGCGGCAAGGCGCCGCCGGCAGCTTGTCACCTGTTAGGTTCGTCGAGAGGCGAATGGGGTTCGAGTCCCCCGCTCTCCGCTCTCAACTTGACGTTTGACAGCCTCGCCGGGCCATCCAATACTAGAGGAGACAAGCTGTCGGCGACGACTGGCCGAGAGGATCAGGCTTTCGAGCCTGGTCCTTTTTCTTTACCCAGCACCACTGTTACGCCTCCGCCTCGGGTAGCGTCTACAACTCTGGCGGGTGGCCATCGGCGCTGATACGCTAATTCCAACCTCTGCCAAGGTGGTGTCATGAAACGTACATATATCGCAATTCCTGTAGTTGCTTCGATACTGATCGTCGGCGCGGTTGTTGTCGCGCTTTGGTTTATCGGCTCGGCGAGCGGAGAGCGCTCGAAGTTCTCCAGCCTGGAGATCGCGCCGCAGAACACGGACGTCTTCTTCGCGATCAACACTGACCCCACGTCCTCCCAATGGCTGGCCGTCAACGGATCGCTGGAACAGATCAATGCCAAGGACTCGCTGCGGAAGGCGATCGACGACGCGCTGGCGGACGTGAATTTGCAGTGGGACCGCGACATCGTGCCGGTGGCCGGCGACGAGGCGTTCTTCTCGATTCCAGACATCACCAAGGTGGGCGACGAGAAGAGCGGTTGGGTGGGTGGCGTGCTGCTGGCCGACGCCGCGCACGCGAAAGAAGTCTTCGACACGCTGCGCAACCAGCCGGACGCCAAGCCGCTGAAGACGGAAGACTACAACGGCGTCACGATTTACTACAGCGACCCGAATGCGACCAGCACTGATCCGAATCCGACTTGTCCGCCGGGCAACGGCAGTGATTTCTGTTTGACAGTCATTGGCGAGACCAGTGTCGGTGATAACACAGCGCTGGCTTTCGTCGACAACGTCATGGCTCTTGGCTCCAGCCCTGACGCTGCGAAGTCCGTCATCGACGTGGTGCAGGGCAAGGCGCCGTCGGCTGAGAAGAACGACCGGTTGCAGGAGTTCCGTGCGCAACAGAAGCAGGACTTCCTGGTGTGGGGCTACGCCGACCTGGCCGATGTTTGGACGCAGGCGGAGGACTCGCTGCCAACGGAGTCCGTAGACGGCACGGTCGACACGAAGAAGGCTTTCGAGACGATCCGCAAGACGTACGACCGCGTGGGCTTCTCGGTGTCGTCGAATAGCTCCGGTTTTGCACTCGATCTGTCGGTGCTGCACTCCTCCGACTTCAACCCTGACGACGCCTTCGAACCTAGCACTGCATACGAGCCGAAGATTGCGGAGATGCTGCCGGCCGACACGATGTTCTACATGTCGGCTTTTGATCTGTACAACCAGTCGTGGCTGCCGGCGAAGAAGGTGCTGGAGGACCAGACGTTTGAGGACGGGCACAAGCTGGACTACTACTTGCAGCAGTTCAAAGACGAGACCGGGCTCGACCTTGAGTCGGACGTGCTTTCGCTGTTTACGGGCGAGTTCGCAGTCGCTGGGAACGTTTCCAACTTCGACGCCGACACGCCGGACGTAACGGTGTACGGGATCGCTGACGTCAGCGACGCGGGAAAGGCCAAGTCCAGCGGCGAGACGCTCACCGATTACCTCGAGTCGCAGGGCACGATTGAGGTGACCGCGACCGGCGATGTCCACCGCATCTCGTCGCCGGACGATAGCACTGAGGCGTTCGCCTGGACGGTGCGGGACACCCGGCTTGTCCTGGCGTTTCCGGACGACAAGCTGAACGACATCACGGACGCCAGCCAGTCGCTCGCGCAGACCGAGGAGTGGAAGCAGACGATGTCGCTGCTGCCGGACGACAAGACGTGGGTTGGGTTCCTGAGCATCGAGCGCATCATCGATGAGGTGCGCAAGGTTGACGGCGCGGAGAAGGACTTTGCGGACTCCACCGACGGCAAGGTGACGCTGGCTGACCTCGACGCCATCCGCTCTGTCGGCATGGCGGGGACGGCGAACGAGAAGGGCTTCGGGCTGCACTTCGTTCTGTTCATGAAGGACCGCTAGACGTCCGGCGCGCCGTCTCGCCTGGTCGTGGCCCGCGTCGCCGGGTCGATTGGAGCGGCGCTAATAGTCATCGGCTTCTTCCTGCCGTGGCTGGACGGGACGGGCGCCTTCGCCGCGCGGGACTTCTCCGGCTTCGATCTGGCGCGGCTGGTGCGTAACTTCGAGATAGCCACCCCGAACCAGGGCAGCCAGCTCCGGGCGACGGCCATCGCGCTGTACCTGGTGCCGGCGCTGGCGGTTAATGGTGCGGTGCTGGGCTGGTTCCTCGGACGCGCCTCCGCCATCGCGATGCTGGTCGGCGGGCTGTACGCGGCGGCCATTCTTGGCGTCGCGCTAATGCTCAGCCTCGTCTCCTGGACGGATCTTGGCGATGTGCTTGGGGCGCCACGGCTGGGGTTCCTGGTTTCGGCTGCTGGGTGTGCGTTGGTTACGCAGAACGCGGTGGCTTTGCTGCTCGCTAACCGTGCGCTCGCCCCGGTTGAGGAGTGACGACTTCCGGCGTACTTCAACTGTAGAGGCGAGTCTATTGCCAGCTTTTCCACACGCTCGTAATCTGTTTAGCAGGGCGAGGAACCAAATGGGGCCGCCCGTCGTTACTTAGGCAGACTTCGACACTTTATTTTGGGGGAGGCGCCCACCTTGGATCCCAGAGAAATTGCCCGGACCATCGTTACCAACGTCGAAGGCGTGATCATTGGGAAGCGTGAGCAGGTTGAGCTCGCCGTGATGACGCTGATGTGCGGCGGCCACCTGCTGATCGAAGACGTGCCTGGCGTCGGTAAGACGATGCTGGCCCGCTCGCTGGCCCGGTCCAGCGGCTGCAGCTTCAACCGCATCCAGTTCACGCCGGACCTCCTGCCCAGCGACGTCACCGGCGTCTCCGTTTACAACCAGAGCACGATGAACTTCGAGTTCCGGCCGGGTCCAGTCCTTTCGCAGGTGGTGCTGGCGGACGAGATCAACCGCGCGACCCCGAAGGCGCAGTCCGCGCTACTGGAGGCGATGGAAGAGCGCCAGGTCACCGTCGACGGCGTCTCACACCACACGCCGGACCCGTTCATGGTCATGGCGACGCAGAACCCGATCGAGTACGAGGGCACGTTCCCGCTGCCGGAAGCGCAGCTCGACCGGTTCCTTATACGGCTCGAGATCGGCTACCCATCGCCGGAAGACGAGCGCTCGATGATGGAGCGCCAGTTGCACGGCCACCCTGTGGGTGAGCTGGGCGAGGTCTGCCAGTCGAACGATATCCTCGGCCTGCAAGCAGCCGTCCGCGAGATCTTCGTCGATGTGCTGGTGCAGGAGTACGTGGTCAAGCTTGTCGACGCCACGCGGCACCATCCCAGCGTTTACCTCGGCGGCTCGCCGCGCGCTTCGCTCGCACTGCAGCGACTGGCGCAGGCGCAGGCGATCCTCGATGGGCGGGACTACGTGATCCCGGACGATGTGAAGCGACTCGCCTACCCGACGCTGGCGCACCGCGTGATCTTGAACGCGCAGGCCCGCGTGAAGGGCGTTACTACGAAGCAGGCGATCCAGGAGTGCGTCGATCGCGTGCCTGTCCCGGGCGTCCACGCGAGGAGCAACTGAGTTGCCCGGACGGTTGATCGCGAAAGCGCTGCGCTCGCCGCTGGCGCTCATCGATCTTGGGGTGCGCAACTACAACCTGGTGTGCGTGCTTGTTGCGTTCACGGCGGTTTGCGTGCTCGCCGGCGTTACCGGCGAGTGGATCTTCTACCGCGGCGCTTACATCATCGGCGGGCTGATCCCGCTGTGCTTCGTCTGGTCACGCATCATGGCGCGCGGCCTCAGCGTTGAGGTTGAGCGCACCAACGATCGATTGCAGGTCGGCCAGGAGGCCGAGACTCGCCTTCGCCTGAAGAGCAACAGCATGTTCACCAAGCTCTGGCTCGAGGTCGAAGACCAGACTACGATGCCGGGCGCAGTCGGCAAGACCGTCGTCACGCTGGCGGCGAAGAGCGCTCGCAACTGGCGCGTAACGACGCACTGCCGGCGCCGCGGCGTCTACAGCTCCGGCCCCGTGCGCATCACCACTGGCGATCCCTTTGGGCTATTCCGCACGACGCGCATGTACGGCGACCGGCAGCGCATGCTGGTGCTGCCGCAGCCGGAGGAGCTTCCTTACTTCTACGTGCCCGGAGCGCAGCTACCGGGCGAGGGCGTCGTACACAAGCGCACGCACTACGTGACGCCCAACGCGTCCGGCGTGCGCGAGTATTACCCCGGCGACAGCTACAACCGCATCCACTGGAAGAGCACCGCGCGCCTCGGCCGGCTGATGGTGCGCACGTTTGAGATGGACCCGACGAGCAACATCTGGCTGATCGTTGACCTCGACGGCATGGCGCAGGCCGGTATCGATGACGAGAGCACGGAAGAGTACGCGATCCGCATCGCTGCGTCGCTGGCTTACCGCTTCGTCGAGTCCAACCGAATGATCGGGCTGATGATGGACGGGGCCGAGAAGATCATGATGGACCCGATCCGCGGCGCTCAGCAGTACAGCCGCATCCTCGAGTCGCTTGCCGTCGCCGAGGCGGCCGGTACGGTGCCCCTGTCGGAACTACTGCAGCAGGAGGGCCGCCGGCTCGGGCGCCACACCACCGCGATCATCATCACGCCTAGTGTCGACCCGGACTGGGTGAGCGCGCTCGGGCTGCTGCTGCAGCAGGGGTGCCGCGTCGCCGCCGTTCTTCTCGATGCGGAGAGCTTCGGCAAGGAAACGGCCGGACCGATGCCAACCGAATCGCTGGCGGCGATGAACGTAGTCACGTACGTCGTCCGCGCGCAGTCCGACATCTCGCTGATGCTCGGCCCCGCCGGAATCGTCGGGGACATGCAGGCGACCGAGCGCCCGGTCACGGCAGGGGTCCGCTAATGGCCGAGATGGAGTGGACGCGGCCAGTCCCTGCGAAGCCGGAGTCGCTGCCGTTCGCGTATTTGAAGCGCCTCGGCGGCGGACTGTTCGACTGGGAGACGGTCGTCACGTTGGGCCTGCTGTTGGTGGGCGTCACCGCCGTCTCCGCGGCGCTGGAGGACGGCGGCTGGCGCTCCAACATGCCGCCGCTTACCACCGTCTCAGTCGTCGCGGTCCTGGCTGGTACGCTGCTCGCCCGCTCGAAGCTGAGCGCTTTGCTGGCTGGCCCGCTGTCGATACTTACGGGCGCGGCCGTTGTCGGCTGGCAGACGCTGGTCATGGCTGGACCGGGGGGCCTCGAGCAGCGCGCGACGAACGTCTACGACCGCTTCTCCTCGTGGTTCCACGTCCTCTCTTCCAACAACATCACCAACGATCCGCTGCCGTTCAACGTGCTGATCCTGAGCCTCACGTGGCTTGGCGTGATGCTCTTTGTGTGGAG
>JBDTOK010000158.1:0-6366 GCA_039933275.1 Chloroflexota bacterium | reverse complement strand
AATTTCCTTGACAGTAAATACGCGCCCCAATACAGTCCGGAATGGACATGCCGCACCGCCCAACCACTTCCCCCGTCTACGCACTTGCGCGGCGTCCTTCTAAATCTTCCGGAGGTACTGCAGCATGGCTCTAACGGTAAGCGTTATCAAGGCTGACATCGGCGGCTTCGTCGGTCATACAGCCTCTCACCCGGACATTCTCCAGACGGGCCGCGACTGGCTGGACAAGGCCAAGCGAGACGGCCTGCTCATCGACAACCACGTCTCCTTCTGCGGCGACGACATGTTCCTGATCATGACCCACGAAAAGGGTGAGAACGCCGAGGCCATCCACAAGCTCGCCTGGGACACGTTCATCGCCGGCACGGAAGTCGCCAAGAAGCTCAAGCTCTACGGCGCGGGCCAGGACCTGCTCACCGACGCCTTCTCCGGCAACATCAAAGGCGCGGGCCCCGGCTCCGCCGAGATGGAGATCGAGGAGCGACCGTCAGAGCCGATCATCGTCTTCATGGCGGACAAGACTTCCGCCGGCGCCTTCAACCTGCCGTTCTACAAGATGTTCGCGGACCCCTTCAACACACCGGGCCTCGTCATCGGCGAGCCGCTCCACGATGGGTTCACCTTCGAGGTGCAGGACGTGCAGGAGCACAAGAGCATCAAGCTCGCCACCCCGAACGAGATGTACGACCTGCTCGTCTTCATCGGCGCGCCGTCCCGCTATGCGATCAAGCGCGTCTGGAACACGGCCAGCAAGGAGATCGCGGCCGTTTCCAGCACAGACAAGCTCTCACTGATCGCCGGCCGCTACGTTGGCAAGGACGACCCGACGATGATCGTGCGCTGCCAGGGCAACTTCCCGGCGGTCGGTGAAGTCATCGAGCCGTTCACGACGCCATGGATCGTCGAGGGCTGGATGCGCGGTTCCCACAACGGCCCGCTGATGCCAGTCGGTCTGAAGGATGCACACCCGAGCCGCTTCGACGGGCCGCCGCGCATCGTCGCGCTGGGCTTCCAGCTCGCGAACGGTAGTCTAGTCGGGCCGCGCGACATGTTCGATGACGTCGGCTACGACCACGTGCGCGCCGAGGCCAACCACATCGGCGACTTCCTGCGCAAGCACGGGCCATTCGAGCCGCACCGCCTGCCGCTGGAGGAGATGGAGTACACGACGCTCCCGCAGGTGGCCGCCAAGCTGAACCACCGCTGGGAAAGCATGAGCGACGTCGAAGCCGGCAGCAGCTCCAAGGGCAAGGACAATAAGAAGAAGGATATTCCCGAGAACGAGTAGCCCTCAGCTTTTAGCATTTCGCAGAGGCCCGACGGTTGCGTCGGGCCTCTTCTTTTGCGCTTTGATTGTTCGTTGGAGGTCGTATCTGGCGTTTGATTGATAGCTGCGATTTTTTTCGTTTTGCTCGCTGCCGTGCGAGGGGGAGTCGGGACTGAAGGGCTCGAGTTGGCCGATTGATTCGGGATCATGGACAGGGTGGGGTTGGAACGATCGAATGCTGGCCCGGCGAGTGAGACGGCTGAGCACCCACTGTTTTGCGGATTGGCGCGACGTTCCCCGCTCCGCGAGATCCTTCGTACGCCCTGGATGACACAGCACTTGCAGACCACCCCACGGTGTCAGCGTATCGGAATTCGGTGCGATCTCTAAGGGGGAAATGGCAGTGGCGGGATGGTGTAGGAGCTGGGTGCGCCAACCGGGTCAGGGCTGGGGCCCTGACCCACAGTTGGCGAGGGGACTGAACCGATTGGCGGTTTGGGAGTGTTGTTTCCGCTAGAGCAATGTCCGTTGGGGCGGATCATGCGGCGCTGCGGCGGGGTCCTTCGAGAACCTCAGGATGAGCGGAACGCTTATCCGCGGCGCGACTTGCGGCGTTCGTAGGCGCGGCGCGCGCCCACGCGGTACGGCTCCTCCGACTTCAGGGCGCGGTCCGTGAGGCGGTAGCGAGCGTAGAGCTCGAAGGCTTTGTCCCAGAAGACGTCGTTGTGGTTCTGGCCGCAGCCGACTATCAGATGCGCGAGCTCGTGCAGGAGGGTGATCTTGCGGTCGTACTTGTCGGCGCCGGTCCAGAGGCTGAGCTGGCGGACGCCGCCGGAGACGAAGGCCTCGCCGGTCGTCCCACGCTTGCGTTCGTTGCGCCAGCGCCGCCAGGTGATCGTGGGTGGGTTGATTCCTTCCGCCGCGCACACCTCCTCGGCCAGTTCGATGAGCCCCTTCCCCTCCGTCATCTCGCCCGTTTGTCTGATCAGCGCTCGCAGAACTTCTTCAGGCCCTCCGCCTCCATATCGACGTAGCGGCGGGACTGCTTGCCCACCACCAGGCTGGCAAGCCAGGCGAAAGGGCCCGTCTGGCGAATGCCGAGGGTGACTCGGGAGCGACCGCCGGCAAGTGACTCGATGGCGTGGCTGGCCCAGGTGGTGACGCCGCGGGTGGTGCTGGTCCAGGCGAAGGAGACGCCCGGCGAGAACTCGACGACGTGCCACGTGAGCGCGGGCATCTTTGGTTGCTGGATGCGGGCCTCGCTATTGAGGCCGAAGGGCTGGCTCTTGTCGAGGCGCTCGACCTTGTCCACCGACTCGCTCCAGAGCGGCCAGGACTCGACGTCGACGAGGGTGGCCCAGACTTTGGCGGGCGGGGCAGCGATATCGATGCCGCGTTCGAATTGCATGAGTTCATTACACCATCCGGCGGTGGCCCGCGCACCTGCGGCGGCTGCGAGATAGGATGACGGCATGTGGAGATGGGTGCTCGGCGTGATAGCGGGCCTGTTCTTCGCGATTGCGATCGTGGGGTACGCGTCGTTCTACTCGCTGTCGGCACCCTCGGACGCGACGGCGACGCCGGTGGCATCGGCCAGCGCGACGCTGGCGAACTAAGACCGGGGGTCTATAATCGCCACGTGAAGTGGGTAGTCTTCATCGGCTGCGCTTTCGTATTCGTCGTCTTGGTGTTGACGCTGGGAGCCGTAGGCTTGAGCACTAATTCCAGTGCCGGCGTCGTCGTGCCAGTGTCGCCGATCGACCTCGGCTCCGTATCGGGCGACGACGTCGACCCATCGTTGTTCATAGGCGTCTTTCCCACTCCTATCGGCGTGCGGCGCTCGGCTGAGCAGTGCTACGCGGGCGACTCAAACCCTTGCAGGACCGCAGCTCAGGCAGCGATCACGGATTACCTGGCGAACATCGAACCAACACCTCTCGCAACGCCGAGTCTTCTGTACGCAGAGTACGTCGAGTGGTCGGACAATTGCCTCGGAACATTCCACGAAGGACAGATTTGCACCCAGGTGATCACGCCTGGTTATCGCATTTACCTATTGGTGCGCGGGCAGATAGTCGAGAAGTACCCTGAATACCACGCCGACCTCTCCGGCCACGCGAAACTCTTCATGACGAGCGACTCCCCGCCCGACCTTCCGACTCCACCTTGACCCCTGACCCGTAACGCTCGACGCTATCGCTCATGCCACCCCTATTGCTCGCCACAAATAACCCCGGGAAGGTTGCGGAGTTTCGCAATCTGCTGGACGGGTGCGGGTGGGAGCTGGTGACGCCGGCAGAGATTGGTGTGACGTCGGAGCCCGAGGAGACGGGCGCTACGTATGAGGACAACGCTCGAATCAAGGCGCTGGCCGGGATGCGGGCGAGCGGGCTGGTGACGCTGGCCGACGACTCCGGGTTGGAGGTGCAGGCGATGGGCGGCGAGCCGGGCGTGCAGGCGGCGCGGTTCCTGGGCGCAGGCGTTTCGTTTGCAGAGCGGTTCGCGGAGATCGAGCGCCGGTTGGACGGCCTGCCGCTGGACCAGCGGACGTGCCGGTTCGTAGCGGTGATCGCGATCGCTGACCCGAAGTCGGGCGAGGTGCAGTTTTCGGAAGGCGAGATACGCGGCCTCATCGCCTCGGCCCCGCGCGGGGACGGCGGGTTCGGGTACGATCCGATCTTCTGGTCACCGGAGCAGTCGGCGACGTTCGGGGAGTTGCCGGAGCACGAGAAGGCTATAATTAGCCACAGGGCCCGTGCCGCGGCGGGGGCCCGGCAAACGCTCCTCCGATTGCTTTATGACTACCAACCCGCCTCTACCGCCTACTCCCGACTCCCTTAGAGACACCATCGGGCGGCCGCTGCACGACCTGCGCATCTCCGTCACGGACCGCTGCAACTTCCGTTGCGCGTACTGCATGCCGAAGGAAGTCTTCGGGCGGGCGTACAAGTTCCTGCCAAAGGACGATCTGCTGACGTTCGAGGAGATCGCGCGGCTGACGCGGGTGTTTGCTCAGCACGGCGTCGAGAAGGTGCGGCTGACCGGCGGCGAGCCAACGCTGCGGCGCGACCTGCCGAAACTAGTGGAGATGCTGGCGTCGATCGATGGCGTGCGTGATCTGGCGATGACGACGAACGGCTCGCGGCTGGCGGAGATGGCCGGCGACTTGCGAGCGGCGGGACTGCAGCGGGTCACGGTGTCGCTGGATTCGCTGGACGACGCGACGTTCCGGGCGATGAACGATGCGGACTTCCCGGTGTCGCTGGTGCTCGACGGGATCGAGGCGGCGCGTGAGGCGGGGCTTTCGCCGATCAAGATCAACGCTGTGGTCAAGCGCGGCGTGAACGACGATGGCATTGTCGACATTGCGCGTCGGTTTCGCGGGCCGGAGTACATCGTGCGGTTTATCGAGTACATGGACGTTGGCACGACGAACGGCTGGCGGCTGGACGATGTTGTGCCGGCGGCAGAGATCGTCGAGCGCATCAACGCCGAGCTGCCGATCGAGCCGGCAGACCCGAACTACTTCGGCGAGGTGGCGCAACGGTGGCGGTACAAGGACGGCGGCGGAGAGATCGGCGTGATCAGCAGCGTCAGCCAGCCGTTCTGCGGCGACTGCACTCGCGCGCGGTTGAGTGCCGACGGGAAGCTGTTCACGTGCCTGTTCGCGTTCAAGGGGCACGATTTCCGGACGCTGCTGCGGGCGGGGGCTTCGGACGATGAGCTGACGGCGCACCTGCAGGGCATCTGGTCGAAGCGGGCGGACCGCTACTCAGAAGAGCGCGCGGAGGCGGGGGAACGCGAGCGGGTCGAGATGTCGTATATCGGCGGCTAGCGCCGAACGGCTACTCGAAGATCCAGGGGTCGATGGCGCGGGTGTAGTCCAGGAGCGTGTCGCCGAAGAAGAGGGCGATCTCGCGCTGGGCTGATTCGGGGCCGTCTGAGCCGTGGATGAGGTTGCGGCCCATTTCCAGCGCCAGGTCGGCGCGGATGGTGCCGGGTTCGGCGTCTGCGGGGTTGGTCTTGCCCATCGTTTTGCGCACGACGTCGATGGCCCGCGTGCCTTCGAGGACGGCGGCGACGACGGGGCCAGAGGTGATGTAGTCGATGAGGCCCTGGTAGAAGCCCTTGCCCTTGTGCTCTGCGTAGTGCTTCTCGGCGGTGGCGGTATCGATCTGCATGAGCTTGAGACCGGCGATGCGAAGGCCCCGGCGCTCAAGACGGCCGAGGATTTCGCCGGCGAGGCCACGCTGGACGGCGTCCGGTTTCAGCAAAATGAGTGTTCGTTCCATCGAGCCTCAGTGTGTGGGAGCCAGGCGTTAGGGGCAAGTTGGGATAAGCGAAGGCCCCTCGCTTGCGCGAGGGGCCGCTTCAGTTGCAGGTGCGGGGCTAGCGCTTGGCCTGTTGCGGGCCCTTGTTGATCTGCGTGACGTTGGGGGACTGGAAGCCGTTGCCCTTGTGCTCCGGCTCGTCGTCTGCGCGGGTTTCGTTGTTGTTCTTGACAGCGAAGGACTTTGCCGGTGTCGCGGCGGCAGCGGTCTCTTCCACCATGTGGATCTCGCCGTCGATGAAGGCGCCTTCGCCGACGGAGATCTGCGGTGTGGTCATCGAGCCCTTGATGCGGCTGGTGGGGAGCAGTTCCAGGCGCTCCGAGCAGTAGAGCTGGCCATCGAAGGAGCCGCCAATGACGACGAATCGTGCCTGGATGACGGCGTTGACGTGCGCGCCCTTGGTGATGATGACGGTGCCAGCGGCCTTTACTTCGCCGGAGACTTTGCCGTCCAGGCGGACGCTGCCGTCTGTCTGGAAGTTGCCCTGCCAGACGGAGCCTGAGCCGATGACGCTGGAGCAATCCTCAGCGGAGGCGGGGCGCTCTACCTGGTCTTCCCAGCGCTTGGGTGCGGCGGCCGTCGCGGACGCTGCGGGCTGGAACGAAGGCTCGGGTTCGATGTCCTCCGGCAGGTCATCGTCATCGCGGGTTTGCCAGTCGTTTTTGAGTGCGCCCATGTCACGACGGCTGTTGCCGATCTTCATTTCGACCTCCTCTGAATGCCTTTGCGAGTTGTCAACAACTTCGATTGGGGCGAGCGTTGACTTAA
>JBDTOK010000157.1:0-6374 GCA_039933275.1 Chloroflexota bacterium | reverse complement strand
GTTGTCGATCGCGTCGAAGGTCTGGCCGATGCGCTCGAAGACGGTGCCGATGTCCCAGTAGGCCTGCGCGCGGAGGACGTTGTCGGAACCATCGGCGAGGAGTTGGATCGCCGCGTCGTAGTGATCGATGGCGCTGTTCCAGTCTTCGATGCGCTCGGACAAGATGCCGAGGTAGTACTGCGCTTTCGGTGCGTCTGGGCCGCCGGCGTCAGCTACCGGCTGAAGGATCGCCGTGGCTTCGGGATTCTGTTGCTGGTGGAAAGCGAGCAGGCCTCGATCGAGGTCAGAGATGGCGCCGGGCTGGAGGCGCGTGTCGTTCGCGGAGTCCGCCGCTCGCTGGGTTGTGGCGTAGTCGCGAATGAGCTCAGCAAGGGCGTCGCTGGCGGTCTTGGTATCGCCAGCCGCCATCGCGGCATCGGCGAGATACCAGAGCGCTTCGGCGGCGTCGGTGGCGATCTGCGCGGCGTCGGCGGCGCGACGGTAGTCGGCGGCGCCGGCCGCGTGGTCCTTCTTCTGCTCGTCGGACTGGGCGAGCGTCATCAGGGTGGTGTAGGTCATGTGCGGCGGCAGGTCGGCACCCAGCGCGGCGTTGAGGCGCGGAATCGCGTTGTCGGGCTTGCCGTCGGCCTGGTCGATCTGAGCGAGGTAGAGCTGGGCGTACGCCAGCGCCGGGCCGCCGGTGGCGACGTAGGCGACGAGCGATTCACGCGCATCACCAAGTTCGTGCTGCGATAACTGCAACTGGCCGATCATCAGCAGCGCCTGGCGGTCCAGGTCGGCAGGGGGGTTCGTCGCGCGGAAGGCGCGGGCGGTCTTCTCAGCGTCAGAGCGTTCGTCTTGCTGGAACTGGATCTTTGCGACGGCCCAGAGGCCGGCCTGCTTTTGCTCCGTGCCGCCGTTTAGGGCGGCGGCGGAGTAGATGGTAAGCGCGCCGTCGTAGTCGCCGTCGTGGTAGAGCTGCGCTGCTTTGTCGAGATCGATCTCGGTATTTGGTGGTACGGGCGAGAGGACCGGTGCGGGCACCGTTGGCGTTGGCGTGGAAGAGCCACTGCCGCCACAGGCAGCCGCGAGCGTCGCAAGAAGAACAGTGGTTGTGAGAACGAGGGCCGAACGCAAAACGCGCGCTGGCCTGAGCGAACTGGGGGAATCGGTCATATGCGTTCTTAAAGCATACGTAATCGGAGCGATTTATGTCCGCTCGCTTCTGGCTGGCTGCGCTAAACTTAGCTACAGGTGTCGGGATGAATGTGTTGCGTTGTACGGTTATCGACGAGACGGGCGGAATCAGCTTCCTGACACATGGCGATGCCCTGCCGGCGTTGGCGAAGGCGTGCGCGGCGAGCCCGCAAACGGTGGACGAGTTCCTAACTAACGTTGAGCCGTACTACCGCAGCCTCTACGACTACGTACAGGCAGGTCTGGCGGTGTTCGATGAGCACAATACGGGCGGCCACTACGAGGTGGTTCACCTGGCGCTGACACGCCTGCCACGCCACAAGCAGCCCGTATTCCGTGTTGTGGACGACCTGACGCGCGAGGCGAGCCTGCGGCCGGTGAAGGCGGGAGCCGTGATCTTTAATCTTTCAGCCAAGAGAATCGTGCAGATGGTGAACAGCTACAAAGAGATTCAGCGCACAGGCCGCGGGCGCGTTTTCGACGGATCGCAGCATACAAATGCGGTTTTCAGATACAAACTGCCCGAAGAATGGGCGTTGGTGCCGTGATTGGGGAGCGATTACAGTTTCCACATATCGGTGGACAACGTTATGTGCCGGAAACTTTTGCGGCAAAGCGAACGTTGTAAAATCAGAACCCTATAGCGGCCTGTCGGGCGACCAGCGGGCCTTTAAGTTTGAGATTTTGACGGTTTCGCCCGTGGTGGCAACCGCTGGAGGCGCTTTTTGGCGACGATTGAGCCGCCGTTTGACGACGGCTTTCACGAAGACGGTTACGGCTACTACAGACGTGGCGTAAACCGCCTTCTGATCCTGAGCATCTTTGCTTTTGCCGTCCTCAGCATCTGGGCGTCCGTGGCGGTATTCAGCCGCATCGACAACGTCCTCTTCCCCGGCAATCCGTTCCAGCTACCGATCGTCGGCAACAGCATCGTGCCCGGCGCGAAGGGTGACGACCCGGTTTCTGCAGAGACAATCGACCAGCGAATCAACGTGCTCGTGATGGGGTTGGACCAGCGCGACGACGAAGCGGACGACCAGCCGTATCGCACAGACAGCATCATGATCCTGACCATCGATCCGTTCAGCAAGACGGCCGGCGGCTTCTCGATCCCGCGAGACACTCGAGTCGATGTGCCGATGAAGGATGGCTCGCTGTACACGCGCACTCGTATCAACGAAGTGTATGAGAACGGCGAGTACCCGGTGCTTGGCTATCCGGACGCCTGCCAGGGCTGCGGGCCGAAGCTGCTTGAGACGGTGATCAAAAACAACTTCGACATACCGATCGACTACTACGTGGTCCTCAACTGGAAGAACTTCCGGCAGGTGATTGATCAACTGGGTGGCGTCGATGTCACGATCCCCGAGTACGCGTACGACCCGGCGTACTCGACGTGCCAGTTCTGCGGCGAGTACAGCCAGCTGGAGTTCCTGCCGGGCACTGAGCACATGGATGGCGACCGGGCTCTGGCCTACGCGCGCATTCGCCACAGCGACAACGACTTTAAGCGAATCGAGCGGCAGCAGATCGTGCTGCGGGCGGTAATCGCAAAGGCGAAGACGCTGGACTTCCTGAACCTCGGCGAGATGAGGAATCTATACACGACGTACAAAGATAGTGTGCCGACGGACATGCCGGATTCGTTCCTCGTCGGCCTCGCCCCGCTCATGCAGCAGATCGACGTCAAGGGCGGGCTGGCGAACATGAAGCTCGTTTCCATGCAGGATGCGACCTACCCCTGCCCCGCAATTGAATGCGGAAACGCGGCAGAGCTGGACTTCTACCCGAAGAAGATGGAAGAGCTGAAGGCGCAGGTCTTCAGCGACGTACAGCTGACAACTGACACAGCGACAATCTCGGTGCTGAACGGAACGCCCGACAACGGGACGATTGCAGGCGACTTCGAGGACCAGATGGTGGCGAATGGCCTCCCGCGTTACAACATCACCAGCGACGAGTACGCGAACGGGCTGGTCTACAGCCAGACGGTGATTATCGACGTGACCGGCGGCAACCAGCACACGGTCGACCAGATCAAGGGTTGGCTGGGGGTATCGGACGCGAGGGTGCTGACGGCCTGCCTGGGCGGCGACGACGGCTCGGCATCAGCGACGCCAACGCCGGACTGTGTGCCGGACCCGCGGACGGACCAGTTCCTTCCGTCGGTCTACGACCCGAACACGACGCCGGACATCATCGTGGTGCTGGGAGCGGACGCCGGCGAGACCACCTCGACGACAGGTCAGACGACCGTCACGGTAACGCAACAGCCCGGCGGCTAGAAGCCACCGGGCTGTTTTAGTTCGCTTCCGTTAGGGGGCGATTAGCCCTGCTGGAACCAGTTCTGCATCTGCATGAGGACGCCCATGTCACCCGTGAAGGTGAACTGGCCGCTCATGAAGGCGGTGGCGCCATCGAGCTCACGGCGGATGATCTTCAGCCAGACGTCAGACGGTGAGTTGATCGTGACGGTGGGGCTGTCGGCGGTGCCCTCTGTGACATCGCACTTGCCGTCGGCGACCTTTACCTGCCAGTTGCCCGGCTCCGCACCTGTGAAGTTGAACTGAATGGTGGCGTTGGCGCCGGCAGCCTTGTCGGGCTGAAAGGCCTGGGGCATGCCCTCCATAATTTCCTTCACGGAGTTCGGAAGCTGCTGCTCTTGAACCATGGGACGGGTCCTCCTTGTCAAACTAAGCGTTTGCTAAAGTACGTTTTTCTGTACCGGCGATAGGATAGCATCGCTGTCAATAGCAGTCGAGACTGCTGGCGTGACGCAGGTCACATGTTGGCGGAAGTCGGAAGTTGGGTATGTGAATCAGGGTTCCGCGACGGGCCGTCAGTGGTTCGCGGGAAGCGGGCAAAAGAAAGAGGCGAGCCTCACGGCTCGCCTCTATTCAGGACCGGTGTTGGGTTTACTTTTTAGCCTTGGTGCTGGGCTTCTTGGCCGTTGCCCTCGGCTTCTTCTCTGTTGGGGCTTTCTTGGCCTTGGCCTTCTTGGGGGCTTCGGCTTCGGTCTCGCCGCCGCTCACCTGTCGCACAGCGACGATGGCGTTGTACTTGATGAGAAGCCGCGACTTGTGCCGGGCGGCGTTGTTAGCGTGGACCACGCCCTTCTGAGCAGCCTTGTCCAGCAAGATCAGCGCAGCGCGGACAGCGTCGCGCGCGGCGTCCAGGTCGCCGGAGAGGATGGCAACGTTTGCCTTATTGATGGCGGTCTTCGTCGCGCTTTTCACGGCACGGTTGCGAAGACGCCTCTTGAGAGACTGCTTGTGGGCCTTTTCCGCAGATCTAGTAGACAACTGTCCTCCTTCGAGAGGTCATGGGGGATAGGCTCCATAATCTTACGGGTTTGCCCGTGGGATTTGCAAGAAAACGGCTATCTGGCAGGTACGAATACAGAGGGTAGTCGCCGGCTAAGGGCCACGGAGTTTGCCGCTCACCCAGGACCAGCAGGCCTTGACGACGACGTCTGGCGGGGCCTGCGCGTCGATGAGGGCGACTCGCTGGCGGTCTGAGCGTGCGATGGCGAGGAAACCGTCGCGGACGCGCTGGTGGAAGACTGTCGTCTCGCTGCCGATGGAGTCACGCTCCTTGCTTGCGCTTTCGCCGGACTCGAGAGAACGCGCGCGCTGAAGGCCGACTTCGATCGGGACGTCGAGTAAGAGCGTGAGGTCCGGACGCAGGCCACCCGTGGCGGTGGCGTTGAGCGATTCGATGAGGTCGATGCTGAGGCCGCGACCGTGACCCTGGTAGGCGACGGAGGAGTCGGTGAAGCGATCGCAGATAACGACGCGGCCGGCGTCGAGGGCGGGGCGGATGATGCGCTCGACGTGCTGGGTGCGCGCCGCCTCGAAGAGCATGAGCTCGGCGAGAGGGGTGAGTGGTTCGGCGCCGGAGCGGAGGTAGGTCCAGAAGTGGCGGCCGAGCTCGGTGCCGCCGGGTTCTTCGGTGAGCGTGACGCTACGGCCTTCGGCTTCGACGAGCGCGACGAGCTGTTTGGTGACGGTGGATTTGCCGGAGCCTTCGCCGCCTTCGAGGGTGATGAAGAGGCCGCGTTGTTGGTTGGTCATTTGGGTTCAGGATAACGGATGCGGCTCTCAGCCCGGTGGACACGTGTCAAGCCGGGCCTTAGACGAAGGGGATCACCGGACGGCGTGACAGTTCAGCCGCCAAGGCCGAGCTAGGCGGCGTAGCGGTCGATTAGGCGCTCGGCTCGGTCCAGCTGGCGGGGTACGTCCTCGGGGCGTTGGCGGATCGCCCAGCCCGTGCGCCGGAGCGCCATGTGCGCTACGTATGCCCGCAGCGTGTGCGGCTCCACGAGCGGTTCTATCCGGTCCCAGATCTGCTGGCCGTGACCGTCGAGGTCAAAGGCATACGCCACAAGGTCGTAGCGGTGATCGCCCCCGCACGCACCTTCCCAGTCAACGATCCCGGTGAGCGTGCCGTCATCGAGGGCGAGCACGTTGTCGGTATGCAGGTCGTAGTGGAGTAGCCCGCTCGTCGGGAACCATGACGGATTGGCGTCGGCACCGACCGACTCGACGAAGTCCAGGATGCGACGGGAGCGATCGGAGTGCGTTCGGAGCGAGTCGTGCTGCGCCCCGTCCTCGCCGACCGTGAGGGTGTGGATCACGAACTCGCCCCATCCTTGCGCTGGTGCCGGTCGCGGACCACCAACGATGCCGGCGGCGGCGCCGATGCACTCGATCATCCGGTCGATCAGCGGGGGCGGCGCGACAGGGAGCGATCGTCCCGGCAGCACCTGCTGCGCCGAGAGCGTCCACCTGTCGACGGCGCGCACGAACGGGTACTCGGGCACAGGCACGCCACGCGAACGTAGCACGTCGAGCGCGGGGAGGAGCACCGCGTATCGGTCGGCCATGCCCTCGCCGGCGAACCACTTCAGGACGACGCGCGCGCCATCGGCAGCGATCGCAAACCACGCGCCGCCTGACTCGCCCCCTGGTGCACGGCCCTCCAACTGGAAGCCGAGGTCGCGCAACTGCTCCGGGTTCACGTCCTGGCGACTCTTCGGCGGGGCTACTCCGCCTGGCCGGGGAGGATGCGGACGTAGCGATTAGGCTCGGCGCCGAGGCTACGGCTGTTCAGGTTGTAGCGCTGGACTAGCATGTGCTGGAGACGGCGGACGTAGGCGTTCTGGGGGTTGAGGTCGACCGGGTTGTACTGGTTGAGGA
>JBDTOK010000156.1:0-6489 GCA_039933275.1 Chloroflexota bacterium | reverse complement strand
AACGCGGTCACAGGCGCCGACTCGCTGGACATCTTGCTCTCGATTGGGAATCTACCCAGCAGCGCCTGCGCCGGGACTCCAGACATCAACTGCAACGGCCAGACCGACCTCGGCGATGCCCTCCTGATCCTTCGGTTCCTCTCAGGTCACGCCGTAGACGTCCCGGGCTGCGCTAGCGTCGGGAGCCACGTCTAGACCCCACGCGGGCGGCTCCATATACTTAAAGCGAACGAACATATGGCCTACAAGATCCTCGAAACCTGCATCGGCTGCACCGCTTGCACGAAGCGCTGCCCTACCGACGCCATCACAGGCGTCCGTAACGCCCTGCACATCATCGACCCCGAGCTTTGCATCGACTGTGGAGCCTGCGGCGTCGTCTGCCCCGTAGAGTGCATCGCCGACGAGTTCGGCGACCTCGGCAAAGGCTTCCCCCGCCGCGAGTGGCCCAAAGCCATCGTCATCGACGACAACTGCATCGGCTCCGGCTGCGAGCTCTGCATCAACGTCTGCCCATTCGAAGCGCTCGAGCTCGACCTCTCCGGCCAGAAAGTCGGCGACTTCTTCGGTGTGGCCAGCGTCATCGAGAAGAAATGCACCGGCTGCCGCCTTTGCGAGCAGTCCTGCGGCTGGTCCGCCATCTATATCGACCCTCCGCGCGAAGCGCTGAAAAAGCGCATCTTCGAGCCGATCGAGCTCACGCAGGTAGCGGCCAAAGCTTCGTAGGCACGCACCCGTTCGGTTCGTCGCGCAGCATGTGTAGCTGCGATTTGATTGAGTTGCCAGCGCCGTGTCTGTGTTTGATTGAAAATTAGATTTCGTCGCGAAAGTGGGCGTTTGCAAACGTGCGGGCACCCGAATCGTTTGATTGACTTATCGGGCGCATTTCAATCCTTCCAGGCTGACGACGCACGTGCGGCACACGAATAGCGTACTGCGTTCGCTCGCGATCTCTAATGGGTAAGTGGCACTCTACGGGGTGCGGTGGACGGCACACGTCGCGAGGCCGGGCGGGAGATGCTCGGCGGCGACTTCTGCGGCGATGAAGTTGCCGCCTCGGAGGCACTCCACGAAACGCGCGGCCGAGTCGAGCTTGGTGTTTTCGTTGAGCGTGTCTCGAAAGATGTCGCGCGCGTATTCGATAAAATCGGTGACGACGCGCTCGTAGCGATAGTAGGTGACAGCGGTCCAGTTGATGTCGGTCGGGCGATACCCGTCGAAGAACGGCGAGCCTGTGTCATCATCGTTTGGTTCGCCGGTGAAGATGAAGTCGCGCTCCTTCGGCGCCAGCATCACATCGTCCCAATCGATGACGTAGACGGGGCCGGCGGGGTCGCGGAGTAGGTTGCCCGGGTGGAGGTCTGCGTGGCAGATGACCATCGCGAGCGATTGCCGCTTGAGCGATTCGGCAAGCGTTAGCATCGCGTTCGTTAGTGCGTGGATCGTCGCCTGGTTCTTGTGCCACGTCGTCTGCAGGAGGTCGAGAGCAGTGCCACTGGCCGCGGACGGAGTCAACCGTGCCTCCAGCTCGGCCACCGCCTGAGCGTACGGCTGTGGGTCGAATTGCTCGCGGCTGATGCCCTGGATGAACGCAGGATCGAAGTTAAGCGAGTGAATGCGCCGGAAGATGCGGCCGACTTCGCGCCAGTGTACGTCCGCCATCGTGTCCCAGCCCGTATCGCCCTCGACGAAGGGGAATAGGACGGCGGAGAACGATTCGATCTTTGCGTATAGCGCTGTGGTCGTGGTGGGTATTGGTGCGACGACCTCGGAGAGGCCGCTGTCGAACAGGAAGCGAGAGGCGAGGAGCTGTGCGTCGTCGAACGATGGCCTGAGTTTGAGCAGGAACGACGAGTCCGTGGCTTCGGCTCGGTAGATGGCGCTATGCGTGTCGCCAACGGGCAGGAATGCCAGTGATTGGGCGGCGATGCCATATGTGTCGAGCAAGAAGGTGCCGAGCGTCTCGTGGGAGATGGGTGGTTCTTCGCGCATTGGCGGAAATTAGTGTACGAGCCATCGGGGGCGAGAACACCGCTTTGTTATACTGGACTTCGTTGTTCTCGAGCGGAGGGGTCGCATAGTGGCCTAGTGCGCCCGCCTGCTAAGTGGGTACGGGGTTTATTCTCCGTCGTGGGTTCGAATCCCACCCCCTCCGCCAGTTCATACTCGCTCTCTCCGTTCCAGGCGCGCGAAGTCCTGCTGGCAGCGATCTGCTTCGCCGCCCTTCGAGAACCTCAGGATGCACGGGTTTGGCGACTGCTCGCATCCACGTCTATGCAAGGTTCACCTGACGCTCGGGTGCGCCAGACGGGCCGGAGCGAATCACCACTCGCGCGCCCTTACAAAGCGGATAGTCGCGCAGGGTGTCTTCGATTCCTTTGAACAAGGCTTCAGCGTCGGGACCGTACATGAACAAGATCGCTTCCTTCGGCGTCATCTCAGTTCCGTCGAATTCACCCAAGCTCTGTTCATTCATGATCTTGACCAGACTGTCCTCAATCGTCGCGAGATCGTACTTCTCGTAGACTTCTGAGGGCAACGTCCTCCCGTCGAGGTAAACGAGAACGGCCTCCTCCTTTGTCTCCATCAAACGCGAGCGCAGTTCCCCGCCAGGCTAGAGATCGCCGTGATCCGCCGCGCCATCGCCGTGAAGTCCACGAACCCGTTGGTACAGTACCCGACGGAGATGCCCGTTTCCGGGTCGCCCCACGCGATCTGGCCGCCGGCGCCGCCGTGCCCGAATGCCCGCGGTGACGTGGTGCGCCCGAAGCCGCGCATGTGCGCGTTACCATGGTCGCCAGCAATGACGACGCTGAGGGCGCGGTTCACGGGGATGTTGAACAACTTGTCGCGGTGCCTGTCCTTGGACCGCACCTGCGTCGCAAACTCGATCGTCTCCGGCTTGAGCACGCGCGTCCCGTCCGACGCCTCGCCGCCGTTGATCAGCGTCTGGTAAAACATCGCGACGCTTGCCGCGTTCGTGACGCCGCCGCCACCCGGCGCCCCGGCCGCTCGCACCTTCGGGTCGTTGAACCCGAGGATCGCCTCGGGCGTGACCTCGCCCCATCCTCCCGGCGGCTCGACCGGCTCACCTACCCACCCAATCTCCGCGAAGCGATCGCCGTACTCCTCAGGCAACCCCATCCATAGCTCATCGAGCCGCATCGGGCCGGTGATGCGCTCACGGATAAACGTCTTGTAGTCCTGGCCGGTGCGGCGGTAGATGATCTCGGACAGCACCCAGTGCGCGGACGTGGCGTGGTATTCGAACTGGCTGTCCGGCTCCCAGTTCAGCCGCCAGCGGGAGAACGCCTCCAGCATCTTCTCGCGGTCTCCCCACTCGCTCTGTGCAAACGGCGCGGCCGGGAAGCCACTGGTGTGCAGCAGCACCTGCTCGACGGTGTCGCCTTCCTTCCTGTTTGTGGCGAACTCCGGAATGATGTCGCCGACTCGCTCGTCGAGCTTCAGCAGGTCGTTCTCGAACAACAGCCAGGCGGCGGACGCGACCACCGCCTTCGTGCACGAGAAGATGCAGTACAGCGTGTCGTCAGTCGCTGGTCGCATCTGGCCGCCCTGCATCGCCTCGCCGTAGGTGCGCATGCCGGCGAGCTTCCCGTTTCGCGCGACGGCGACCTGCGCGCTGGGCACGATTCCCTGGTCGACGTCTCGCTTGGCGCGGGCAAACACCGCCTCCAGCGCCTCGCTGTCGATCCCGGCGTCTTCCGGCTTACTCTCCGCGATCTTCTGAGAAACCATGGCGCAGCCCTTGCTCCGAGGCTGGAAAGCCCCGGCTACGAAGCTACTTCTTGCGGGCCAGCATAACGCCGTCACGCACGGTCAGCATCACGTGTTCGACGCGGTCGTCTTTCGTGATCTTGTCGTTGAGTTCAGCCGTGCGCCGCGATGGCAGACCCTTCGGCTTGAGCACCTTGCCTTCGCGCAGCGCGTTGTCGATCGCGATGAGGCCGCCCGACGCCATCAGCGGGACGGTGGCCTCGTAGTAGTCGGGGTAGCTGTCCTTGTTGGCGTCGATGAAGGCGAAATCGAACGGGCCGCTCAGCGACTTCAGGCTCTCCAGCGCCGGCCCCTCGATCAGCTTGATCTTCTTGCCGTGCTCGCTGCGTGCGAAGAACGTGCGGGCGAAGGCGGCGTGCTCCGGATCGAGCTCGAGCGTTATGACCTCGCCGCCTTCGGGCAGGCCGGACGCCATCATCAGGCCGCTGAAGCCAGTGAACGTGCCGATCTCCAGCACGCGCTTGGCACCGGACATCGAGACGAGCATGCGCAGAAACTGACCCTCGACCTGCCCGCAGAGCATCATTGAGCGGTCGGGGAACTTGTCGTCGGTGGCTTTCACTAGCTCATCGAGGAGCGGCGGGAGTGCGGACGTGTGCTCCGCAGCGTACTTATCGATCTTGGGCGAAGTTATGTTGGGCAAAGGCATTCCTCCGGGGCGATTGTAGGTTATGTCGCGAGTTCGCGCTGGAGCTGTTCCAACCCCATTGGGCCGATATTCAGAGCGTGCGTATGGAACGCTTTCAAGTCGAAGGCGGCGCCCTTCGCCTGCTTCGCGGCCTCCCGCGCGGCGAGCCAGTAGCGCTCACCCACTTTGTACGAGATCGCCTGCGCCGGCCAGCCGAGGTAGCGCACGACTTCGCTCTCCATGAACTGCTTCGGGCGTCCCGTCTTCTCGACGGCGAACTCCACGGCGAGATCGTGGTTCCAAGTTTCGCCGGGGTGAAACTTCTGACCCTGCGGAATCTCCAGCTCCAGGTGCATGCCAATGTCGATGATCACGCGCACTGCTCGCAGCGCCTGGCCGCTGAGCATGCCGAGATAGTAGTCGGGGTTCTGGAGGTAGCCGAGCTCCGCCATCAATCGCTCGGAGTAGAGCGCCCAACCTTCGCCGTGGCCGGAGATGAACGTGAGCAAGCGCTGGTAGCGCGAGAGGTTCTCGCCCTGCACGTGCGCCGTTGCAACTTGCAGGTGATGGCCGGGCACGCCTTCGTGGTAGACGGTGGTGACGTCGCCCCACTTGGGGAAGCGGGTGTTGCCGCCGGTCGGCCACCACGTGCGGCCGGGGCGAGTCAGATCCTCCGACGGACCGGTGTAGTACGCGGCGAGCGCACCGCCCGGCGGCGGGATCATGACCTCGACGCGGCGGATCGATTCCGGGATGTCGAAGTGCTTGCCCTGCAGCTCTGCCAGCGCCTGGTCGTGCAGCTCTTGCAGCCACTGGCGGTAGTTGTCCTCGCCCTCGACCACGCGCGACGGATCGGTTTCGAGCAGCTCCATCGCCTGGTCCCACGTGCCGCCGGGAACGATCTTCTCGATCGTCTTGCGCATCTCTTCTTCGATGCGACCGAGCTCTTCCCAGCCCCACTGGTAGGTCTCGCGCGGATCGAGAATCGCGCCGAGGAACGCGCGGGACTGCAGCTTGTAGCGCTCTTCGCCGGCGGCTTCGCGATCGGTCGTCTTCGGAATGTAGGTGCCGGTCAGGAAGGCGTGGATCTCGCCGTAGCCCTTCTTCGCTGCGGTGACGCCGGTCTCGATGTCTTTCGCGAGCGAGTCCGGGAACGGCATCGACTCACGCTGCTTCTCGAACGACTCACGCAACTGATCGAAGTAGGACTTCTTGTCAGCGACGAGAGCGGAGAAGGCCTCCGCTTGCTGCGCACCCTCGGTGGCTTGACGGCGCGAGGCGTAGAGCTCGTTGGCGAGACCTTCGGACAGAGTCTCGCGGTAGCCAGCCAGCGCGTTCGGGACGAGCTTGAGGCGGGCGGCGATGTTCGACCAATCCTCTTCGTTGGCCTTGGGCATCATGTCGAACACCTGCCGCACGCCCTGCAGCGGACTGGCGATGATGCGCAACGATCGCTGGAACTCCTTCGCTCGGTAGAGGGCCAGCTGCACGCCGAGCCGCTCCAGCATCACCTCGCGGGCGATGCGGTCCGGCTCGCCTTCGACGGGTGCTGCCGCCAGCTCTTCGGTCGTCCGGACGTTCAGATCGGCGACGCGGCCGGGGCCGGCCGGGGAGAGGTCGGGCATTTCGCGCTCATGGCCGGGGACGCCCATGCCAGTGGCGAGGATTGGCTCCAGGGCGGCGATTTCGTCTACGTAGTGGTCTGCGATCTCGAATACGCGGGACATAGGGCCTCCTTCAAGGTGGGCGTGCCGGGTACGAATGATAGCGGGCCAGATACGAATAAGCCTAGTAAAGCCAAAGATAACGTAACCGGCGGGCCGCTCGCCTGTCTTACTAGATAGAGCCTATGGACGACCTTAACCTCGAATCACGCCTGGCCGCGCTGCGCGAATCCAGCGCCGAACGCCTCCCCCAACTGGCAGCGCTCCACGATCGGCTGTTTGCCGAGCTGGCGAAGACGGTGGTGCCGCACGTCCGCGGCATAGGCGACCAGGCGCCCGACTTTGAGGTGCGCTCTGCTGGCGATGACCGCACCGTGCGCCTGTCGTGGATGCTGGACGTCG
>JBDTOK010000155.1:0-6575 GCA_039933275.1 Chloroflexota bacterium | reverse complement strand
GTGAGCCGGTCGTGGCGCCGACGCTGGACATCGTGCTGGGCTGCTACTACATGACCGAAATCAAGCCAAACGCCAAGGGCGCCTTCGAAGCTGGCCCCGTGCCGCGCGGCATCTACTCCAGCTTCGACGAAGCGAAGATGGCGCACGCAGTCGGCGTAGTCGACCTGCACGCGCCCATCCGTGCCCGCGACGTAAAGACGGTGAGCGAAGCACACCCGCGCGGGGAGCTCGTAGAGACGTCTGTTGGCCGCATCCTCTTCAACGAGGTGATCCCGGCCGAGCTCGGCTTCCGTAACGTCCTCTTCGACAAGAAGGCGATCAAGGAGCTGGTCTCCGAGGCGAGCCACACGCTCCCCAACGACGTCACGGCCGAGATGGTGGACCAGATGAAGAACGTTGGCTTCGACTTTGCCACGCGTTCCGGTATCTCGATCTCCATGAACGACCTGCGCGTGCCTGAGGAGAAGGAAGGCCTGCTGATCGAAGCTGACAAGCAAGTCGGCGATATCGAAGAGCAGTTCGACGCCGGCCTCATCACAGAGGAAGAGCGCGACAACCAGACGATTTCGATTTGGCGCGGCACCACGGACAAGGTGCAGAAGATGATCCAGAACCGCCTGGAAGAGTATGGCGGTGTCTACATCATGGCCGTCTCCGGCGCGAAGGGTAACATTTCGCAGATCAGCCAGATGGCCGGTATGCGTGGCCTTATGAGCGACCCGGCCGGCCGCATTATTCCGCTGCCGGTGCGATCTTCCTTCCGCGAAGGTCTGTCCGTCCTCGAATACTTCATCTCCACTCACGGCGCCCGCAAGGGTCTCGCCGACACGGCCCTCCGTACAGCAGACTCTGGCTACCTGACGCGCCGTCTCATCGACGTTGCGCAGGACGTGATCATCGTCGAAGACGACTGTGGCACAACGGCCGGCATCTGGGTCGGTGAGCCGCAGGAGAAGGGCCTCTTCGAATCGCTGGCAGAGCGCATCATTGGCCGCTACACGGCCGCCGACGCCGGTGACCCAAACACAGGCGAAGTCATCATCGAACGTGGCAACGAGATCATGGACGAGCACGCCGCCGCACTGCTGGCAGCGGGGATCGATAAGGTGTACGTCCGATCTGCGCTCACCTGCTCCACACGGCGTGGGATCTGCGCGCGCTGCTACGGCCGCGACCTTTCTCGCGGGCGCTTTGTGCTCCACGGTGAGGCTGTCGGTATCGTTGCCGCGCAGTCCATCGGTGAGCCGGGCACGCAGCTCACGATGCGTACGTTCCACACAGGTGGTGTGGCCGGTCTGGACATCACGTCCGGCCTCCCGCGTGTCGAGGAGCTGTTCGAGGCCCGCGTCCCGAAGGGCGCAGCAACAATCGCCGAAATCGACGGCACCGCCGAGCTTATCCGCGAAGGCGACCGCCGCATCCTCCGCATCACCAGCGTCGAAATGTACCAGGACGACTACACCGTCCCCAAGGGCATGAAGCTGATGGTGAAGGACGGCCAGGAAGTCGAGTCCGGCACGATCATCGCGATGATTCCCGAGAAGAAGGGCGCCGCCGCGAAGGTCGAAGAGAAGCCGGCCGGCAAGGTCAAGAAGCCGACGAAGGAAGAGATCGCCGCGGCAACTGCCCTCGTCAACGAATCGCAGATCGTCGCCCGCACCTCCGGTCAGATCTCGATCAACAAGGGCAACGTCTCCATCATGTTCGAAGAGCGCGAGTCGCGTGACTACGGCATCCCGGCGTCCGCCCGCCTCCGCGTACACGACGGCGACTACATCCACGCTGGCCAGGCGCTGACGGAAGGCCCGCTGAACCCGCAGGACATCTTGCGCATCCAGGGTCCGGAAGCAGTGCAGCTGTACCTCGTTGAAGAAGTGCAGAAGGTGTACCGCTCGCAGGGTGTGACGATCAACGACAAGCACATCGAAGTTATCGTCCGCCAGATGCTGCGGCGTGTGCGCGTCGACCAGTCCGGCGACAGCAACCTGCTGCCGGGTGAGCTGGTGGACCGCTTCAAGTTCGAGAGCGAGACCGCAAGCGTGCTCGCGGCCGGCGGCGAACCAGCCACCGCACAGCCCGTCCTGCTCGGCATCACCAAGGCCTCGCTGAACACGGAGAGCTTCCTCGCCGCCGCCTCCTTCCAGGAGACGACGCGTGTGCTCACCGAAGCAGCGATCAGCGGCCAGGTGGACCGCCTGCTCGGCCTCAAGGAGAACGTCATCATCGGCAAGCTCATCCCGGCCCGCGCCGAGATCGAGGTCGAGGCGCTGCCGGCACCGCAACGCCTCAGCGATATGGCGCTGCCGTCGGGCTTCAGCCTGCGTGACGGTGACGACGATGCTGACCTCGACGAGTGGACCGCGCTCGGCGACCTCGATGCCGAAGACCTCGAAGAGCCGCTGGAAGACGAAGGTACTCTCGGCGGCGACCTCCGGGTCGAAGACAGCGATGAGCTCGAAGACACCGAAATTGTTGAGGGAGAGCTGGTCGACGCTGGCGTGGCCGTCGAAGAGCTACCGCTGGGCGGTGGCACCGACGACGACATCGCACTCGAAGATATCAACGAGGACGACACCACGGCTGCAGACGCGGACGAAGCCCTCTAGACCAATCCAGAGCTTTGAGCAGGCAGGGCCCGGCAGATGCCGGGCCCTGTCTGCGTTTATGGAAAGCGCCTCTCATTAACGATTCGCGAGGAACTTTCTTTCGCGAAACTGTTACGCCCGTGCTACACCCCGGCGTCCTATAATCGAGGTGTAACCGTATGGTCATACAACAGGCCGCTCCGCCATCGAACAAGCCAGAGAACGACATTCTGGGCACGGCTCTCTCCCAGTTCAACGCTGCCGCCGCCCGCCTCGACCTCGACCCCGGGATGGCCGATGTCCTCCGTCACTGCAAGCGTGAGCTGTCCGTCAACTTCCCCGTCAACATGGACGACGGCACTGTGCGCACGTTCAGCGGCTACCGCGTGCAGCACAACGTCGCGCGCGGCCCGGCCAAGGGCGGCCTCCGCTACAGCATGCACGTCTCGCTGGACGAAGTGCGCGCGCTGTCGATGTGGATGACCTGGAAGTCGGCCGTCGTCAACCTGCCGTACGGCGGCGCAAAGGGTGGCGTCATCGTCGACCCGAAAACGCTGTCACAGCGCGAGCTGGAGGATCTGACCCGCCGCTACGCCACCGAGATCAGCATCATCATCGGCCCGGCGCAGGACATCCCGGCGCCGGACATGGGCACGAACGAGCAGATCATGGCCTGGATCATGGACACCATCTCCATGCACCAGGGCTACACAATTGCCGGCATCGTAACCGGCAAACCCGTTGCCGTCGGCGGCACGCTCGGCCGCGCGGAAGCGACCGGACGCGGACTGCAGTACGTCGTGCAAGAGTTCGCCCGACACCACCAGGTGAACCTCGGCGACGCGACAGTCGCCGTGCAAGGTTTCGGCAAAGTCGGCGCAACGGCCGCGCGACTGCTGCATGAGATCGGCGCGAAAGTCGTCGCCGTTAGCGATGCACAGAGCGGCATCTACAACCCCAACGGACTCGACATCGCCGCGCTGATGCCCTACCGCGAGGACACGATCCCACTCGCCGAATCAAAGGCGGGCGAAAAGATCACGAACGAAGAACTGCTTGAGCTGCCGGTCGACTTCCTCGTGCCGGCTGCACTCGAAGGACAGCTCACCGGCTCGAACGCAGACAAGGTGCGCGCAAAATTCATCGTCGAAGGCGCGAACGGCCCAACAACGCCGGAAGCCGACGCCATCTTCGCGGACCGCGGCATCATCGTCATCCCGGACATCCTTGCGAACTCCGGCGGCGTCATCGTCTCCTACTTCGAGTGGGTGCAAGACCTACAGTTCTACTTCTGGGACGAAGACGAAGTCAACGACCGCCTGCACAAGGTGATCACACGCGCTTGCCTGGACGTCACTGAAGCGGCTGAGCGCCACAACATCACCCTCCGCGAAGCCGCTATGGTCCTGGCCGTAGGCCGCGTAGCCGAAGCCTCCCGCCTCCGCGGCATCTACCCCTAGGCGAAGCGAAGCGTACCCGTAGGGCGCAGCGTCAGCTGTGCTCGCCCACCAATTCGCCCAGGCCAACAACCCCACTGTTCAGTCGACTCGCATTCCCCTACAAAAAACGCTGCGCCCAAACGCCACCCGCCCATTAACAACACCCGCCAACGGCACAACGCCGCTCGCCACACCCCATTTCCCATTTCCCATTTCCCATTTCCCCATTTCCCCAGGCCATGCAAAAGGCCGGGAGATGGGGGATCTCCCGGCCTCGGGGGGTAAGTTGTCGACTGCTAGAGAATGCCGATGTCGCTGCGCCCAAGCCGTCGGCGCAACAGCGTCTTCACTCCGGCGCAGCCTTCCTTCACCAGTGCAGTGCCGGACGCCCGGATCAGCCGCGCCAGCTCCATCGGGCTCGGCGGCATCGAGGCCATCACGGGCTCCGGCGTGATCAGCGGCAAGCGCTGCAACCCGCGCAGGAAGAACGCATCGATGTACTCCAACGACCGCTCCGGCAGTTTCATCGTCGCCAGGTGCGGCAGCATCTCTTCGATCGCGATGCGTGACTCGAGCCGAGCAAGCGGCGCGCCGATGCAGAAGTGGATCCCGTTCCCGAAGGCAACGTGGCCGTTAGTCTCGCGCGTGATGTCGAAGCGGTCCGGATTCGGGAACCGAGTCTCGTCGCGGTTCGCGGAGCCAAGAACCGGCCAGACCAGCGAGCCCTTCGGCACAATCTGGCCGCTGAGCTCGACGTCTTCCCGCGCAAAGCGGAAGAGCATCTGCACCGGCGAGTCATACCGCAGCGTCTCTTCGACGGCCGCCGGAATCAGCGACGGGTCTTCGATCAAGCGCGCGAGCTGGTCGGGATTCGAAAGCAACGCCAGCACCATGTTGCCGAGCAGGTTCGTCGTAGTCTCGTTGCCAGCCACCAGCAGCAGGCCCGCGAAGCTGAAGATGTCGTCTTCGGTCAGGTGCTCGCCCTCAACCTCAGCCTGCACGAGCGCGCTGATCAGGTCGTTCTTCGGCTGGCGGCGGCGGTCCTGGATCGTCCAGCGGAAATATTGGTTGAACGCGCCGTTCTCCGCCGTCTCGTAAGCGATCTGTTCCGGCGCCGCGCCCTGCCGCATCATCTGTCCGACCAGCAGGTCAGACCAGCGCTTGAAGTCGCTGTAGCGGGCCGGCTCAACGCCAAGCATCTCAGCGATGACGCGCACCGGCAGCGGCAGCGCGACCTCCCCGATCACGTCGAACTCCGACGTGCGACCGGCGTTCGCCGTCAACTCACGAGTGATCTCGCGGATGCGCGGCTCAAGCTCAGCGATCATCTTCGGTGTGAACGCCCGGCTCACCAGCGAGCGATAACGCCCGTGCACCGGCGGATCCATCGTGATGATGCTGGGGATGTAGCCGGACTCATGGCCCTGCGGCCCCGCCATCGCCTCGGAGGAGAACAGCTGCGGCGACTTCAGCACCGTCTGCACGTCTTCGTGTCGCGTGACAATCCAGAAACCCATCGGATCGAGCTTGAGGACAGGCGATTCTCTGCGCAGGCGCGCGTAGTGCGGGTACGGGTTCTGGCGGATCTCCGGGGCGAACGGGTTGTAATCGATCATGGGGCGGGCGGTCCCTTCTAGTTGAGCGTGTGGCCCGTCTCGCCGGGGATACTCTTGGACGAGACGAGGTTCATCAGCAGGTCAAACACCTCCCGCGGACGGAACACGGATTGGTCGATCAGCCCCCAGTTGCGCAGCCCTTCGTACGCAGCGATCGCCAGCACGACGAACGTGTCGATGTCGATGTCCTTGCGCAGCTCGCCCTTGTCCCGCGCCTCGCGCAGGAGGACGACGAGCGACTGGCGCCAGAACTCGAGTTGCTGGCGCGAGCGCTCGCGCAGGACGTCGTTGCGGATGGTTTCGGGTCGGATCTCGATATCAAGGCGCGTGTTCATTTCGAACATCGGGTCCTCGAATGTGGCCATCATCGTCTGCCCGATCGCGTCCAGCACGTCCATCGGCTCCTTCGCCTCGGACCGGATGTCGGCGAGCAGTTCGGCATAGCGTTCGGTGTTGCGCTCCGTGATCGCGGCGAGCACGGCTTCCTTGCTGGCGTAGTAGCGGTAGATTGCGCCGGCGCTGATCCCCGCGTCCGTTGCGATGTCCTGCATCGTCGTCTGGTGGTAGCCTCTCTTGGCGAAGCAGCTCCAGGCGGCGTCCAGTATCTGGTTACGGCGGGCTTCCACGTGCGCTTCGGTGACTCTGGCCATTGATTAGAACTCCATGAATGACGGCTCATTCAAATGCATGAACCATCGTTTATTTGCATGAATGAGTATTCATTATAGACCGCACCCGCGTCAAGCCCCTTCTGTCACCCCGAAAACCCGTTTTTGCCAAACGAACTTCGCCTGTTCCCTCTGCCTGCCCGCCGTGTTCTCATATCCCCATGGCCGAGACGTATGGCGCCGTCATCGTCGCCGCTGGCAGCGGCACCAGGATGGAGGGCCTCGACAAGCTCTTCACGCAGGTCGGCGGCCGTCCCCTGCTCGCCC
>JBDTOK010000154.1:0-6671 GCA_039933275.1 Chloroflexota bacterium | reverse complement strand
TGGAGATCGCCGGGCTGGGCACGGCGATCAACCGGCGAGTGCGCACGTATTCGAAGGGCATGGAGCAGCGACTGGCGCTTGCACAGGTGCTGCTGAACCGCCCACAACTCCTGATTCTCGACGAGCCGACGGTGGGGCTGGACCCGGGCGAGATGCGCGACGTGCGGGACCTGATCCGCAACCTCGGGCGTGAGGGGGCGACGGTCTTTCTTTCGAGCCACATCCTGGCGGAGCTCGAGCAGGTTTGCACGCATGCCGCGGTCATGGCGAAGGGCAAACTCGTCGCCAGCGGCACCGTCGAAGAGTTGATCGGCGGCCGGCAGAGCATTTACATCGAAGTGGATGACATAGATAAGGCGATGACCGTTCTCAAGTCGACGACGGGCGTGGTCAAAGTGGAGCCAGAGCCGCCCGCGGGACTGGCCGTCGCGCTGAGCGGCGTTGAGCGCAAGGACATCGTGGCGACGCTGGTGCATGCGGGTATCGGAATCGAGACGGTGGCGACGCGACGGCGGCTAGAGGAAGCGTTCCTCGGCATGATGGGTGAGGACGAATGACCACCGTCATCCTCGTCGAGCTGCGGAAGCAACTGTTCCGCCTGCGCACGTACCTGGCGATCGGGGCGATGATCGCGATCCCGGTGATCATGACGCTTGCGGTGGAGTTCGGGCGGAAGCCGCGCGGGCGGGACACGTCGTTCTTTGCGCTGGCCAGCCATTCCGGGCTGAACGTGCCGATCGCCGCGCTGGCGGGAACATCTTCGTTCTTGTTGGTGATTGTCGTGTCGCTGTTCGCGGGTGCGGCGCTGTCCGAGGAGGCGAACTGGGGCAGCCTGCGTTACCTGCTAGTGCGCCCGGTCTCTCGGTCGAAGCTGCTTGCTACGAAGCTGATCGTCGTCGCGCTGCTGTCTGTGATCGCGACGATCGTCATCCCGATATCGGGACTGGTCGCCGGCGTCACTTTCTTCGGATGGCACGAGATCCTTTCGCCGGACCTGACGACGTTTACGCAGCAAGAGGCGCTGATCCGCATCGCGATTTCCACCGTCTACGTGGCGTGGTGTATGTCGGGGGTGATCGCGCTCGCCTTCATGATCTCGACGATGACGGACACGACGCTGGGGTCAGTGGCCGGAACGCTAGGGCTCGTCATTATCTCGGGTATCATGAACGCGATCGATTCGCTGGGGGATATCCGCAGCCTTTTGATCACTCACTACTGGGACGCGTGGGAGCAACTCTTCCGCTACCCGTCGAGCTCGCTGGACATGCAGCGCGGGGCGCTGTTGCAGATACCGTACGTGCTCGTGTTCCTGGCGTTGGCGTGGTGGTGGTTCCACCGGCGCGACATACTTGCATAGATGAACGACGCGATCCAGGACATCATCAACGGGGCTGCTGGCCACAGCGGTCTACTCGACGACCTCGGGAAGCTGGCGGCGAAGGACCTCGTCTTCCTCATCATCCCATTGCTGCTCTTCATGTGGTTCTGGCCGAGAGAGGCCGGGGACAGGGCGCTTGGGCAGCGAGTGGCAGTGCTTACTGTCGTCGCGGTCGCGGTCGCCCTGGTTGTGGGGATGGCCGTGGCGCAGTTGCATTACGCTGACCGTCCGTTCGTTTCGGACGCCGGCACGACGCAGCTCATTTCGCATGCGCCGGACAACGGCTTTCCCAGCGACCACGCGCTCGTGGGTTTTGCGGCAGCGGGCGCGCTGTCGGCGTGGCGGCTGGTGGTCGCGGGCATCGCGTTTGCGGTGGCGCTCACCATCGGCGTAGCGCGGATCTTTGTCGGCATCCACTGGCCGACCGACATACTTGCCGGCGCGGCTGTTGGGCTGGTCGTCGGCTTCTCGTTCGCGCAGGCGGCGCCGCTGCTCGTCACCGCTCAACGCCGGGCGGCGTCGGTGCTGCCAGCCTGGCTCGTCGCTTCCCCTTAGCGACTACGCCGCGGCTGTGCGCACCTTGTGCAGGCCGATATTGCCCACAGGCTCCACCGAGACGATGCGCACGCCTTCGAGGTCCGGTGAGGTTGTGTAGTTCTTCTGGATCAGGCGCCCGATCGGCTGCGAGGCGACGATGGCGAACATCGATGCGGTGACGGCACGGCTCACTCCGTCGAGGAAGCTGCGCTTGCCGGCGACGGCGAAGACGGACGCGGTCCCTGCGAGAATGCCGGCGACGGCGATGTTCGTGCCGCAGAGCGGGGAGACGGCCAGGCTGGCCTCGCCGCGCTGGAGGCGGCCGAGCGCTTCGTGTGCGAACTCTTCGAGCTTGTTGGTGGCGACGTTGGCGTAGACGTAGAAGCCGTCCGTGCCCGCGCGCCCAACGACTCGCATGGGGCCTTGCTGGGCGAGCATCAGGGTGATGGTCGCGTGCTCAAGCGCGTGGTTGCGGCGGATGGAGTTGATGATCTGTTTCAGCATTCGTGTACCTCTGTCTCAGTATAAGTGGTGGCTACGGTGCGGGCGTTGGGATTGCATCTACTTTCGCCCAGCCGACGACGCTGTCCTCGGTGCCGTTGTCGGTGCTGGGGACGACAAGGCGCTGGCCGGTGCTGGCGACGAGCTCGACATGCGAGGCGCCGGGATTTGCGAGAGAACTGCCATCGTTGTGCTGGACGGCGAGCCAGCTGCCGTCGGGTGCCCAGGAGATCGGGCTGTCGAAACCCGAGGCCGGCTGCACGAGGTATTGCAGGTCGCTACCGTCCAAAGCCGCGACGATGATTTGCCCGGGGCCGCCGGTCGCGGAGAGAAGGCCCGCCGTCAGCCGGCCGTCGGGGTGCCAGACCGGGCGCAGGAAGTCGCCGCCGCTGACACCGCCAACGCCGAACGGATTGGCGGTCGCCTCGACGATGTCTGCGACGAAGAGCTCGTTGTGGATTTCGCCGTTGTCGTCGAACGCCTGGCTCAGGTACGCGACTTTGTGCTGGTCGCCGCTCAGCGCGCAATCGAAGGCGGCTTGATCGCTCAGCTGGACGACAAAGCGACTGTCCGGCACCGGCGATGGCACTGGCGTGATCGTCGTTTCGGGTAGGGGCTGGCCGTTTGCGTTGGCGTCGTCGATCGCTTGCTGGTTGGCACGCTGGGCGTCGTACCACGAGCTCTCGACGCCCTTGTGGAATGCGTCAACAGCGTCGGTGGTTGCGGGCGAGTAGATGCCGACGAGCGTCGCGCCCTCGGTGCCGCCTTCTTCTTGCACGAAGAACATCGACTTCTTGTCGTCGGAGAAGCCGATGGGAGCAAAGGAGAGCACGTGCGCAACGCTGTCTTTCAGCACGACCTCGACGGGGTCGACGGTTGGCGCGGGCGCGATGCCGGGCGCGAGCGTTGGCGTGGGTGTCGGAGTCTTGGCCTTCGGATCGACTCGCGACACCGCCACGCGAACGATGATGACGTTGGCGGCGAGGAACTCCGGGCCGGCGTACTGGCGCATGTACAGGAGGTGGCTGTCGGGGGACCAGAGCGGCGTGTAGTTGTAGTCGATGCCAGCCGCCAGCAGCGTAGGCTCGCGATCAGTAGAGGCGAGATCGATGACGTACGCTTCCCCCTGCGAGGAGTCCGTGCTGACGGCGTTCTCCGGCAGCGAGAGATACGCAAGGTAGGTGGAGTCGGGCGAGAGTACCGCCTTCACGCCGTAGCCGTCGCGGTGAGCGATGCGGAGGACCTCTTCGCGCTGGTCCGGGGCGTCAAGCGGCGCGGACCAGATGACGTCCTCTTGCGCGGTGTACTCGCGGTAGATGAGGCGGTAGTCGGTGACGGGCGGCGAGCTGGTTGGGCCGGGCGTGCGGATGTTGGGCGACAGGGTTGGCGTCGGGCTGGGCGTGGCGGAGTCGGACGGCGACGCTGTGGGAGAGTCGCTGCCCCCGCAGGCAGCGGCGATAGCAAGCGTCATGAGGACTGCGCCGCCGAGGATTCGCGCGAGAGTCTTCATCTATAGAAGGAACGCCGGAAAGCTGCGGCTAGTTCTGGCCGTCTTCCGGCGGCTTCCCCTCCCGCTGAATCTCGCGGTAACGGTGGTAGAAGAAATAGGCGACGGCGAGGACGATGATGATGGCCAGCGGGTAGCTGATCGGGCGGGCGTACTTGTGAAGGTCTTCCCAGCTGCCGCCCAGGTAGTAGCCACCGAGGATCAGCGCAAAGGAGAACGGGTACGACCCGATGAACGTGAGGATCGTGAACCGCGGCAGGTTCATGCGGGAGATTCCGGCGGGGAGGCTGATGAACGTCCGCACGACGGGCAAGACGCGGCTTCCTAAGACGATGCGTTCGCCGTAGCGGCTGAACCACCGGTCAGCCCAGTCGATGTCTTTGCGTGTGATCAGGATGTAGCGCCCGTACTTTTCGAGGAGCGGGCGGCCTCCGAAGGCGCCGGCAGCGTACGCAATCAGCGAGCCGATGGTGTTGCCGAGCGCTCCGTAGAAAGCACCGAGGAACAGATACGAGAAGCCGTGCCCTTTCTCATCGATGAGCAGCCAGCCGGCCATCGGCATGATGATCTCGCTGGGGAAGGGGATGCAGGCGCTTTCGATCGCCATAAGGAAGATGACGCCGGGCCAGCCGATGGCGTCGTAGACGTGGCGCGCGGTGTCCAGAAATATCTGGTCAGGTGACAGAGCTTGCGTCCTTTCGGTGCGAGGCCGTTCCGGTCTTGTGAAAAGTGTATAGGGCCGCTTAGCCTAGCGACAGCCGAATCATTGGAGCCGCGTGCGTGACTATTGTCACTTTCCGCCTGGGCGCCCGCGCTATAATGTGGTCAACGAACTCAGGACAAGCACCAACGGACGGGGGCGCGCAGTGGTAAATCAGAAGCCCAGGACAATTTCGGAGTTGCGAGCGTCCGGCTACAAGCCGCGCACGGTCAAGCAGGAGATTCGCCGCAATCTCATCTCACGCATTGAGAACGGGCAGGAGCACTTTCCGGGCATCATCGGCTACGAAGAGTCGGTCTTGCCGCACCTGGAGAACGCGCTGCTTTCCGGCCAGGACATCATCTTCCTCGGTGAGCGCGGACAGGCGAAGTCGCGCATCATCCGCTCGCTGACGAATCTTCTCGATGAGCAGATTCCGGCGATCACCGGCTGCGAGATCAACGACGAGCCGCTGGACCCGATCTGCCGGCGCTGTCGCGACCTCGTCGCCAGCGAAGGCGAGCACGTCGAAATCGAGTGGATTGACCGCGACCGCCGCTACGGCGAAAAGCTTGCGACGCCCGACATCACGATTGCGGACCTCATCGGTGAAGTCGACCCGATCAAGGTGGCTGAGGGCCGCTATCTCTCTGATGAGCTGACGATTCACTATGGCCTCATCCCGCGCCACAACCGCGGCATCTTTTGCATCAACGAGCTTCCGGACCTGGCCGAGCGCATCCAGGTGGGTCTGCTGAACATCATGGAAGAGCGCGACGTGCAGATTCGCGGCTACCGGCTGCGGCTGCCGCTGGATGTGCTGGTCGTCGCGTCCGCCAACCCGGAGGACTACACGAACCGGGGGCGGATCATCACGCCGCTCAAGGACCGCTACGGCGCGCAGATTCGCACGCACTACCCGAAGCAGGCGGAGCACGAAATCGACATCGTCGAGCAGGAGCGCATGCACTTTGAGGACGATGGCGACCGCGCCGTCGACGTCCCGCAATACATGAAGGAGATCGTCGTCGAGGTCACACGTCTCGCCCGACGCTCTCCGGACATCAACCAGCGCTCCGGGGTCTCCGTCCGCGCATCGATTGCTGACTACGAAGCGCTACTGGCCAACGCCATGCGCCGCGCTATCCGCTTGAAGGAAAGCGAAGTCGTCCCGCGCGTGAGCGACCTGCCGTTCGTGACGCCGGCACTCACCGGCAAGATCGAGTTCGAGACGGTGGACGACGGCCGGGAAGAGCAGATCGTGGAGCGCTTGATCCAGGGCGCCGTGCTGGCCGTGTTCAACCACTACTTCTCGCTCGGCGAGCTGGAGCCGATCGTCGCGCGCTTCAAGGCAGGGTACGCCTGCGAAGTCTCCGACATGACGCCATCCGCTGAGTACGCCAAGCTGGCTAAGGACACGGAAGGCCTGGAAGCGGCGATCGAAAAGCTGGGGGCCAAGTCTAGCGAAGCGTCTACCGCTTCCGCCGTGGAGTTTGTGCTGGAGGGCCTGCACCTGAACAAGCGACTGAACAAGGACAAGGTGGCCGGGCGCTACCAGTACCGGGGCTAGCGTTAAGAGCCGTCCCGCGGCTGAGGGCGTATGACCAGCGTCAATCGCTGGTACAACTGGTTGCTCACGGCGGTCCGCATCGTCATGGGCGCCTTCTTCTTGCAGGAGGCGGAGCACCAGATCGCCAGCGGCTACATCGGCGGCGATGGGCTGAGCGAGAAGCTGCGCAAGGGCATCGACACTGCGATCCCGCCGTACGACTGGCTAATCGAGCACGTTTTCCTGAAGGTCGATGACCCTCTGACGCTGCTGGTTATCGCTGGGGAAATAGCGGTCGGGGCAGCGCTGGTTCTGGGTTTATTCACGCGGTTCACGGCGTTCGTCGCCATCGTTATGAACGTGAATTTTTTGTTGATGAACGGCCTCCACCTCAGTTCCGGCGGGGTTGATGCGGCCTTCATCGTCGGGGAACTGGCAATCCGGGTGGTGCGCGCGGTCACCGGACGGAACTCGCGGAAGCCGCCGAGGTAGGCCT
>JBDTOK010000153.1:0-6708 GCA_039933275.1 Chloroflexota bacterium | reverse complement strand
GCGCCGAAGGTGGGTTGTCGCCCTGGTATTCGCTACAGCGCTGATCTTCGCGCTGGCCGGACTAGGCTCCGGATATGCACTTTGGCATGAAGGGCAAGGCGAAAGCGGGGAATGCCTTTTGTATCGGGCGATAATCCAAGACCGTGGCGTGACGACCACTGGCGCGACTTCCGAGCAGATTGCTACCGCGCTCCAAGCCTACGATCAGTTTTGTCGCTAAAATAGGCGGCATCTCACTGTCAGGAGGCCCCCCAACATGCCCGACGGACTAGCAACAGACGACAAGAACATAGCGGCAATGTATGTTGCCCTTCAACTAACCAAACAAGTTACGCACCTTACCGAAGTTGGATCATCCGCTAACGTCGCTAAGGTCTACAAAATGATGTTTGAGACTGTAGCGGAATCGTATCGCGCACTCACGTCGCCTTAGCCTCAAACAGAAACCGAATCTCGTCTAGCACTAGGCCCTTCTTCCGCAGGCGGAAGTAGATCGCTTCCCTTTGCGCGAGCCAGTCCGGCATATCGACCGGCTTCAATTGGCCGTCACCCTGGCGGATATAGACTTTTGCTTCAGCGTTGACATCGCACATTTACATTGCCCCTTTCAGGCTAGTGTGTCAAACCGATCATTCCCGCTTCAGCTCTGTCAAAGGAGCGCCGCGATTCGCTGCGAACGATCCCCCCAGCGAAAACAGAGTGCCCCTCGCCCACGCAGTGCGCGAAGCGTCCGCCTCAGGAGGAGGCGAGGGGTTAGGGGTGAGGGCTATCGCTCGACCCAGATGCGCGAGCCGTCTGTCGTCACCGTCACGTCCCCATCCTCGTCCGTCCGCAGCACCAGGTCGCCCGCCAGCCGCCCGAGCGTTTCCTGCGCCGGATGCCCGAAGCTGTTCGCCGCCCCGACCTCAATTACATCGATCGCCGGTTGCACGCGGGCCAGGAACTCCGGCGACGATGACGTCTTCGATCCGTGGTGCCCAACCTTGAGCACGTTCGCCTGCAAGTCCGTCCCCGAGGCGATTAGCGTCCGCTCTCCGGCCTCGTCGAGGTCGCCCGTCAGCAGGTACGACGTGTCACCTATCGTCAGCCGCAACACCGTCGATGACGTGTTCAAGTCCTTCACGGCCGTCAGCAGCGGATCGCTATCGTCCGGCGCCAGCACCCGCAGCATCGCCCCGTCGCCGAGGTCAATCCCTTGCCCGCGGTCAGCCGTCACAATCGCCGCCCCCGAATCGCGCACCGTCGCCTCCCACGCGTCGTACAGTCCGTTGGTTCCCGGCAGAGCCGCGTCCAACACCTCCCCAACGTCGTACTTGTCGACCACCGTCAGCAGCCCTGCCATGTGGTCCGATTGCGCATGTGTTAGCACCACCATGTCGATCCGCCGGTCATCGAACGGCAGGTTCCGTGACAACGCCCGCGTGATCGGCAGCGAGCCGGGCCCGCCGTCCACAAGCACGCGGTTCCCCTGCGGCCCCTCGATCAGAATCGCGTCGCCCTGCCCAACATCGAGAAACGTCACGCTCAGCCGCCCACCCTCCGGCCGCGAGAGATATAGCAGCGCCGTCACTCCCGCCAGCGCGACCAGCAACGCCAGCCCGCTGGCCGGCAAAAGCGCCCTCCGCGCCACTGGCTCTGGCGGAGGGGATGGCTCGATCGCCTCGCCCGGATGCGACGCCACCCACCACGTTCCCGCCAACAACACCCCGTACCAAACGCCCGCCTCCCACGTCTGCACACCGTCGAGCGTCGCCGATGCACCCGGCACACTCGCGAACAACCGTATCGCCTCGATCATGTACTCCGCCGCCGGCCACGCAATCCACGACCCGATCGGCGCAAGTCCCGGCGCGATCAGATCGATCGCCGCCGCCACGCCAGCCGTCAGCCCGACCGCCAGGAACGCCGGAACCACGAACATGTTCGCGATCGGCGCGACAATCGATATCTGCCCGAACTTCAGTGCCGTGATCGGCAGCGTGAACAGCACCGCCGCCACCGTCACCGCAAAGCCCTCGATCGCCGGCGCCGTCAACGGGAACCCGCCGATGATCGCGCTCCGGTTCGCCGCGTTCTGCAGCCGCACGCGAAGCGGCCCGCTCAGCGTCGTCAACCCAACCGTCGCCGCAAAGCTCAGCTGAAACGAGACGTCATCGATCACCTTCGCATCCAGCGCCGACATCACCGCGCCCGCGAGCAACAACGCGGTGAGCGACGATCTCTGGCGCCCCGAAATCGTGGCGATCACGAAGATCCCGCCCATGATCGCCGCCCGAATGACCGAAGGCTGCACACCAACCAGCATCGTGTACCCAACGATCGCTCCCAGGCTTACCCACGCCGCTGGCCGCCGCCCGATCAGCCACGCCAGCACCGCAATTACCATCGCCGCCACGATCGTGACGTTCTGCCCAGAGACGGCAACGAGATGGCTCGTGCCGGTGATTCGCATGTCGCTGCTCAAGTCATCCGGAATGGCCGAGCGCTCACCGTACAAGATGCCCGCCGCCAGCGATGAATGCGGCTCCGGCAATACGTCGGATAGTGCCCGCGAAAGGTGCGACTTCACGTCGATCATCGTCGCTCGGAGCCAGTTCCCCTGGTCATGCGCAATCACGGTCGTCTTCGGAAAGCTCACGATCGAAGCGATCCCGCGCGTCGCCAGGTAGTCGCGGTAGTCAAAGTCCGCAAACGTCGGTGGCGTCTCCAGCTTCGCCTCGATCTCCAGCGCGTCGCCATACTCGTACCGCGGCGCGATCGGCCCGCGTACCAGCACTGCCCCCGGCTGCGCCCGCCACTCTCCACCCTCGAATACGTCGCTGATATCGAGGCGGTAGAGCGTCGTCGTCTCGCGCTCCTCCGGCTCGTCGCTGACAACGCCGCGCAACTTCACCGCTGGCCCATCGTTCAGCCGAGCAAGGCTCAGATCCGGCGCCCCCGCCACGTCATACCGCCAGCCGGCGATGAGCACCGTCGCCACACCCAGCGCCATCACCACCACCGTCGTCACCTGCGACCGGCGTTTGCGCGGCATCCCATCCGCGCGCAGGCCACGCGGCCGAGTCCGCCACGCGAACGTCCCAGCCGCAAACAGCGACGCCGCACCCACAATCACCCACCAGTCGACGCCGGACATCGAAGCCGCGGCTGCGCCGAGCAGCCAGGCCAGCGCCAGTAACGCCGCGGCCATCAGTTGACGGTGATCATCGGCGCGATTTGATCGAACACCGACTGCGAGACCAGCTGCCGCAGCACAAGGTCCTCCACCTGGGAGAACGGCCCGTCCGTCGTCCGTGACCGCACGATGTCGTTCGCCCGCACCTCGCCGACACCAGGCAGGGCCTCGAGGTCGGCCTGGCTCGCCGTGTTCAGGTTCACTAGCGGCCCAATCGAAGCACCAGCCACAGCTCCGCCGTTCCCGCTAAGCGACGGCACCACGATCTGATCTTCGTCCTGCGCGCGTTTTGCCAGGTTCACCGCTGTCAGATTGGCGTCCGACGTCGCGCCTCCAGCCGCCGCCAGCCCATCGATCCATCGCGACCCGTCCGTGAGCGGGTAGACGCCCGGATGCTGCACTGCGCCCGTCACATAAACCTGGATCTCGCCAACCGGCAGATCGCTCGTCTGGATCGTGAGCGGCGCGGGATCATCCAGCCGTCCCTTCAGCAACAACCCGATCGCGACAAGCATCGGCGCGGCGATAGCTGCGATGATGAACCAGCGATAGCGTTCGATTGCTTCGGACACGCGCGTCGACTCCCCCTTTGCGTGGGCCGGACTATATCGACACGGTGTGGACAACGTCAAGCTAGGCCTCCGGGTGAACGCGTATTGCACACGGGAGAAATGTTGGCGGGAGCCGCGATTATGTCGCACCTCGACTCGCGTTTACTTAATATGGGGGCGTGAGGGTACCCCTCCTCGATCCGATTTCTGTATTTGATGCGCCTGGTGATGGGCGTGGTGTTTGGGCACCCGTTTCGGATGGCGCCGCCGCCGCGGGTTCTTCACGAGGTTTTGCTGCGCTGTCGACGGATGGTGGGGGCGCTCAGAATGACATCAGGCGCCGTTGGTTGCTTGAGTCGGCGATGCCCGTTATGTCTAGTGGCAACTCGTTTTTGCGAAACGAACTTCCCCCTCAGCGATCGGAGCTCGCCGCATGATCGAACGCTACACGCGGGCGGAGATGGGAGCGGTCTGGTCTGAGAAGGCTAAGGCTGACTCCTGGCTGCGGGTTGAGGTTGCCGTCTGCGAGGCGTGGACTGAGCGCGGCGTGATTCCGGCGGAGGCTATGGCGAAGATCCGCGGCGCTTCCTATGACATGGCGCAGTGGGCGGAGTACGAGGCAGAGATGCACCACGATCTGAATGCATGGCTGCGCTCCGTGGCGGATTCGCTGGGGGAAGAGTCGCGGTTCGTGCACCTGGGGCTGACTTCGCACGATGTGGAGGATACGGCGCAGGCGCTGCGGCTGGTGCAGGCTTCGGAGTTGCTGCAGGCCGGGATCGCGGCGCTGATGGCGGCGATTGCAGAGCGCGCGAAAGAGCACAAGATGACGCCGACGATGGGCCGCAGCCACGGCATTCACGCCGAGCCGATTTCGTTCGGGCAGAAGCTGGCGGGGTGGTACGACGAGATGCGCCGTCACTCGCACCGGTTGGTGAGCGCGAAGGAGCAGGTGGCGGTCGGCAAGATATCGGGGCCGGTGGGCTCACACGCAACGGTGCCGCCGGACCTGGAGGACGACGTCTGCGGGAAGCTGGGGCTGCTGGTCGAAGCGATCTCGACGCAAGTTGTGCACAGGGACCGGCACGCGTACTTCATCTCGACGCTGGCCATCATCGGTTCGTCGCTCGACCGGTTCGCCACGGAGATACGGCACTTGCAGAGGACAGAGGTCCGCGAGGTGGAAGAGCCGTTCGCGCAAGGGCAGACGGGGTCGTCGTCGATGCCGCACAAGCGCAACCCGGAAAAGGCGGAACGAATCTCGGGGCTGGCGCGGCTGCTTCGCGGCTACAGCGTGGCGGCAATGGAGAACATACCGCTGTGGCACGAGAGGGACATCTCGCACTCGTCGACAGAGCGAGTGGTTCTGCCGGACGCGTGCATTGTGCTGGACTACATGCTGGACATGATGACGTACATCGTGCGCGGGATGCGGGTGTACCCGGAGCGGATGCTTGAGAACATGGAACAGAGCTACGGCCTGCCGTTCAGTCAGCGCGTGCTGCTGGCGCTGGTGGAAGCGGGGATGAACCGGCAGGAGGCGTACAAGATTGTGCAGGCGGACGCGATGGTGGCGTGGGAGTCTCGGCGGCCGTACTTGGAGATTTTGCGCGAGGATGAGCGGGTGACGTCGAAGTTGCCCGAGTCAGAGTTGGAGGGGTTGTTTGATGTTGGGTGGTACTTGCGGTACGTAGATGATTCGTTTGGGCGAGTGGGCTTAATTTGACTTCCATCCTGTTATCCTATAGTTTAGGCTGACAGGAGAAGAGGACGAAATGGCCACTGGATTTATGCAGATCGTGGAAGCTCTTATTAAAGAACGACCCGGATTGTCGGCAGATGACTACGCGAAGACCGCCTTGGATCGAGGCTTGGCCACTAGCGGCTCAAAGGATCCAATCCAGTCCTTGGCGACGACATTGGCCAAACAAGTTCGCGAGCAACGCGTCGCAACCGTCCATGCGCAGAAAGTCCGCGGAAAGCTTCGCTACTTTCCAGTTGGCAGTGATTTGCGGAACCCGCGAGGTCGACGCTTGCCGGATCTGCTATTCACCGATGTTACGGTCTCTCCCCATACCGCTGCGCGTCTGAAGAAGGTAGTCGATCTCGGCCTCTTTCCGAACGAACTCGAGGCCGCCTCCTTTCTGATTGAAGAGGGCGCCAGGGCCCATAAGCAAACGCTCGACGCAATCGCGGAACAAGCGGATGAAGTGGTTCTACACAAGGCAAAGGCAAGACTTCTTGCGGAATGCTATTTAGAGGAGGCTCGGATGACTGCGACGCTTAGTGAATCGACACTGGATCTTCCCCTTATCGCACGGGGGAAGGTGCGGGACATCTACGATCTCGGCGACAAGCTGCTGATTGTGGCGACGGACCGGTTGTCGGCGTTTGATGTTGTGCTGCCGACAAGCATCCCTGACAAGGGAGCGGTGCTAACGCAGATGTCGGCGTTCTGGTTCGAGAAGACGGGCGATATCGTGCCGAACCACTTCATTCGCGTAGTGGATGGCACGCGCGTGCCGGAGGTGCCGGTCGAGCTGCCGCGGGAGATGATCGGGCGCTCGATGGTGGTGCGGAAGGCGAAGCGGATCGATGTGGAGTGCGTGGTGCGTGGCTACATCACGGGCTCGGGGTGGGCCGACTATCAGAAGGAAGGCGTGGTGTCGGGCATTCGGTTGCCGGTTGGGCTGAGCGAGAGCGAGCAGCTGGCGGAGCCGATCTTCACGCCATCGACGAAGGAGTCCGAGGGGCACGATATGCCGATCAGCTACAAGCAGGTGAAGGAGATGGCGGGCGACCAGGCGGCGAATGCGATGCGGCTGCGGTCGCTGGCGTTGTATAAGTTCGGGCGAGACTTTGCGGCGGAGCGCGGGATCATCATCGCGGACACGAAGTTCGAGTTCGGCTGGCTGGACGACGAGGTAATCCTGATCGACGAGGCGCTGACGCCGGACTCGAGCCGCTTCTGGCCTGCGGACG
>JBDTOK010000152.1:0-6748 GCA_039933275.1 Chloroflexota bacterium | reverse complement strand
ATGCCGGCGGGGATGTTCGTGGTCGACCATTTGGTTGCCCAGGCTCCGGCGATCGCCTGTGACAAGATGATGCCGGCGGCGATGAGAAGCAAAGTCACACCGAATGCCGTCAGCGCTTTGTACTTCTTAATGTTCGGGAAGAAGATGTATCCTAGCGCAGGCGTCGTCACCCACATTGCGAGACCGAAGTACCGAGGAACCACATACGGCGCCGTCGTCTCGAACACGGGCATCTGGCCGAGAACCACGGGAGGGTGCCGCGCCAGGTAGGTGAGGTCGAAAGAGCCGTGGTTGTATAGCGCCGCGAGGTAGATCTGGTGGGCCGACTCGACGTAGTTGTAGCCGAACTCAGTTGGGTTGTGGTAGCGGATGTAGTTGGTGCCGGCCGCTAGGATGAACCACGGCGCCAGCCCCGCTGCGAATTCGAGCGCCGGTCTGAGCTCGAGGCGCTTCCACGCCGGCTCACCTTCCACCTTTGGCCTGAGCCAGAGGTCAGCAAACATGATCACAAAGAAGAAGCCACTGAGGATCACCGTCGGGCGGCTCATAAACGCCGCGCCGAGACACAGTGCTGCCAGGAAAGGGTAGCGCCGGACCAGCGTGAAATAGATCGCCGCGAATAAGAAGAACGTGGCCATGGTGTGAGCGAACATCCACACACCACCGTTCGCCGCCGCCCACCAGAAGATCGTCCCGAATAACATGAGCACCGTCAGCGCTACCTGCGCGAACGGGTCTTTGCTCATCTTCCGGGCGACGGCGTAAACGATGATCGCCGTGAGCGACGCCATGACTACGGAAACAAGCGTCTGGTTCATGTCCTTGCCAAACAGCACGACCCCCGGCATGACGACAAATGACGGTCCTAAGGCGTGCTGCATATACAGCTTGCAGTTGGGCGAAATAATCGCTGCTGCGGCCTGCTCCGGTGGCACGCCTGCCTTGATCATGTCTTCGTACGGGGTGAGCGTTGGGAGCTTGTCCTCATCGCCGACCGGCAGGCAAAAGTGGTTGCCATCGAAGAGCACACGCTCCAAAACATTGAGGTTCTTGGAGTCGGCCGGCCGCAGATCGAGGTGGCCGTGAAGGATGTTGTTCGCCTCGGATATCTGGTACGAGTACGCGGTGTCTTGCGGGCCAAGGTACCAGTACACGGAAAATGTAAGGATCGCAAAGATGATCGAGATGAGTACTTCGCGGGTCATCAATCTATCGAGAAAGGTCTTCTCACCGGTAGATCCGCCCGCCGAAGCATTCGTCTCCGATGGCGCTGCGGTCGCTCCGACAACCGGTTGATCCTGCTCCCCTGCATGCTCGCTGGGCTTCAACGTTGGATCATGGGGCGCTGTTTGCTCGCCGCTCGGCTCCGACGGCGGGTTAACGTCCGATTCGCTCGCTAAATCTGACACTCGGTTAAGGATAACGTAACGTTTCTGCGAAGGAATAGCTGCGCTACCGGGCCGCTTCTGTGGACGCTTCATAACGGCCTCATGTACCCTTAACTGCGTTCCAAGACCACCTGCTGACATTAGGGAAGCGAGTTTCTATTGAACGAGCGCGAAACCAAGAACATCGAAAGCGATGAGATTGCCTTCTTCGAGCGAATCTATGAAGAAGGCATGTACCACCCCGTCGGGTTCCGCCTGCGCATGGCGCGTGAGCTCAAGTCGCTCCTCCGCACCGCGGGCGACGTCAAGCTCGAGCGCGTACTGTCCCTCGGCTGCGGTGACGGCCAGTTCGAGCTGATGCTGGCGCCGCACGTCGGCCACATCACGGCGCTAGACATTTCGCCGCCAGCTATCGAAATCGCCAAACGAAATGCCGAGCGCGCCGGCGTAACGAACGTCGATTACCAGTGCCTGCCGCTGTCAGAGTTGAGCTGGGATACACAATTCGATGCGGTTCTCTGCATCGCTTTCCTGCACCACGTCCCGATCCCTGACCTGCCGGGACTCCTTGAGGAGGCGTACGCCCACACCAAGCCCGGCGGGTTCTTCTACTCCCAGGACCCAAACAAGGACGGCATCCTTCGCAAGATCGGGCGGATCGTCCTGCGCGATAACTACGACAAGTACCACTCCCCCGACGAACGCGAACTGGTCCCCGGCGAGTTCAAGCAGCAACTGAAGGACGCCGGGTTCAAGAAGGTAAAGATCGGGTACATCGATGTCACGCTCATTCCCTCGTACTTCGTGATGACGTCCGGGCCTAGCGCGCCGTTTTATGCCGCGCGCGCCGTTGACTGGGCGTGGTGCAAGACGCCGCTGGCGCCGCTGGCAAGCGGATTTTACGCGTACGGCAAGAAGAAGGCCGACGCCCCGCCAACCGCTCCGACTGGCTAATCGTCTACCGAGACGAATTCGGGCGGAGTGGCGTAGTCCTCGACCATCGCCGCCGCGAAGGCGCCGAGCAGAAGGTTGGCGCCGATGAGAATCAGGCTCTGCGCCAATGCTGTCCACGGAATGAGGTCGACGCTGGAATCGTTGAGCCAGGCGATCAGCACGCCGGTGTCGATGAGAATACCCGAGACAAACATGGCGAGCGAGATCGCCATCATGTGCTCGAGGCCAAGGTAGTTGTGATAGAAGGTCACGAGCCGGCTCTCGATATCCCCCGTTCGTACGGCAAGCAATTTCGCTAACAGGCCTAGCATGACGGCGTTGATGCCGATCACAAAGAAGATGCTGGCCGCGAAGACCGGCTGCCAGTCGAATCCGAAAATCGAGACACCGCTGGTGGCAGCAACGGTGATCACAAGGCAGATGAGGCCGAGCAGCAGCGAGAGGAAGCCGGGCGCAAGGAACGCATAGCTCGGGCTGCTGATCAGAAGAAAGCGAAGGTGACGCCAGCCGTCGCGGATGGTGCTGAGCTTGGCCTCGCCCACGCGGACGTTGTACGGAACAGGGACCTCCGTCAGCTTGAGGTTGTGCTGCATCGCCTTCAGGATCATCTCCGAGGCAAACTCCATGCCGGGCGTCCGCAGACCCAGCGCCTGAATGGAATCGCGGCGCATCGCGCGGATTCCGCACTGGCTATCGGTAATCTTGGCGCCGGTGAAGAGGCGCAGCATCCACGAAATCATCGGCGTGCCGATGACGCGGTGGGCCCATGGCATCGCCCCGTGCTCGAGCTGGTCTGTCAGGCGGTTTCCCATCACCAGGTCGTATCCTTCGCCCAGGGGGCCGACAAGCGGGTCTAACTGCGAGAACTCGTATGTCCCGTCGCAGTCGCCCATGACCATGTACTTGCCCCGCGCCTCGCGAAAGCCTCGACGCAGGGCCGCGCCGTAGCCGGGCTCCTTCTCAGGTATCACCCGGGCGCCCGCCGCCGCCGCAATCTCCGCCGAGCGGTCGGTGGAGTTGTTGTCGACGACGATGACCTCGCCCCGCATCCCGGCGCGACTTATCCAGTCGAGCGCCTTGCCCACGCACTCAGCGACACCGTCCTCTTCGTTGAGGCAGGGCATCACTATCGAGATGTCGAGCTGGTTTGCGGCTGGTGAAGTTGGTTGGTCAGCGATCTTCATCGTGTCCTAGTATCGCAGCCGCTGAAATTGATGGGAAGCACGATGTATAGAAGGGACCGCGGCCGAGCGGCGCTCGTTAGCTGACGAACCGCGTAGGAACTGGGTGAACAATTGGTGAAGTGGTCTTATGTCGACTGCGCCAACCCTCGGGGAACCGGCAGTTTGTGCTTCTAGAGATGGGCTGGGACGCGCCTTGCTGTAAGCGAAATTCTTCGTAACGGCGCACACTTGCGTCGCATCAGGATGAGTGACGGTCACTCTCCAGCCTGCGAAGTCTCTCAGGTGGCGCACTTTCGCCACGGTGTCAAATTGCCCCGAGGCTTCGTTTACGGATAACTAATCGCCCAATCCGGGAGTCTTACTTAAGCGATGCGATTTATCGGCAAGGCGGATTCCGGCTTCGTCCGGGTGCCTGAAAACACGCCCCGAACTGAGCAACCAGAACCGGCCTCCCAGACGGAGGACCGCTCGGCATTGGCCTCTGCTCTGCTCTCGGCGCTCATCTTCCTGGTCTCGTTCGCCGGGCTCGCCGTCTTCGCGTACGGGCTTATCGAGGCTCCTGCCTCGACCGATTGGGTTCTGCTCTTCGTCTTAACCGCTCTCGCCATCGCCGCTGAGCGGACCGACTTCAGCATGTACGGCTCGAGCCGCGTCTCGCTGGCGTTTGTGCCTATTTTCGCGGCCATCGTCGCCTGCGGAATGACAGGCCTCGCGGTCGTGATTCCGTTCGCCGTCGCGTCATCCGCCATGGGGCGTCCGATTCACAAGACACTATTCAATTTCGGCGCGCTGATGATCGCCGGCACTGCCGCCGTCGTCGTCCTCGACGCGTTCAGCGGCATCAACTACGGCCGCGATTGGCCGGAGGCCTTCGGGCCGGTGGCCCTTGCCGGGGGCGCCAACTTCATCGTCAACACGATCCTCGTCGCCAGCGCGATCGCGCTCAGCGGCCGCTCGACGCTGCGCGCCGTCTGGAAAGAGAACTTCCTCTGGCTCGCGCCGCACTATCTCGTGCTGGCGGCACTTGGGCTGGCGATCGTTGCTGCGGACGAAGCGATGGGGCTGTGGGGTCTGCTCGTCTTCATCGCACCGCCGTTGATGATGCGCCTGTCGATCAAGCAGTACCTGGACCGCACAACGAAGAGCGTGATGGACCTGCGACACGCGCACAAGGAACTGCAGCACGCGCACGACATGGTAACAGAGGCAATGACCAGCCTGGGGAACGCCTACGACGGGACCCTGCGCTCACTGGTGGCTGCTCTCGACGCGCGGGACACCGAGACGGCTGGCCACTCGGAGCGCGTGGCTGACTTGACCGCCGCCATCGCGGCTGAGATGGGCATCCCGAACGACACGCAGGAGTGGCGCTACATTACCTGGGGCGCGCTCCTCCACGACGTCGGCAAGATCGCTGTGCCGGACGGTATCCTCCGCAAACCCGGCAAGCTCACCGAAGACGAGTGGGAAGTCATGCGCACCCACTCGAGGGCGGGCTCTGAGATTCTGCGCTCCGTCGACTTCCTCGTGCCGGTCAGCGATATCGTCCTCTCGCACCACGAGCGGTTCGACGGTGGCGGCTACCCGCGCGGGCTTGCTGGCGAGCAGATTCCGCTGGGGGCGCGCATTTTCATGATCGCCGACACGTTCGACGCGATGACCTCGGACCGCGTCTATCGAGCCGCCCTGCCCGCTGAGGAGGCTCTGGCGGAGATCCTGCGCCACAGCGGCTCCCAGTTCGACCCTATGGCCGTTCGTGCCTTCCTGGCGGTCTACCAGAAACGCTTCGTCGGAACGGTTCACCAGAAGCACTTCGTGGGTTCACGGCACTCGCAAACGCGTGAGCTGAGCGATTCGTTGAAGAAGGCCATCGTCGAAGCGGCCGGGCTCGACAAATAGCTACAGCCGGGTTATCAGGACGAGTCTCTCTCTTCTAGTCATTTGCTCCGCTAACCGAATCTCTACGCGCCGGGGTAAGAGGCGGTAAAGAAGCCGTTAATCTTCGTTAGCGGTCCGGTAAGGGTTCCTTCCGAACGTAACGGCTCTAACTGCAGCGCCGTCCCTGATTATGGTGAATTGTTCCGTCAAGTGATTGTTCGCCTGAATATCGTTATGTGGTTTTCAAGCCACACCTGGGATGGGGCACACATGGAACCAACTACTACGAACATACGCTCCGAGCGGGGACAAGCGCTGATTCTGTTCACGCTGATGCTATGCGTCACGCTGCTGTCCGCAATGGCGGTGGTAGACGTAGGGTTCTTCCTGCACAACCGCGAGAACGCCCAGCAGGCCGCCGACGCCGCCGCCCTGGCGGGGGCGCAGGACTTGCCAGGAAGCACAACGCTGGCGCAGTCCGATGCACTGACTTACATCACCAAGAACGGCATGAGCACCTCCAACACAACGATAACGTTCACCTGCACCAGCCAGGTTGCCCAGATCTGCGTGACCGGCGACGGAAAGTACGACACGATCGTCGTTAAGCAGAAGGCGCCCTCCCCGACTTACTTCGGCGGAGTGCTGAGCATTATAGGCGTCAGCAACTGCTGGGTTACGGGCTGCACTGCGCAGGCTACTGCCGCCGGCTGTAGAGGAGCCTGTGGCCCAATCGGCACTGGGCCGGCCGACATTATGACCGTGATGGACCACAGCTACAGCATGAGCGACGCAAACATTCAGAACGCCAAAGACGCCATTGACGCGATGTTTGCAAACTTCGACTCGACATACCAAAAGGTGGGCTTAGCAGTGACCCCGCCGGTTACGAGCTCCAACAACTGCGATGCCATCGATTCCTGGTCGGATACGCCGAAAGTCTGGCTGCCGGGTGTGTTGACATCGGGCTTCCAGACATCTCCCCACGTCCTCAACGTAAACAGCGCGCCAGTGAAAGTGGAGCGGTGCATCGACCGGACAGACTTCAACGCGCCCGGCGAGCTGACGGACTATCCGCTTTGCTCTTGCCACACTGACCTCGGATCTCCGATCCAGGCAGCGGCGAATGAATTGGCGGCACACGGCCGCGCCAACGTTACCTGGGGCATGGTGATCGTGACGGACGGTGCTGCCAACGTGGCTCCCACGACGACAACAACCACATCGAATACCGTCACCACGCCGGACGACACCGGCTGGCAAGACTGCTCTTCCGGGTCGCCGAATGGTTGGGCGGCGGTGACAACAAACGGTGGTGACAACAATGGTTACCAAACCACCCCG
>JBDTOK010000151.1:0-6821 GCA_039933275.1 Chloroflexota bacterium | reverse complement strand
AGTGAGTCGGACAACCTGGCGCTGCGTGGCGCGGCCTGGGCTGCGCGCAACGCGGGTCGCGGCGATCACGTGATTACGACTGAGATCGAGCACCACGCTGTCCTACACGAAGTCGAGCGCCTGGAGCAAGAAGGCTTTCGCGTGACGTACTTGCGGGTGGACGGCGAAGGGTTCATCGATCTGCAGGAACTTGAGGAATCGGTGGGCCCGGAGACGGTGCTGGTCAGTATCATGTATGTGAACAACGAAGTCGGGACGATTGAGCCGATTGCGGATGCGGTGCGCGTGGTGAAGGGCAAGAACCCGAGCGCGATGTTCCACACGGATGCGGTGCAGGCCGTGGGCATGCTCGACATCGCGGTCGATCCGCTGGGCGTCGATCTGCTTTCGATTACGGCGCACAAGTTTTACGGGCCGAAGGGTGTGGGCGCCTTGTACGTGCGGCCACGGACGCCGCTTCAGCCGCAACAGCTTGGCGGGTCGCAGGAGAAGAACCGTCGCGCGGGCACGGAGAACGTGGCCGGCGTCGTGGGGATGGTGAAGGCGCTGGAGCTGGCGTACGAGGAGTTCGACTCGCGGAATACGCACTACCGGTTGCTGCGGGGCAAGCTGATGGCCGGGGTGCCGGAGCGCGTGCCGGGCGTGGTGATCACGGGGCCCAGCGATTTTTCGCGGCGGGCGTCGAACAACTTTTCGGCGTGCCTAGAGTACATCGAAGGGGAGCCGGTGCTGATGGCGCTGGACCTGGCGGGCATCGCCGGATCGAGCGGCTCGGCGTGCACGAGCGGGTCGCTGGAACCGTCGCATGTGCTGACGGCGATGGGGATTCCCGAAGAGCTCGCGCGTGGTAGCATGAGGCTCACCGTGGGTATGGATAACACCGTCAAACAGATCGATTATTTGCTGGACGTGATGCCAGAGACTGTGTCGCGGCTGCGATCGCTATCGCCGGAGTGGCGGGCGAAGGCGGGCGTATGAGTGGCGGCTGGGAGAACCTCCCGAAGGACGCGCCGAAAGGGCCCGCTCCGGCGGCGCGACCGCGCAAGCGCGAGGTACCGGCGGTTGCGTTGAGCGCCGCGGTGAGCGAGACGGACACGATCGAAGACGGCGAGTGGATCAGCCGCATCGAGTACTACTTCCCGCAGATCTGGCTGGGGATGCTCTCGATCCTGTGCGCGCTGGGCATTTACTGCGCCGTCGGCAAGCTGCCGAACGCGCCCTGGTAATGGGCGACGCGGAGCCGCCACAGAGAAACCACTTCGAACGCGGACTCGACAACGGGTTCGACGACGCCTGGCACGATGAATGGTGGGCGGAGATGGAAGAGACCGGCGGCAACATCATCGCAGCGATGCGCATGCGAATGGTCTCGCAGAGCCCGGAGAACGTCGTGATGTCGATGCCGTTTGGGCCGGGCGTGCGCCAGGGGACGGGCATCTTCGCCGCGGGGGCGCTGATCCAGCTGGCAGACGTCGCGGCGACGTCGGTATGCTTTGCGGTGATGCACGCGGCCAACCCCGACCAGCAGATCCAGCCGTTTCCGCTGGCGGTACAGATTAGCTCGAGCCTGCTGCGCAACGTGGATAATGGGATGGTCTTCGCGGAGGCGAAGGTTGTCCACGCAGGGCGGACGATGATGGTGGTGGAGTCGAAGGTGACCGACGAGTCGGGACGGCTGCTATGCACGGTGAACACGACCCACCTCGTGGTGAAGCGTTAACCGTCGGTTAGAGGGCGGGGAGAATCGGCGGAAAGAGAAGTTTTGGAGTACGTTTTCGGGCGTCTGCCCGATACGGGCGCCACACGGTCTGGTTACAGTAGGCGAGATGACTTCTCTTACAAGCAACCGCTCCTTTACTCGCGCTGCACTATTCGCACTTGGAGCTATGCCAATCGCCCTCGCGGCGCTGTTTGTGTTTACGCTTCCGGGCAGCGGCCACGCAGCGCCCAGGGCCGAGGCCGCGGACGTCACGCTCGGCATCGACGTGACGACGGCGGGGAACGACGCCTCGACGCTGGGGACGATCGACACATGCAAGCGCGTGGAAGTCGGAGCCACGTTCGACGTTGACCTATTCGTGACCGACGTGACCGGTTTGCGCGGTTGGGATGCACTTTTCGACTATGACCAAACGAAGGTCTCGGTGACCGGACACACTATGGTGATGATTCCCGGACCGTACGAATCGACGGACCCGGAACCGGACGCGGATGGCTCGTTCACGGCATCGTCTGGATTCGGGAACTCACAGACGGCAAACGGTTCTGGCGTGCTGATGCGCGTCACGATGCACGCTGACGCCAGCGGCTCGAGCGTTCTGTTCATCGCCGATAGTCCAGTGGCGCCGCATCTCACCGGGGACAACCCGATTGGCGACACGAACGGCGACGGCAGCTTCGATGGGCCGAAGACGGCCGCTGAGGTCGCGATCGGTCAGGACTGCAGCGGCAATCCAGTGATTACGCCAACGGCCGGGGTCACGTTGACCCCCGTCCCGACGCCCTCGCCAACGCCTTCGCCCACGCCAGCGCCGACGCCCACCCCGACGGCCACACCGAGCCCGACGCCGGCGCCAACGCAGGCTCCGCCGATCCAGGGTGATGCTGACTGCGACGGGACGGTGGACACGACCGACGTGATGTCGACGCTGGAGGGCGCGGCACAGCTGGCAACTTCGGCTGGGTGTGCATCACGCGGGGACACGAACTGCGACGGGCACCTGGACGGCAACGATGTGCTGCGAATTCTGCGGTATGTCGCAAGTGAGCCACTCGGTGCCCCGATCGACTGCCCGCAGGTGGGCGACCCGCTCTCTTGACCGTTCGTTAACCGGCGGCAAGGCCTCGTTTACTGATCCTTCACCTTTGTAGCACGTACTCTTGTGCCATATTCACCCGCGAGGGTAAAGGGGAGGGTCCGAATGATTCAGAACGCTAGCGCTATGGTGATGCGGTTGCTGGCCCGCATGGAGGACGAACGAGGCCAGGCTCTGGCCGAGTACGGTCTGGTGCTGGGCTTGATCGCGGTGGTGGCGATTGCCGCTCTGACGATCCTGGGGTTGGCGGTAGCCGACAAGTTCCAGGTCGTCTCTGACGCGCTTCCTTAGTCCGAACGAAAGGAATGAGAAAGAGGCCGGGCTGAGCTCGGCCTCTTTTTGTTATGTACCGATGGCTGGCAGGGGCGGAGGGACTCGAACCCCCGACCTACGGTTTTGGAGACCGGCCACTGTATGCGCTGTGCGGCCAGATAGCCGAACCCATGCGCTGTGCGCCTAGACCGCGAGTGTCTGGACAGGAAGGAATGTTAGCACAAGACGTGGCATGAACCACCGACCTCCTGAACCCCATTCGTCGAGTGTGTTCTCGCTTGTTGCAAGCCCCCCCGGACGAGGCAAGGCGGATGAAAAAGGTCTGGCAACATGGCAACACGCCGCCCAGGGCCCATCTGACTTCGGATCAGAAGGTTCCGGGTTCGAGTCCTGGCCGGGGCGCCAGATATCAGAAGGGCACGCGGCTGATTCGCGACCTTGGTTGTACAGTTCGCGCCATGGAACCGAAGATTCGCTACGCCACGACGAGCGACGGCGTCGACATAGCCTACGCGTCCGCCGGCGAAGGCCCGCCGCTTCTCATGCTGTCTACTCCCGGGTAAGTCACGTACAGGCCGTCTGGGAAGCGTCCGGTGACCTCTGGCAGCCGCTCGCCGAGCGGTCAGATGACTTAACGGACGGAGAACCCGCCGGCAAGCTTCAATCAGATGCTCAGCACGCCCTGAGTCAGACGAGCATCCGCATCGCTCCCACCAGATTCGTGGTACCGTGGGACGCCATCAACCCACGGAGAAGCACAGGGGGAGGCACCAGCCATGGCCAAGATCTTGATCACCGGAACGAGCAAAGGAATCGGCTACGAAGCCACGCTGCTGCTGGCGCGCGCGGGACACGAGGTCGTCGCCACTATGCGAAACCCGGGCGCCAGTGACCTCGAGAAGGTCGTCTCTGAGGCGAAACTCCCGGTGACAGTTCTCCAAATGGACGTCGACGACGACGCGTCGGTGGTCGAGGTCTTCAGGATGATGGACGATTCGATCGACGTGCTGGTTAACAACGCCGGCATCTACAGCATCAACGTCGTGGAGGACGAGGACCTCGACCAGTTCAGGCGGGTGATGGAGACGAACTACTTCGGCGCCGTGCGGTGTGTCAAGCAGGTGCTGCCGTCGATGCGAAAGCGGCGCTCGGGCCGCATCATCAACGTGTCGTCGATCGCTGGGCGCATCGCCTTCTCGTCGACCAGTGCCTACAACGCATCGAAGTTCGCCTTGGAGGCATTCAGCGAGTGCCTGGCGCAGGAGGTGAAGGGTTGGGGAATCAAGGTTGCCCTGGTGGAGCCCGGCATCATCGATAGCGCAATGGCTACCACGAATCTGCCCCAGTACGACGAAAACACGCTCTACCCCCACGGGCGCCGGATCCACGGATTCTTCAAGAATCCAGCGAGGCCGGAGGTGTCTCCGGCCCTCGTCGCGGAGACGATCCGCTACCTAGTCGAGGCTGACGACCCGCGGCTGCGCTTCCCAGTTGGTCCCGACGCGCTCCCTTTCATAGGCTGGCGTGCTGCCGTGAGCGACGAGGACTGGGTTGGACTCGGTGGCGTGCAGCCCGACGACTATTGGCAGCGGGTCTTCGTGGATACCGGAATGGATCTTCGTTCAGCGTGATGTCGGCGGCCTCGCGTCGCGATCAGCAAGTGTCTCAACGAGCGCCCGAACATCAGCCTTGAGCCTATATTTCGTATCTGGACATGGAACAACGCATCGTAGGCGCCTCACGGTGCCCGAACGGGGATCGGTGACCACAGAGTAAGAGTAAAGGAGTGAGCGATGGCTAAGGTGAAGCTGCCCGCAGGTCCTACCGATGTCACACCCGGCTGGTTGACGCACGCTCTGAGGGAGAGCGGCGCGATCCGGGAGGCAGCCGTCACGGGCATCAGCATGGAAATCATCGGCGAGGGGGTGGGCGTGCTAGGCCAGCTCGCGCGGTTCACGCTGGATTACGACGGGGCCGAGCCGCGAGCGCCGCGGACGTTGATCGGGAAGTTCCCGGCGGCGGTGCAGGAAAACCGCGATCTGGCGAACCTGTTCCGTTTCTACGAGCGGGAAGTACGCTTCTACGAGCGCATCGCCGAAGAGGTAGACCTGCGGACGCCGAAGCGCTACTACAGCCATTTCGATGAGGACACGAACGACTTCGTGCTGCTGATCGAAGACATGGCGCCCGCTCGCTGCGGCAACCAGGTAGGAGGATGCCCGCAGGTGGAGGCGACGACGACGATCCTGAACATGGCGCCATTCCACGCGACGTGGTGGGGCAAAGTGGACAGGCAGCGCCTGGAGTGGATCCCCTACGCCAACGACCCGATCCAACATTTCGCGGAGTCGGCTTACAACGACGGATGGGATCACTTCACGCAGAACTTTGGCGACCGCCTCTCACCGCGTGCGATGGCGATCGCGGAACGCTTCAAGACAAAGATCATCGCGACGGAGAACGCCTTGGCGGCGGCGCCAACTACAATCGCGCACGGGGACCTTCGCTACGACAACTTGTTCTTCGCCAATAACGGCGAGATGGCGGTCGCCGACTGGCAGATCGTCCTGCGCGCCCGTGGTGTTTATGACGTGGGCTACTTCATGAGTCAGAGCCTACAGCCGGCGGATCGCAAGGCTTGTGAGATGGACATCCTGCGCGCTTACTACGAGAAGTTGCTCGAGCACGGCGTCACAGACTACACCTTCGACCAGTGCTTCGACGACTATCGCACGTCAGCGATGTTCTGCCTGGTATATCCGGTGATATCGGGCGGCACGCTGGACCTGTCGAACGAGCGCGGCGTGGAGCTAGTGCGGGCGATGCTGGACCGTAGTGTGGCCACGATCCTGGACCTCGACTGCGACGAGCTGATCCCGGCGTAGCGCCGGATCTTGCAGGAGAGGCTGCCGCTCCCGCCAGCCGCCTGAACTGAGGTCAACTGGCGTAGTTGAGCGCCCTTCCGCAACTGTGGTTGTACAATTCGCGCCATGGATCGCCAAATCCGCTATTGCACGACCGAGGACGGCGTCCGCATCGCGTACAACGTTGAGGGCGACGGGCCACCTCTGCTGATCATTCCGACTCTCTGGGCTGCCTCATCACTCTTGCATGAACTTCCGGGCTGGGACGACTTCTTGGCGCGCATCTCGAAGGGGCGAACGCTGATCACGCTGGACGCTAGAGGTACCGGGCTATCGCAACGCGAAAGTATCGGTGACGCGAGCGTGCTCGCCTTCGGCCTAGACGCTATGGGCGTCCTCGATGCGGCCGGGTTCGATCGATGCACCCTGATGGCGTCCGGACCCATGGGTCCCGCGGCGATCTCCTGCGCCACCCGCCATGGAGGGCGCTACGCCGCTTTGATTCTTATTGGCTCCTGGGCACGAATTACCGAAGCCCCGCGTGAGGTACTGCGGCCCATCGCTTCAGTGGCCCGCGCTAACTGGGAAGCAGCAGCGCGGATAATCGCCGGATGGAACCTGCGGCGGGGGCTTACGGAAGCATCGAAACTGGCCAGTATCTACCTCCGCTCTGCCCATGGAGAGTGGGTAGCTCGTACGATCGAGGAGAACCTGGAGGTCGACGTCACGGATATGCTTGAACAGGTCCAGGCTCGCACACTGGTGATCCATGCAGAGGACGATCCATTTTACCCATTCGCAGAAGCTCAACTGATGTCGGCGCAGATTCCGGATGCGCGACTTCTCCCGCTACCAGGCAATTTAAGCA
>JBDTOK010000150.1:0-6842 GCA_039933275.1 Chloroflexota bacterium | reverse complement strand
CACTTCTGCGCGCGGGGCTGTCGCGACGAGTTCCTCGAACGGCCGGTAAGATTCACCGCCGAGTCTACGAAGACACCGTAACTGGCAGGGCGAATTATTGCTCCGTGGTCTTTCCGTCGAAGTGCTCCTCGGATGCCTCAGCGTCGGCTTTCGTCGCGCGTACGATCCCGTCCTTGTGCTCCGGCGGTCCGTAGAGGGTGTAGAGCAGCAAAGGCTTGTCGCCCGTGTTGATCACGTTGTGGCGGGCTCCGGCAGGCACGAGCATCGCGTCGTCGCTTTTGATCGGGGTCCGCTTACCATCTATCAGGACCTCGCCCTTGCCTTTCTCAACCCGGAAGAACTGGTCTGTGTCCGCATGGCTGCTGCACGAGCGAAGACGGCACGCGCATCGCATACGGGTTGGGTGTGAGTCATCATTACCACATTGACGCAGCGTCAGTTATCTCGTGGCCTTGGAGGGCCCAAAATCGGACTAGCGATCTTGCCAGAAGACAAGAAGCCGCCTCATACCGCGCTGCCGAGATCCTGGGTGAGCGCTGGAAACCTCATCATCCGGGAGCTGCTGCTCGGCCCGCTGCGATTTACCGATCTCCTCGGCCGCCTCAAGGATAGTCAGCTCAAGCGTCCTCACCGAGCGCCTCTCGCGGCTGGAAGAGTACGCCGTGGTCGAGAGGGCCCATCTACCGCCGCCGGCAGCCTCAAGGGTTTATCAACTGACAGAGAGCGGTGAGCCGAAGGAGTTGACGTGAGCGAAAGCGTCGGCGTCGGGGAGTGTGTCGGCGTGGAAGTCGAGATGACCGGTGCGAAGATCGGCGTCTCCGTGGTCTGCCCGGCGGTGGTCAACACCCGCATCGGGATGCCGAGCGAAGCCGGCCGTCGGCGCTCCAGAACGAAGCCGATGTCGCGCCGCCGGCGCAGGTACAGGCTTTTGGCGAGGCGTTTCGCGCCATGCTCGCGCGGGGCTCACCGCCGGAGCATGTCGCCGATACCGTCATCCCCGCCCTGAAGAGATGCCACAGATCGAGACCGAGGCAAGGGTACGTGCAAGGATGGAGCGCATCCTCGCCGACGCTCAGCCCTAAGGAGTCAGCGTCTCCCAACTTCGACCTGCGCGCGGCCGGGCGAACGCAACCTTCACGTGATCGAGCGTCGACTACGGAACCCGCACGCGCGACGACCGAATGGGGCTGAAAGACACCGCATCTTAGGGACATCTGGCTCTAGCGGGGCGCGAGTCCGTCCCTCATCTTGTGGATAAGAAGTTCTGGGGAGGGTGCCATGTTTAGTCAGCAACTGAGCCACCGACTGGGGCCCGAAGACAACTCGTTTCTCATCTACGACACTGCGATCACCCCGATGAACATCGGCGCCGTCTCTGTATTTGAGGGAGACATGCCCTTCGAGCTGTTTGTCGAGAACATCGCCTCGAAGATCCACCTCCTTCCGCGCTACCAGCAAAAGGCCGTGCCAACGCCGTTTGGTGTTGGGCGACCGACGTGGGAGTTCGACCCGTCCTTTGATATCAGGCGCCATGTCTTTGAGCTGAAACTAGAGCCGCCGGGCACGCTCCAACAACTCTTCGCCGCAGCCTCACGGATCCACGAGACGCGCCTGGACCGGGCAAGGCCTCTCTGGGAGATATACCTCGTCAAAGGCCTGGCAGGCGGCAACACCGGCATGATCTCCAAAGTGCACCACTGCATGGTGGATGGAATGGGCGGGATGTCCTTGCTGATGATCATCCTGGACCCTTCGCCTGATGCCCTACCCGCGACACCGCCGGAGTACAAACCCGCCCCAGTTCCAGACGCTTTCACGCGTGTCACCGATGCATTGTTCGACGCACTCTCGGAGGGGCTGGACACGGCGACGAACGCCGAGGAGCGATTCCTGGACGTGACGACCGGCGCAGGCGGAGACTGGCTGCGCATGATGGGGGCGTCGCTACGCACAGCGCTCCCGTACTTCCTGTTTCCGGCCGTCAAGACGCCCTTTAACCGGCCATTTTCCGGCGGACGAACGATCACTGGCCTCGCCGCTCAACTGGACGAGGTCAACAGCATCAGGAAAGTGACCGGTGGCACGATCAACGACGCTGCTCTGACCGTGCTCGGCGGCGCGGTCGCACGCTACATTGAAGGACACGGAGAAGATGTGTCCCACAGGATCATCCGCATAATGACGCCGGTAAACGTTCGACACCCTGGCGAAGAGAGCACGCTCGGCAACAAGGTGTCCATGTTGGTCGTCGAGGTGCCAGCCGATTTAAACGATCCTCTTGCCCGGTCACAACTGATCCAGGAACGGACGGCGCGACTAAAGCGGGAGCACGTGAGCGACGGAGTTGGCACATTGGGTAACGCCATTTTCGCGATGCCCGCCGGCCTATCGAAGACCCTGGTCGACCTCGGAGCGCTGCCTTTGGACAAGATCGGGAACATGGTCTGCACCAACGTCCCCGGGCCTCGCTTCGCTATGTACTCGGTCGGGCATGAGATGTTGTCGATGTACCCAATCGTCCCGATCGCCTGGGAGATGGGCATCGGCTGCGCGATCGCCAGTTACAACGGGACGCTCTATCTCAGCCTCACCGCCGACACGGGCGCCGCACCCGACGCCCACTTGCTCGACGAGTACCTCATCGAATCGTACGTCGAGCTTCGAAACGCCGCCGGCATAGGCGCTGGGTGAACGATCCGCGACGACGCCTTCAGAGGTCTATAATCGACGCGCCGGGGGCAGCTCCGCGGTATCTAGCCTTGTGAGGTCAGTCGCCATGCGCATGAATGTGAAGCCGGTCCCCACGCTCTCTGAGCGGATCAACGAGATCCGCAAGCTTACCGCGAGCATCGTCAACAAGGAGATCCTCCCGAACGAGAACGTCCTCTGGGCGTGGCGGTCCAGCGACCGCGTTAGCGACACTGACCGGCGCGAGTCGCACGACTTGCGAGAGCACGTGAAGGCGACTGTGAAGCAGGCGGGGCTGTGGGCGCCTCACCTCCCGCCCGAGTATGGCGGCGCCGGGCTCAACTTCCTGGAGCACGCCTACATGAACGAGGTGCTGGCGTACGCGATTGGGGCGGCGTCACTCTTTGGCGTGGTGGCACCGAACTCCGGCAATCAGACGATCCTGCTGAAGTACGGCACCGAGGAGCAGAGGAAGAATTGGCTGGTGCCGCTGGTGGAAGGGCGGATGGAGTCCGGGTTCTCGATGACGGAGCCGGACCAGCCGGGGTCAGACCCACGGTCACTGCAGACAAGCGCGCGGCGCGACGGCGACGATTGGGTGATCAACGGGCACAAGTGGTTCACTTCGAACGGGCTGAAGGCGGACTTCTTTATCGTCATGTGCAGGACGCAGGAGAACGGCACAGCGACGGGACGGATGACGCAGATCATTGTGCCGAAAGACACGCCGGGCGTGAACGTTGTACGCGGAATCCGCGTGTGGGGCCAGGAGAGCGACCACTGCGAGATCATTTACGACAACGTGCGCGTGCCGGTGACGAACCAGCTCGGGCAGGAAGGCTCCGGGCACCAGGCGGCGCAGGACCGGTTGGGTGCGGGACGCATCTACCACTGCATGAACTCGATCGGGCAGATGTGGCGCGCGTTCGACCTGATGGTCGACCGTCTCATGACGCGCGAGGTGCACGGCGGGCTGCTGGAGACGAAGCAGTTCATGCAGGGCTTCGTGGCGGACTCGTACATCGACATCCAGGCGGCACGGCTGATGACGATCCACTGCGCAGAGAAGATGGAAAGCGTGAGCGACCCGCGCACGGACATCTCGGCGATCAAGATATTCGTGCCGGCGGCGTACGAACGCGTCGTCGACCGCGCTATCCAGGTGTGGGGAGCGGCCGGCGTCTCGGGCGACCTGCCGCTCTCGGGCATGTACCAGGGCGCGCGCACCCTGAGGCTGGCGGACGGGCCCGACGAGGTGCACAAAATCCTGATCGCGAAGAACGTGCTGAAGCACTACCACACGGCGGACGGACTGGGCTGGGACTTCGGCAACTGAGGCAGCCTCAGGAGAGACGGTACCAGCCGTCCATGTAGCGCTTCATCGCGTCGCCGACGACACCCGCGGTCAGGGATGGTGTTGGCCATGCCGTAAAGCGGCGCAGATCTTGCTAACCGACCGAAATGGTGGTTTCACCTTGCGCAGCATCCGGCGGGCATCGCGTTCAGTCCTCTTTAGTATGCGGGCCGGGATGGTTAGGCGAGGGCGCGCTCCGCCTGGACGGTGTAGGAGCCGCAGCGCGCCAGGCTGCTCATGCGCGCGCGGTGCAGCAGGTCCGCTTGCGCTGCGGGAGCGTTGTCCGGCGAGCCGCTCCAGGTGCCAAGGGCCGGGTACTGGAGGGCGCGGCCGAACGAGAAGGTGAGTTGCCAGGGCAAATCATCGAGGCCCGCCATCAGGCTCAACCTCTCGCAGGCTTCCTCCCCGGTCTGGCCGCCGGACAGGAAAGCGATCCCCGGCACCGCGGCCGGGACGCAGCGGCGTAGCGTCGCCAGAGTGGCATCCGCTATCTGTGCAGCGGATGCCTGCTCGGGCGCGCCGGCGCCGGGGGTCACCATATTCGGTTTGAGGACGATGCCTTCCAGCAGGACATGCTGCGTCGCCAGCTCTGCGAAGACGGCGCGCAGGACTTCTTCGGTCGCTTCCTGGCAGAGATCGATGTCGTGTGATCCGCTCATCAGCAATTCTGGTTCGACAATGGGCACGAGGCCGGATTCCTGGACGAGGGCGGCGTAACGGCCGAGGGCATGGGCATTCGCCGCGATGCAACGGAGTGTCGGCAGGCCCGGCCCAATCTTGATAACGGCGCGCCACTTGGTGAAGGCCGCGCCCATCTGTTGGTATTCTTTCAGGCGCTCCCGCAAGTGGTCCAGCCCTTCGGTGATGGTCTCCTCGGGCGCCCCGGCAAGCGGCCTCGCCCCGGTGTCAACCTTGATTCCCGGAAGGATGCCGGCACCGCGGGCAACATCGATCATCGAGCGTCCGTCGGAGGCGGTCTGGCGGAACGTCTCATCGACCAGGATCGCACCGCTAATGTAGTCGCCGAGACCGGGCGCGGTCAGCAGTAGCTCACGGTAGGCGCCGCGGCTGGCCGGCGTGGAGGTGATGCGGCACTCATCGAAGCGCTTAGTGCAGGTCCCGGCCGTCTCATCGATGGCGAGGATTCCCTTGCCGGGCGCCACCATGGCGCGGGCCGTGCTCTCAAGCAGTTCGTTCGTTGCCAACTCAGAAGCTCCGCAAAGCAGCGCGGTTCTCGCCCGCGTCTGACTCGATGATCCGCAAATAAGTGCGGCGGAAATCGTCGGTTGTCGTGCCAGCGGCTTCGGCCATTCGCGCGAGGGTAGCGGCGTCCTCGAGGTCACTGCGTTTCAAGCGAAGCATGTACTCCCGCGCGACCAGATAGTGCTCCGACGTAATATCGACCATACGTGTGCGGACCTTGCCAGACTTCGGATCGTGGAGCTCATCGAAAGGCAGGACGCGCAGCCGGCCCGCATCGAGAGAGATAACACCGCCGGTGAGTCCGTCCGGTAAGGTTTCGTTCAAGAGAAATCGGACAGCGCCGTACCCGAGTGTGCGCGTGTAATCGATGTCGAAAGGGATAGGTGCAGCGCAACGAAGCTCGTACCCTAGCGTGACGGCAACGAGCGGCAGCGGTGCGCCACGCTCAGCGGCGCGGCGGGCCAACTCACGCTCGATAATGGAGGCGAGCGGGATTTTCTCGAGGCGAATGTTCCCGTAGGCGTCATGAGTGACCTCGACGCCGGGGATTCCGGCGAGTTGCCCCGGGTCCATCTTCGCAGCGACACCTTCAGCGATGACGGCGAGACCGTCGCCGCGTCCTTGGACCCGCCGCTTCAGGATGGCGCCTTCGAGAACGAGGCAGAGGTCCTGGAGCGAGATCTCATCCGCTGAGAACTCCTCCGGAATGACGGTTATTGTGGCACCGGCAGCCTTACCGATGCCGAGCGCGAGATGGCCAGCTTTGCGTCCCATAACAACGACGAGACACCAGCGATTGGTGGTACGCGACTCCTCCATGAGGTTGAGCGCCCATTGTGTTCCCAGATGACGAGCGGTCTCAAAGCCGAACGTGGGCGTGTTGGCAGGGAGTGGCAGGTCGTTGTCGATCGTTTTCGGGATGTGTGCGACCCGGATGTCTCCGCGGCTCTCTTCGCAGATGCGCGCCGCTGCGGTCGCCGTGTCCTCGCCGCCGATCGTGATCAAGGCGCCGACACCCAGCAGCTTCAACGTGTCGATAGTTCGCTGGAGATCAGCCGCGTTCTTCGTCGGGTTAGCGCGGGCCGTCCTCAAGATGGAGCCGCCTTCGAAGTGAATGCGCGCCACGTCTTCGGCGTTGAGAGAGCGGATCATGTCAGTCCGCCCGTGGATGAGGTGCTCGAAGCCGTCATAGATGCCGATGACGTCCACGCCGCTCTTGGCCGCCTCGATGGCGGCGGCGCTTAATGCGCTGTTGATGCCGGGCGCCGGCCCACCTCCCACCAGTATCCCCAGTCGCTGTTGCGAAATCATGATGCTCCTTGGTGTAGCAGATTCTCCTGGACGAGCAGTCACCATCGTACCGCAGCATCCGCGCGCACACGGCATGCTGGGTGAACAAACAGGAGGCAAACTAATCGGCCAGCAGCCGCGACCGAGAATAGACTGGTCGGGGCGCTCGCATTTGAACCGAGGACCTCCTGAACCCCATGAACTGAATCGTCTCGACAGGACGAACGCCTCAATCTAGTTCGTTCCCGATGGCGGAAGTGCCGCCCAATATGAGACCCCGGTTCTTGTGAGGGGTTGATCACTGAGC
>JBDTOK010000149.1:0-6970 GCA_039933275.1 Chloroflexota bacterium | reverse complement strand
TTCGGTGAGATCGAGCTAATCGAAACGGCAATCGAAGCCGCAACCGCTGACGCATAGCGCGGTAGCGCACGGATCCCATCGCTTCACGACCATCATCGCTGTACGGCCAAGTTTGCGACGGGCAAACAAAAGGGCCGCTCTGCGGGAGAACGGCCCGTGTGTTGTGTACGCCGCGGCGTACTAGGCAGTTGCGCGGCGGCGGCCAAACTTGCGCTTGCCGTAGCTGCGGCCGGAAGCTCCGGGCCTAACGCCTCGGGGAGCGCCAGCCTTCTCGCCTACCTGGGTGGATGCGCCACTGGCAGAGCGGTAGCCGTTCTGACGTGTCGATGACGATGCGCGGACTGGCTCGCGGGACTCAATCGGCTCACCGGTTGAGGTGACGCGGGGGAAGCGAACGCCCAGTGAGCGCTCGATCTCCTGCAGCTTCGAGATGTCAGCAGCGCCAACGAGCGTGATCGCCTGGCCGGAGCGGCCCATGCGGCCCGTGCGGCCAACGCGGTGGGTGAAGAGCTCCGGTGTGTCCGGGATGTCGTAGTTGATGACTCGGCCGATGTGCAGGATGTCCAGACCACGCGCCGCAACGTTGGTGGCGACTAGCACCTGGGAGCGGCCGGAGCGGAAGCGGGAGACCTCACGGTCGCGCTGGTTCTGGCCGAGGTTGCCCTGCAGGACGGAGACGGGGAAGCCCATGTTCTCCAGCTTGCGGCCGACGTTGCGTACGCCGTGCTTGGTGCGGCCGAAGACGACTGTCGTGCCTTCGATCGGCTCCTTGAGCAAACGGACGAGAACGGTGAACTTGTCCTCGCGGTAGACCTCCATCACGACCTGGTCGATGTCTGGCTCGGCCGACTCGTCGGACTCGGACGTCTCGATCTGCGGGTCGTTGAGGTAGCGTGTGGAGATCTTGTGCACCCATTCCGGCGTGGTGGCGGAGAAGAGGGCGGTCTGGCGGGTCTTTGGAGTCATCGCGAGAATGCGCTCGACGTCCGGGCCGAAGCCGCGGTCGAGCATCTCGTCGGCCTCGTCGAGGATGAGGATCTTGAGGTTATCGATCTTCAGGGTCCGGCGCCTGAGGTGGTCGAGGATGCGGCCCGGTGTGCCGACGACCACGTGCGAGCCAGCCTGGAGCATCTTCTCCTGCGGGCCGTAGGCGACACCGCCGTAGAGCAGGTTCACGCGAAGGCCGGAGCCCTTGCTGAGGTCCTCGAATACGGAGCCGACCTGTCGGGCGAGCTCTCGCGTCGGGGTAAGGATGAGCGCCTGGGTCGAACGGTCGTTGGGGTCGGCGCGTTCCATGATTGGAAGCGCAAAGGCGAGCGTCTTGCCGGAGCCGGTCTGGGCCTGGGCGATGAGGTCTCGCCCTTCCAGCATGACGGGTATCGATCGCTCCTGAATGGAGGTCGGGGTCTCAATCTGCATACGTGCTAGCGCCTTTTTGCTAGCCGCACGCAGGGTAAAGTCGTTGAAGGTGGTCAAGAAACGGGGTCCTTTCGGTGGGTGTGGAAGTGTGTGTTAACGAAGATGACTGGTTCCGAAGTGTGGAGTAGGATTGCCACCATTCTAGCCGATTTAGGGGCGCTTTTCAAGTTGATGGCAGGCATCTGAGCAGGCGCAGTGTGCGCGCTGGAGGCGACATAACGGCTGTTTGAGCGCGCCAGGACTCGTGTTGCGTCAACTGGCGGACCTGGCTCGGAACCTGACACCTAAAGCGTACGCTTGTACACTAACTGCGCTATGGCGGCGCCAATGACGAAAACAGCGCGGGTGGACGCGGCGCTGAACGGCCACGCCGTGGACCACGTGCCAGTATCGGCCTGGTGGCACGATTACGAGCGGGAGTGGTCCGCAGAGCAACTGGCCGAGGCGACGCTGGATTACTACCACACGTACGATTGGGACTACATCAAGGTGAACCCGCGCTTCAGCTACTACGCTGAGGACTGGGGCGCCACGTACCGCCGCTACGACGACCGAATGCCGGAAATCGACAAGCCGGCCGTGTCCTCGCCGGAAGATTTGCACAAGATTGGGCCGCTCGACGTCACGCAGGGCGCATACGGGCAGCAGGTGCAGGCGCTGCGGCTGATCGCCCAGGCGCTCGCCGACGAGGCGCCATTCATTCAGACCGTGTTTTCACCGCTAGCCGTGATGACGCGCCTGACCGGCTCGATCAAGTTCACGCAGAAGCTGATGCGGGAGGCGCCGGACGAGTTGCTGGCGTCGTTCGAACCGATAACGCGGACGCTGATCGACTATTCGAAGGCCTGCGTTGATGCGGGCGCGAGCGGCATCTTCTACGCCGCCGTGGAGTGGGGGACCGCCGACAACATCTCCTGGGAAGACTACGAGCGCTTCGGGACGCCGTTCGACGTCCGCATCCTGGAAGAGATGAGTGGGTCGCGGCTCAACGTGCTGCACGTCTGCCGCGAGCGTAATCATTTGCTGAACGTGCTCGACTACCCGGTCGCGGCGTTTCACTGGGACGTGCACGGCGCAGGCAACCCGAACTTTACCGATGTACTCTCGCGCGGGAACAAAGCCGTCATGGGTGGCGTCGCTGTCAAAACGCTGCTGGACCGCGAGCCCAGCGACATCACCGCCGAAGCAAACAAGGCGCGCGCGGAGGCGGACGACGTTCGCTTTCTGCTGGCGCCAGGTTGCTCGATCAATCCGGCGACGATGCCGCCAAACCTGCACGCACTGGTCGAGGCGGCGCGATGAGCGTATCGCTGGCTCGAAGAGAGTTGGCTCGAATCGCGCCGGGGCGGCCGTCTGCGGTGACGATCGGCGTGTTTGATGGCGTACACCTTGGGCACAAGCATCTCGTCGGTTTGCTCTGCGAAAGGGCGCGCACGGACGGACTGGCGGCGGTAGCGCTGACGTTCAACCCGCACCCGCGCACAGTTATTCGTCCCGGCACCAAGGTGACGTACCTCACGTCGCTGGAGGAGCGAGTGGAGTTGTTGCAGGCGCTCGGGCTGGATGCGGTAGGGATACTGCCGTTCACGTCGGAGCTGGCGCAACTATCGCCCCGCGATTTCCTCGCGTTGCTCGTCGAAGAGCTGCAGATGCGCGTGCTGATGGTGGGACCGGACTTCGCGCTTGGCCGCAACCGCGCCGGCACGATCGGCGTGATGCGACAGGTGGGGCAGGAGCTTGGCTTCGATGTGCAGGTGGCGCCGCTCCTCGATGACAACGGCGAGAAGGTGGGATCGAGCTCGATCCGCCAGGCGCTTTCAGAGGGCGACGTCACGCGAGTCGCGAATCTGCTGGGTCGGCCCTTCTCGCTGCGGGGGCCGGTTGTGACCGGCGACCAGCGCGGACGCACGCTCGGCTTCCCGACGGCGAATATCGCGATTGGGCTGGACCGCGCGCTGCCGGCGTACGGCGTTTACGTGACACGCGCTTACGTCGGCGAGACGGCGTACGAATCGACGACGAGCATTGGCATACGGCCAACGTTTGACGTTGAGCCGCGCCCGACGGTGGAGACGTTCATCATCGACTTCAACAAAGACATTTACGGGCAGGAGATGCGCATCGACTTACTGGAACGCCTGCGCGGTGAGCAACGCTTCGAGTCTGTAGACGACCTGGTGGCGCAGATGCACCGCGACATCGAGAACACTCGCGCGTACTTCCGGACGCACACCCGTGGATAAGGCCCGCGTCCCGACGGAGCAAGAGCTCGACTGGATCACGCGCCGCGCCGTCGCCGAAATCATCCCCTTCGACGACTTCATAAAGCTTGTGAAGTCCGGCAAGTCGCTGCGCCTGAAAATGGGCTTCGACCCAAGCGCGCCAGACCTGACGCTGGGGCACGCAGTCGGACTGCGGAAGCTGAGACAGTTGCAGGAGCTGGGGCATCGCGTCGTCATCATCGTTGGCGACTGGACGGCGCGCATCGGCGACCCGAGCGGGCAGTCGAAGACGCGCCCGATGCTGACCGAAGAGCAGGTGAAGTCGAACGCGGAGACGTACCTGCGCCAGTTCTTCCGCATCGTCGACCGCGAGATGACAGAGGTGCGCTGGCAGAGCGAATGGTTCAACCCGTTCACCCTGACGGAGGTGGTGCGACTCGCCGGCAAATTCACTGTCGCGCAAATGCTGGAGCGCGCCGACTTCGCGGAGCGCTTCTCGACGCAGAAAGCGATCAGTCTGCACGAGTTCCTCTACCCGCTGCTGCAGGCGTACGACTCGGTGGCGGTAAAGGCGGACGTCGAGTTTGGCGGCACGGACCAGAAGTTCAACCTGATGGTGGGCCGCGAGCTGCAGCCGGACTTCGATCAGAAGCCGCAGGTTGTGTACACCGTCCCACTGCTTGTCGGTACGGACGGCGAGATCAAGATGAGCAAGTCGCTGGGCAACTACGTCGCGGTGGAGGACCCGCCGAACGAGATGTACGGCAAGCTGATGTCGCTGCCCGACAAGCTCGTCGCGACGTACCTCGAGCTGTTGACCGACGTTCCGGACGACGAAGTCGACGCAGTGCGTGAGTCGATCGAAAAGCGCACCGTCAACCCGCGCGACCAGAAGATGCGTATGGCCCGCGAGGTCGTGACGGAGTTCCACGATGCGGACGCGGCGCAGACGGCGGAAGACGCATTCGTGCGGACGTTCAGCAAGCGCGAAGTGCCGGACCAGGTGCCCGAGATTGTGATCTCGTTCAAGGAAATGGCGGACATCAAGCTTGCAGCGCTGCTGGTGCACCTGAAGCTAGCGCCAAGCGGTTCGGAAGCTAACCGGCTGATCAAGCAGCGGGCGGTGGAGATCGATGGTGAGGTGGTGGAATCGGCCAGCGTGCCGCTGCGCACCGGCATGGTGATCCGCGTGGGCAAGCACAAGTTCGCGAAGGTCATCGACTCCGGTAGCTAGTCGCTCGCCTGTCACCCCTGCCGGTGCGATAATCGGCCCGTTATGCGGCAACAGACGTTCCACCTGAACGGCCACATCCCGGGGGAGCGCGCGCGCAGCGATCCCTACGTCTATCTTCCGTTCCAGGTGCCTGCCGGCGCGCAGCGGATTCACGTCGCCTACGACTACAGCGACCGGGTGACCGCGCCGTTCGGCCTAGGCCCGGGCAACGCCGTCGACATCGGCATCTTCGATTCCCGCGGGTATGAGTTTCTCGAAGCGCCGGGCTTCCGCGGCTGGAGTGGGAATGCGCGGCGTGAGTTCGAGATCTCGCTGGCCGGCGCGACGCCTGGATACATCGGCGGACCGCTGTTCCCGGGCGAGTGGAACGTCTTGCTGGGGTTGGCGCGGCTCAATGAGGCGGGTGTTAAGTACGACGTGACGGTGACGGTGGATATCGGTGAGTCGGGAGCTGGGCTGGTCAGGGCTGGGGCCCTGACCCACGAAAAGTTGGCGCTGGCGGTGGCGGCTAAGCCAGACGAAGGGCGCTGGTTGAAGGGCGATCTTCACTGCCACACGCTGCACTCCGACGGATCGAATCCGATTAGCGAAATAGTCGCAGAAGCGCTTCGGCTGGAGCTCGATTTCCTGGCGATTACGGACCACAACACGCGGTCGCACATTCCGGAAGTCGACGCGCTCGGCGTAACGCAGCCAATCATCCTCATCCCCGGCGAAGAGGTGACGACGTACTGGGGGCACGCAAACACGTGGGGCCTGCGCGAGTGGGTGGACTTCCGCTGTGCCGACAACGAATCGATACAGGCAGTGCAGCGCTGGCTGCACGAACGCAACGCGATGCTCAGCATCAACCACGCGAAGTGCATCGGGCCGCCGTGGCTGTTCAACGGCTGGGACGGCTACGACTGCATGGAGGTGTGGCAGGCCCCCTGGCGCTTCTACAACTGGGAGTCGCTGGAGAAGTGGGACGGGCTACTGCAGCGCGGCGCTCGCGTCATTGCGGTGGGCGGCTCCGATACGCACTCTGTTCCGCCGGCGGCGCCTCGGCACCCGCACGGTCTCGCGGAGCCGACGACCTGGGTGTACGGCGAGCCGACGGAGGCTGGTGTGCTCGCGGCGATTCGCGCGGGCCATGTGTTTATCAGCGACGGGCCGCGCGGCTCGCACCTGAAGTTGTGGGCGGACGAGGACGGCGACGGGAAGTACGAGAAGATGATGGGCGACGCCGTCTCGCCGAAGGTTGTGCGCTTTCGCGTCGACATTGAGGGCGGGATGGACCGCCGGCTCTGGATCGTGTCCGACGGCGCGCCGCTCGATATCATCGAGATCGATCGCGCCGAGACACAGGTCGAGTTCACGCTCGATATGTCGGGGCGCAAGTACGTGCGGGCGGAGTTGCGCGGCTGGCGTGGGGCGCCGGCGCGCGGAGAGGTTGTGTGGGCGATGACAAACCCGATCTGGGTGAGCAACTAGCATGGCGGCGCCGCGGATCTTCCGCGTGATCGTGCCGGTGGACGACCTGGAGGCGTCGCAGAAGTTCTACGCCCATGTCCTCGACATGTCCGGCGAGCGTGTCTCGCCGAACCGGCACTACTTCACGTGCGGCGCGGTGATCCTCGCCTGCGTACAGGTCGAGGCGCACCGCTTCCGCCCGAACATCGAAAGCTTCTACTTCGCCGTCGTCAACCTGGAGGCGGTGCACAAGCGCATGCTTGAAGCCATGTCGCTTGGGCTCGGCGGCGAATTTCTGGAGAGCGATCTCGGGATGATCCACACGCGGCCGTGGGGCGAGCGATCGTTTTACGTGCGCGACCCTGCCGGCAACCCGATCTGCTTCGTCGACTCCAACACCAAGTTCACGGGAGGGCGGTTCGTACCCTGATGGCGACAGAAACGCAAACGCAAGCAAAGCCACGCAAGTTCATCATCGTTTCGCACACGCACTGGGACCGCGAGTGGTACCAGCCGTTCGAGTCGTTCCGTGCGCGGCTCGTGCGCATGTTCGACGCGCTGATCGACCTCTTCGAGCGCGATCCGGACTTCAAGCATTTCGTGATGGACGGGCAGACGGTGCCGCTGGACGATTACCTGGAGA
>JBDTOK010000148.1:0-6998 GCA_039933275.1 Chloroflexota bacterium | reverse complement strand
GTGCTGTAGCGGTGGTTGATCAGCTGGAAGAGCTTTTCCTCCACCCACGGCGTCATGTTCTGCGTGCCGAGGTCATCGAGTATGAGGATCGGTGCGTTGCGGACTGTCTCGAAGACTTCGTCGTAGCCGGCGTCCGCGCCCGGCTGGTAGGCCGCGCGAAGGTGGTCGAGCAGGTCCGGCACGACCATGAACAGCGCGCCCTGACCGGACTCGATGCACTTGCCGGCGATAGCGGAGGAGAGGTGAGTCTTGCCGCAGCCGCTCGGCCCGACGAGCACGAGCCAGCCCTTCGGCGCGGTGGCAAAAGTCTCGCCGGAGCGGACGGCCTTGGCGAACGCCTCCTGGTGCTGGATGTTAGGGCTGCGGCCGCGCGGGCTCAGGTTCTCGAACGAGAGCCGTGAGAGTGGGCCGAGGTTGCTGTAGCGGAGCAGCCGCGCACGCTTGACGTCGTCTTTCTCGTCGCGGGTGCAGGCGCAGGGAAACGCCCGCCCAAAGTCCGGGTGGCCGAGCTGGACGTTACGCCGCACGAAGCCCGCCCCCTCGCAGTGCGGGCAAGCGTCTTCTTCGGGTGCCTCAGGGAGTGGTTCGCGCGGGAGGTCGCTTGCCCTCTCGATACCGTCTTGCAAGCCAGTCTGCTTCAGGATCTCGCCTAAGCTCTTCATGGCGCCCCTCTGTTTCCCAGCGCTGGAGGATCGTCCTCACGTAGCGCCAACTTCGCTTGTTCAGCTCTGCCGCCTCGCGGAAGGCGTCCTCGATCCACTGCGCGGAGTACTGCCCCTCCGCCTCCTTCAGCTCGTCCGAGATGAGCGGCGTGATCGAGCCGATGTTGTCTTCGTATAAGGAGAAGATGTTCGCCGCCCGCTCCCCGTTCGCTGGCGGCAGCGGCGCCTCGATGCGCACACCATCCGCCGCGAGCCGTTCGAGCGCGCGCCTGTTGGCCGGCATATTCGCCGTGAACAGCGTCTCGCCGTCGGTTGTTGCTTGAACGAGAGTCTCCCGGCGGATGGCCAGCGCGAGGCCGCGCGCCAGTGGCGATTCGGCCTCGCTCGACGCGATCGCTTCGAGTGAGCGGGCGAGGCCGGCGTCCGCCTCCAACTCCCGCAGAGTCACAAACCGCGGATGCCGCCGCTTCTGGCCGAGCGCGTAGAAGACATATATGGAGACGATGAGCTCCGCCGGGTCGCTGATGTCGGGAAGGACGGCGGAGAAGAAGGCGTTGGGAATGACGGTGCCCGCCGCGGTGTTAGGGAAGCCGCCGGTCATGTCGCGGCGCCCTTTCGTGCCCCACGCCCGGTAGGGGCGCAGCACGTCGAGATTGCCGTCGTCGTCGGAGCGCTGAACGCCATCGAGTATGGGCAAGCAGTACGATCGCAGACGTGCTGCGCCCCTACAATGATGCGCCGCGTCGCCCGCACCTACTCGTCTCCCTCAAGCCATTCATCATCCCGCACCAACAGGTCCTCGAAGCGGGCCAGCGTGTTGCGGAAGCGGAGGTGGATGGTGCCCGTCGGGCCGTTGCGGTGCTTGGCGACGATCAGCTGCGTGATGCCGGCGGGGTACTCACGGCGGTGCTGGTCGCCGGAGTGGTCTTTCTCCCACTGCTCACGGCTGACGTAGCGGTCTTCGCGGTAAATGAACATGACGACGTCAGCGTCCTGCTCGATGCTGCCCGATTCACGGAGGTCGGAGAGCATCGGGATGTTGCCGGCCCGCATCTCGGAGGCACGGGAGAGCTGGGAGCAGGCGATGATCGGCACGTCGAGGTCACGCGCCAGGTGCTTCAGGCCGCGGGAGATGTTGCTCACCTCCTGCACGCGGTTCTCGTTGCGCATGCCACTCGACATTAGTTGTAGGTAGTCGACGATGATCAGGTCGAGGCCGCGTTCTTGCTGGAGGCGCTGGGCCTTGCCGCGCATCTCGGAGATAGTCAGCGTGGCGGAGTCGTCGAAGTAGATGGGCAGGTCACCCAGCTCACCCATCGCGCGGACGAGCTTCTGCTGCTCGCGGTCAGAGTGCATGCCGTAGGTATGGCGGGCCGAGTCGACGCCGGACTCTGAGGCGACCATGCGCTGGATCAGCTGCATCGCCGCCATCTCGACGGAGAAGAAGCCGACCGTGGCGTTCTGGGCGAGGGCGGCGTTCCGCGCGAAGTTCAGCACCAGCGACGTCTTACCGAGTGAAGGCCGCGCGGCCATGATCACGAGGTCGCCTCGCTTGAGGCCGCCGAGCAGTTGGTCGAGGTCAGCGAAGCCGGTCCGGATGGAGCGCGAGTCGGCGGCCAGTGCCCCGGCGGAGGTTTCGATCGATTCTAGATAGGCGTTGAGTAGCTCGCTGACGGCGGCGAAGTCCTTCACCTTGCTGTCGAGACGGACGGAGGCGATCAGCGCCTCGGCCTCGGACAGTACGCCGGCGACCTCGTCAGTGGAGGCGCCGCTCTCGTGGGCGCGGCGGACGATGTGCCCGGCGACGGAGATCAGGCGCCGGTAGATGGCGTCGGCCTGGACGATCGTGGCGTAGTACTTGGCGCCGACGGACGTGGGCAGGGCGGCGGTGATGCGGGACAGGTACGCCGGCCCACCGATGTCTTCGAGCTTGCCGCGGCGAGCAAGGTCGTGGGCGACGCTGATCTGGGTGATCGTCTCCCCGCGATCGAACATCGTGAGGAACGATTCGTAGACCCAGCGGTTTTGCTCGCGAAAGAAGTCGTCCGGCTTGAGCTGCGAACCGAGGACTTCGAGGACAGCCTCCGGATCGACGAGAACGGAGGCGAGAACGGCCTCCTCAGCCTCCACGTCATGCGGCGGCAGACGGTCTCCGCCGCGGAGTTGTCCTGCTTCAACGACCATGTGTGTAGCTTGTCAGGCCAGCGCCCGCCAATCACGCTCTATATCGACAACGTTATCCGCATTCACGTTGGCAACTGCCTTCGAGCACGTGGAACTGGAAACGGTAAAGCTCGTTCGCGTCGCCTCATACATCAACGATGGGCGCGCCGCCGCGAGGAGTGAAGGGGCAAGTGTCACAAGACGCGTTATCGTCGTCGCGGACGCGCCGACCGGATGGGTTGCTCAGCGCCGTAATTGCTGTCAACCCCCAAACGTCACCCGAAAACCCGTTTTTGCAAAACGAACTTCCCTTTGGCGCGAGCCCCGCCGCGGTCGGGGCAACGAAAAGCCGGGGCTGGATAGCCCCGGCTCGTCAATCGATTTCGTTTGGGCTACAGGCTATTCGCCCTCTACGCCTGCGATTTCTTCTTCGTCTGACTCTTCGGTCTCGAAGTCAGTCGCGTCGCCCTCGGCGGAGGCTTCCAGCTCTGACTCCCCTTCGTTGCTGTCGGCGGGGGCTTGTGCCTGGGCCTTGGCGGCGGCAGCGGCGGCTTCTTCGGCGGCCGCGATTCCGCCAATCGGCAGGATGTGCACGACGACGTTGGCGACGACGTTGCGGGTGAGCTTCACCTTGACGTTGTGGTCGCCGATCTCGCGGATTGGCTGCTTGAGGTCCACCTGGCGGTGCTCGAGGTCGATCTTCGTGACCTCGATCAGCTTCTCGGCCACGTCGCGGGCGGTCACTGAGCCGAACATCTTGTTCTGGTCACCGACACGGACCTCGATCGTGATCTCCTTGCCCTCAACCTGCGGGGCGAGGCGCTGAGCGTCCTCGTCGAGCTTGCCCTGGCGGCGGGCCTCCTTGGTGGCCTTCTGCGTGGCGACGTCGATGTAGTGCGGGGTGGCCGGGGCGGCCAGCTTGCGGGGGAGGAGGTAGTTCCGGGCGAACCCGCCGGAGACGTTCTTCACGTCGCCCGTGCGCGCGGTACCTTCGACTTCTTCCAGGAATACGACTTTCATTGCGGATCTCCTTATTGGTTCGGGACGCCGCCTCGCAAGGCAGCACGCTATAGGGTAACGGAGAAGGGGGTCGGCTGGCCAGAGTGCTTACCTTCCTTAACAGAATATCGGCCCTTAACAAGACTGAAATCAGCCCCCGAAGGGGCCTCCCAGGACTGCACCAAAGTTTCTGATTACTCCGGCCTTCCGGCGTTATAGGATTGCCTCATGCCCGCACAGGAGTCAGGTTCCGTTACCCACGGCCGAAGGACAATTCGCTACGTAATCGTTCGTAGCCCCCGCCGCCGCAAGACTATGCAGATCACGCTCCACCCGGAGGACGGCGTCCGTGTCGCCGTGCCCGTCCGCGTCGGCGCGAACCACGTGCGGCAGTTCGTGATGGAGCGCGCTGGCTGGATCGTGCGCCGCCAACTGGAGGCAGAAGCACGTCCGCGCGCGCTGCGATTCGTTACGGGCGAGCGCATCTCGTTCCTCGGGAAGAAGTTACGCATCCGCGTTGACGAAGTCGATTGCGCGCGAGTTAGCGTGAAACTCGAAGAGCCGCGTCTGCGCATCAACGTCCCGTACGAAATGATCGGCGCGGAGCGAAAGGCTGCGATCAAGCGCGCCGTCGCGCAATGGTATATGAAGCGCGGACAGACGATTCTCAATCGCCGCGCGGCGTACTGGGGCGAGCGCATGGACCTGGAGCCGGCGAAGGTGATCGCGAAAGAGCAGCGCAGCCAGTGGGGCAGTTGCTCGCACGACGGCACGCTACGATTCAATTGGCGCATCGTCATGGCCGAGCCTGAGCTGATCGACTACGTTGTCGTGCACGAGCTGTTGCACCTGCGCGTGCGCAATCACTCGCCGCGCTACCGCGCTGACTTCGCGAGGATCATGCCGGACTACCGTGCGCGCGAACTACGCCTGAACGAATTCGGGCGCCAGCTGTCTGTATAGCTGCTAACAAAGCGGCCCCGTTCGCATAACACCGAAAGTATTGCAGAGATGGCTACAGGTTGTAGCTGCATTCCGGCGTTTTTGCCTTGACTACTTATTAAGACGGGCGCAGAATAACCACAAATCGATTAGGGGGTGCGGCATGGCCAATGTTTGGCCTACTGCTGTTTTTGCGTCCGCTGCGTGGTCAGCGGTTTCTGCACTTACTTACTGCACGCCCTCCAAAACCAGCCGTTTGCCAGCTTCTGGGGGGTCAGATGTTTAGCTCGATTACGAACCGTAGGCTGCGGAGGCGCTTAACAACTGGCCTGCTTGGCTCAACAATCGCCATCGTTGCAGTGGCCGCGGCGTTCTTCGTCATGACCAACCGCACAGCCGAGGCAACGGATACTGGTTTCCAGTCCCCAACGGCGACACACACGCCCAACGGATGGACTAACCCGGCCGATGCCGGCCCTAGCGACAACATCTACACGACGACGTCTACGGATGATGCCGACCAGGGTTACTCGGGCTTCAGCCTGAATCTGCCAGCTGGTTCGATCATTGACGGCATCCAGGTGACGGTCGAGGCCAAGTCCACGAGCAACAGTGGCAACTGTCAGATCCGGGCCAGCCTCTCCTGGGACAATGGGGCCAACTATACGAGCCTCAAGAGCGTAAACCTGACCACCACGGAGACGGTTCTCACCCTGGGTGGTTCTGCTGATCCCTGGGGTCACGTCTGGTCGCCACCCGATCTGAGCAACTCTAACTTCGTGGTCAAGATCCGCAATCACCGAGCATCAGGTTGTCCCAGCGGCGCCACCACGTCACTTGATCAAGTGCTGGTGAAAGTCACCTACCGCACGATTAATGCGGGAACTTCCAACCCGGCGCTCTCCTCGACGGTTTGCAACGCCGCCGACTTCAACTTCGTACTCGATCTGTCCGGGTCAATCGACGCCACTGAGCTGTCGAACATGAAGAGCGAGATCAACAACTTCGTGACTGATTTCGATAGCCAGGGCAGCGGCCTTTACAGCGGCACGGAGTTCCGCGACAGCAGCCCAGCAATCACCGACGGCCTCCCGCAGGGCGCTGGCCAGAACGGCTACGTCTCCGGCGCCACCTTCCAGGGATACATCACGGCAATGGGCCCGAGCGGCGGCGGCACGCCTACCGCAGACGGCATCCAGGACGCGATGCTGAACACCGCCAACGACCGCGCGGGCATCCCGAACATCATGTTCATCGTCACGGACGGCTCACCAAACGTGCGCTTGAACGACAACTCTGCCCCGGACATCAGCACGGCAGTTGCCTGGTTCGACGCCGCCAACGACGCCATCGGCCAGGCTAACGCCGCTCGCGCCGCCGGCTACGTTGTCTTCGGACTGTACGTGGGGACCGGTGACACGACGCTCCCCTTCACGAACGCTGGCGACTCCGAGTGGTCCGAGACAGTGATGAAGCACTACGACGGGGCGGGAATGCTGCGGCAAATAGCATTCTCCGGCCTGGCCAACGAGATTGAGGCGGCCCTCGGCTGTGCTCAGTTCGTAGCCAGTGAAGTCCACGATTCTGGCCACAACGATGTGACGGACACGACGCTGCCACAGGGTACCGTAATCCATGACAAGGCAATCGTTACCGGTTCTCCGGTGATGGCGACGGGGACGGTCGACTTCCTGCGCTTCGACGACCTGACTTGCGCAACGCAGGTCGGTGTGCAGAGCGGCGTTGCTCTTTCGGGTGGAACGGCGGAGTCGACCCCGTTTGCGCCGTCCGGAGGACCCCACGCCTTTATGGTCCACTACAACGGGGACATAAACTACGCGGCTGACGACGGCCCCTGTGAGCGCTACACAATCCAGGCGCCAACGCCAACGGTGGCGGGTGACACTTTTACGCCGCTGCCGACGGACAGTCCGACGCCGACACCCACGCCTACGCCGACACCGACGGTGACCCCGAGCCCGAGCCCAACGCCTTCGCCAACGCCTTCGCCAACCCCTACGCCAACCCCTACGCCTACGCCGACACCGACGGTGACCCCGAGCCCGACGCCAACGCCGAGCCCGACACCAACGCCGTCGCCGACGCCAAGCCCGACACCGACGCCGTCGCCGACTCCCACACCAACGCCGTCGCCGACACCCACACCCACGCCGTCGCCGTCGCCGACACCCACACCCACGCCAACAGTGACGCCGACACCCACACCCACGC
>JBDTOK010000147.1:0-7065 GCA_039933275.1 Chloroflexota bacterium | reverse complement strand
TCGATGGGCAGGCGACCGTGTTCGTGCCCGGCAAGGGCTGCTACCGCTGCTTGTTCCCGGCGCCGCCCCCGCCCGGCATGGTCCCCAGTTGCGCCGAAGCCGGCGTGCTGGGCGCTCTCACCGGCATCATGGGCTCGATCCAGGCGACTGAGACGATCAAGGTGATCCTTGGCATCGGCGAGCCGCTGGTGAACCGCCTGCTGCTGGTCGACGCGCTGACCATGGAATTTCGCACGGTAAAACTCCGCCGCGACCCGAAATGCCCGCTCTGCGGTGACGAACCGACGATCAAAGAGCTCATCGACTACGAAAACTTCTGTGGCTCGCCGTTCCCCGGTGAACACGTAGTGGGAGCGCAGTCGTGAGCGTAAAGGTACAAGTCACCGGCAGCATGCAGAAGGCGATCGGCGGCCAGAAGTCGATCACGGCCAGCGGCGGCACAGTCCGCGCAGTGATCGACGACGTCGAGAAGCAGCACCCGGGTTTCCGTGACCTCGTGATGACGGACAGCGAAATCCACCGTTTCGTAAACGTCTACCTGAACGACGAAGACGTGCGATTTCTGGGCAAGCTCGACACGGAGTTGAAGGACGGCGACGTGTTGTCCGTGCTCCCAGCCCTCGCCGGCGGCTAGTCCGCCCAATGCTCGCTGAGTCAATCCTCGACACGATCGGCAACACGCCGCTCGTGCACCTGCAGAAGCTGAGCCCGAAGGATGGCGTCAACATCTACGCCAAGCTGGAGGGCTTCAACCCCACGGGCAGCCTCAAGGACCGCATCGCGCTGTATATGGTGAAAGCGGCTGAGGCGAGCGGTGCGCTTACTCACGACAAGATCATTCTCGAGCCGACGAGCGGTAACACTGGCATCAGCCTGGCGATGGTCTGTCGCGCGAAGGGCTACCGGCTGGTCTGCGTACTCCCCGACAACGTGACGCCGGAACGCGAGGCGCTGCTGCGTGCGTTTGGCGCAGACGTCGTCTACGCGGAGAACGCGATCAGCACAAACGACGCGGTGTACAAAGCCGAGCAGATGCTTCGCGAAGACCCGGATAAGTACTACATGCCGTTCCAGTACGAGAACAAGAACAACCCGCTCGCGCACTACGAGACGACCGGTCCCGAGATCCTGCGCGACTTGCCGGAGATCGACGTCTTCGTCGCGGGGCTTGGGACTGGTGGGACGCTGACGGGCGCTGGACGATACCTCAAAGAGAAGCGGCCGGGCGTCAAAATCATCGCCGCGGTGCCGCACCCGGGCGATCTTGTGCAGGGGCTGCGGGATCTCGGCGAGGGCTACATCCCACCTGTGTTCGATGAGTCAGTGCTCGACGGACGCATCGTCGTCGACTCAGTGTCATCGTTCCGGATGACGAAAGAAGTGATGGCCAAGGAAGCGATCTTTACAGGCATCTCCGCCGGCGCAGTGCTGACCGTCGCCGTGCGCGCGGCCGAGCGCCTGGACAAGGGCAACGTGGTTGCGCTGCTGGCGGACGGCGGTTGGAAGTACCTCTCGACCGGACTCTGGAGCCGCGATTACGGCGAGTCACCCGAAGAGCTGCAAGGGACGATCTGGTGGTAGGGCAACTCTAGTGGGCCGAACGATCATGTACGCCGCGCTGGCGGTGTTGGCGGTTCTGGTTATCTCAGCGTTGTTTGTCCTCAAGCACGGCGAGAGCGGGATCGCCTCCCCGAAGGGCGTCACGCTCCACGAGCTGACCACTGGCCCAGACTTTTACAACAAGCACAACGTCTCGACGAACGGCCAGTTGCAGTACGACGACTCGCGGAAAGAGTACGTGCTCATCGACACCGAAGGCGAGGGCCAGAACTTTGCGGTTGTTGTGCGTCAGACTGGTGGACCGCCGATCGCGTCGCTTGTTGGCAGGGTTGTGCAGGTGCAGGGCATCTTCGGCTACGAGCCGGTCACCGGAACGTTCATCGACAATGCGTACGTTGACGTGCTGTCCACGGCCACTGCCGCGCCGGGAGGCATTTAGTGAAACTGCCGCGTGCCTACATCGACGAGATGATCGCGCACGCCGTTGAGGATGCGCCGAACGAATGCTGCGGAATCATCGCGGGAATGGACGGTGTGGCGACGAAGCTCTTCCGCGCGAAGAACTCGGAGGCCAGTCCGTACCGTTACAACGTCGACCCCAACGATCTTTTCCGCATCTTTCGAGAGTGCGACAACAACGACTGGTCGTTCCTGGCGATCTACCACTCGCACACGGCAAGCGAAGCGTATCCCTCACCAACGGACGTGCGGCTCGCGAAGAACTGGCCGGACGCGGTCTACATTCTCGTGTCGTTGGCGGAGAAGGAGCCGGTCGTGCGGTCGTTCCGCATCATCGACGGCACGATCGTTGAAGAGCCGCTCGCAGCAGACTAGCCGGCGGTCTCCCAACCGCGCTTGGCCACCAGGCGCACTCCTTCGTTCCCAACGTCATCCGCCAGCTCATCGATCTTGTGTCCGATGACGGGATGCCGCACGTCGCCCGCGATTTCGCGCAGCGGCACCAGTACGAACGCGCGCTCCGCGAGGCGCGGATGGGGGACCGTGAGCCGCGACGAATTCAGCCTGAGCGCACCGAACAGCAAGATGTCGAGGTCGATCGGTCGCGGCGCGTTGCGTTCATGGATGGGCTCGCGGCCGAGGTCACGCTCGATCTGCCAGAGGATGCCCAGTACCTCCGCCGGCGCGCGGTCCGTTTCGATGGCGGCGACCGCGTTGTAGTAGTTCTCCTGCGGCGGGCCGACGGGGTCTGTCTCGTAAAGGGAGGAGACGGCGGTGATGCGGACGCTCCGCGCCAGCGCGATGAGGGCAGCGCGTAGGTTGGCCCGACGGTCGCCCATGTTGGAGCCGAGCCCGATGTATGCCGTCGTCACGGGCGTGCGGCTGGAATCGCGAACGTGAGGCGCGCCTTCGCCAGCAGTGCACCATCGCTGCGACGCCGCGCCTCAACTTCACCAAACGCCACCCGCTCTGACAACTGCGTGACGCGACCCTCCGCGTCGATCTCGTCGCCGGGGGTTGCGTGCGCGTAGAAGCTTGTGCTCATCTCGATAGTCGCGTGCGGGCGGTAGGTGCCGCGCTCGCCTCGCAGTGTGCCCAACGCGATGCCGATGACCGAGTCCATGATCGTCGTCAGCGCGCCAGTGTGGACGTTGCCGATCGCGTCGGCGTGCTGCGGACCGGTTGCCAGCGAGAGGCGCACGCGGCCCTCGCTCTTCTCCTCAACCATGCCGCCTATGAAGGCGGTGAACGGCGCATTGACTGGCTCAGACACTGCGCGGCTCCACGATGACGTAGGTGAAGCGCCCCTTCGCAACGAGGTCGTCGCGGCCGGAGCGGCGTACCTCCGCTTCGGCGAAGGCGACGCTGCGGCCAACTTTGAGCGCCCGCCCTTCGATCACGATCTCGTCGCCGACGCGCGGGCCGGACATGAAGCTCGTGTTCATCTCCACCGTCGCGTGTGGAGCGCCCTGCATCGTGTCGAGCCCGCGTACCAGTCCGACCGCGGCGCCGGCGACTTCGTCCATCAGCGTTGTCAGCACGCCGCCGTGCGAAACGCCGTTCGGGTTCATGTGCTTCTCTTCCATCACCAGCGACATCCGCATGAGACCCGCGCTCCAACTTTCCATCTTTGCGCCGATCAACTGCACAAACGGCGACGGATTCATGTCTTCCGCGGGTTGCGTCATCTCTTCCAGCCTCTCACGACAGCGTCTGCCATCTTTGCGACGCGCGCCATCTCCTTCACATCATGCACGCGCACGATGTCCGCGCCGTGTGCGATCGATATGGCGACGGTCGCTGCCGTGCCCTCGAGGCGCTCCTCCACCGGCAGATCGCCAAGCACCTTGCCGATTGTCGATTTGCGTGACGTGCCGATCAGAATCGGCCGCCCGAGCACACGCAGCTCGCCCAGCCGCCGCAGCATCTCCAGTGCCTGGTCTTCCGTCCACCCGAAGTTGAACCCCGGATCGATGATGACTTGCTCGTCCGGCAGTCCTTGCTCCCGCGCGACGGCAAAGCTCTCAAGCAGCCCCTCAACGATGTTGCCGATTGTGTCATTGAAAACGCGCCCGCGGTGGTAGTACATCGCAATTGCTGGAACGCCGGCCTTCGCCGCGACGCCTGCGATCTCCGGCTCACGCAAGAAGCCGTGCACGTCGTTGACGAGCGTTGCGCCCGCTTCGATCGCTGCTTTCGCGACGCTGGCCTTGTAAGTATCGATGCTGACCGGAATCGATAGCTCGCGGGTTAATGCTTCCACAACGGGGATCGTGCGGCGCAACTCCTCCTCCGCCTCGACTTCAGCGAAGCCGGGCCGGGTCGACTCACCGCCCACGTCGACGATGTGCGCGCCGTCTGCCTGCATCTGGCTCGCCTGGCGCAGCGCGGCCTCGACATCGCTGCCCAGCCCGTCGCCGGAGAACGAGTCTGGGGTCACGTTGACGATGCCCATCACGTACGTGCGCTCGCCCCAGGCAAACTCCTGCCCGCCGATGCTGATCGGCGTGGGTGTGCGAGCGACTTGTTCGGGCATGACGCTGGCAATGATAGCAAGCCGCGCGTCGTGCTATCCTCCGGCCATGGACTACCCCAACCCGGACATCGTCGCTGAGACTGACTGGCTGGCCGCGCACCTGCACGATCCACACGTCGTCGTCGTAGACTGCGACGAGCAGCCAGCCTACTTCCGCCTCCACACCGAAGGCGCGGTGGGCGTGCGCGTGCACCACTACCTGAAGGAGAAGGGAGACTCGGCGTCCGGGCCTGGCATCGGGACGCACATCATGCCGCCGGACCAGTTCGCCGAGACGATGGGCCGCATGGGCATTTCCAACGATTCGATGGTGGTGACGTACGACAGCATGGGCGGCCTCTACGCCGCGCGGTTCTGGTGGGCGCTCAACTACTACGGGCATACCAACACGAAGGTGCTAAACGGCGGCTTCCGCAAGTGGTTCGAGGAGGGGCGGCCGGTGTCCGTCGACTCGCGGCACGTGGAGCGTGCGACGTTCGAGGTGCGGGCGATCAACGAAGCCATCTGCGCGACACGTCAGAGCGTGGAGGCGGGTGTTGGGAAAGCGGACACCGTTGTTCTCGACGTGCGATCTTCGGGCGAGTACACCGGCGATGATCCTCGCGCGAACGAGCGCGGCGGTCACATCCCCGGCGCTACAAACATCGAATGGCTGGACCTGACGGTGCGCCCGCCGGAGCGATCCGGACTACTGTTGCCGGCGGACGAGCTCGCGGGCAAGCTGGAGTCGATGGGCGTGACGCCAGACAAACAAGTGTTCACGCACTGCCAGGCGGGCATCCGCGCGGCGTATGCGTACTTCGTACTGCGGCTCATGGGCTACGACCGCGCCGCCAACTACGACGGCTCCTGGGCTGAGTGGGGCAACCTCGCCGATACCCCGATCGTCGCCGGCCGCTGAAGTTTAGCTCGTGTATCTCCGCGAGAGCACTGCTCGCATCACCGGACTCTTTCTCATCGCCATGGCGATTGGCGTAGTCATTGTTGTCATCGCCAGTACCGCAGGCTCCAGCGAGTACTCTCCTCTCAAGCGAGGCGAGGTCGCGCAGTACCTGACCGACGTCAACGACAAGCAGACAGCCGTACTGGCGACGGGGGCGGTGGGCATCGTCGTTGACGGGTTCATAGGCGTTGCGGTTGCGGCGCTCCTGTATTTGCTCTTTCGCGATCGCAGTCGTCTGCTCGCGACGCTCGCGTTGGCTGGGCTGCTGGTGCAAGCCGGCATCTCACTTCTCGCCGACGGGAACAACATCGTGATCGCGATCCTCGCTCGCGATTATGCTGAGGGCGGTCCCGCGGGCATCGCTGCCGGTGATCCGTCGTTGCTGGAAGCGGGACGCTACGCGGGCATCGTTGGCATCATCTTCACCAGCGTGTTGTTTGTGCCGCTTGGCCTCGGACTGATCGCGCTGGGATGGCTGATCGCGCGTGCGCCCGCTGGCGCAATCAACCCCCCGCGTTGGCTGGGCTGGGTGGCAGTTGTCGGGGGAGTCTGCGCAGAACTGGCGTGGACGATCTTCGTGACCGACACCGCGATCGTTTTCTACATTAGCAACCTGGTGACGTCCCTCGTCTTCTTGTTCGGCCTGGGCAGTTGGTTGATCAGGCATCCGGACGCCGCGCCCGCTGTCTAGAGCGGCGGGCGGCGCTTGTGCCAGTCTGTAGCTTGCTCGTAGGCGTAGGCCGCGCGCAGGACGGTCGCCTCGTCCCACCAGCGGCCAGCGATCTGCAGCCCAAACGGCAGGCCTTCGCTCGTTGCACCGCAGGGGACGCTAATCACTGGCACACCCATGAGGTTGAGCGGGTTGGTCAGGCGGATTAGCGAGATCGTGACGCTCAGGTCGGAGCCGTCGAGCTTAAACGCTGGCATTTGCGTCGACGCCATCGCCAGCACGTCCACCTTCGAGAACACTTCGTCCCACCAGGCAGCGATCGCCATTTGCCGTAACCGCTGCGCCTGCACGTACGTCACCGCCGGCAGCATCGCGCCCAGCTCCAGTCGATAGCGCACGTCGTCGGCGTAGTCGTCCGGCCGCTCCGCCATCCACTTCTGGTGGAAGGCGAGCGCCTCAGGCAGCTGGATCGCGTTCGTTGCGCTGGGGATCTCCTGGATGTGCGGCAGTGATATCGGCTGCACCTTCGCGCCTAGCGATTCGAGCACGCCGATTGCGGTGCGCACTCCAGCATCGACCTCAGGCTCCAGCGCATCGAAGAAGAAGCTGTCCGGCACGCCGACGCGCAGGCCCTTTACGCCGTCGCGCAGGTGTTCGCTGTAGTTGGGCACCGTTTCGTCGCTGGACCACGTGTCGTTGGGGTCGTAGCCGGCGATTGCTTGAAGCACGATCGCCGCGTCTTCGACGGAGCGGGTGAGTGGCCCCGCGTGATCGAGTGACCAGCTCAGCGGCATCAACCCCGCTCGCGACACACGGCCGAACGTTGGCTTCAGTCCAACCACGCCACAAAGCGATGCTGGAATGCGGATGGAGCCGCCGGTGTCTGTGCCCATCGCC
>JBDTOK010000146.1:0-7073 GCA_039933275.1 Chloroflexota bacterium | reverse complement strand
CTGAAGTTCCCCGACGTGCCGCTGATGGCGCTGACGGCCACCGCCACAGACCGCGTGCGCGCCGACATCATCTCGCAGCTCGGCCTGCGCGATCCCGGCGTCTACGTCGCCAGCTTCAACCGCCCGAACCTCACCTACCGCATCGAGCCCAAGCAAGCGCCGTACAACCGCCTCCTCACGTTCCTCCGCGAGCGCAAGGGCCAGAGCGGCATCGTCTACTGCCTGACGCGCCGCCAGACGGAGAGCCTGGCCGAGCGCCTGAACGGCGACGGCTTCCGCGCTGCTCCTTACCACGCTGGCCTCGACCAGGCTGTACGCGCCAAGAACCAGGACCGGTTCCTCAAGGATGACGTGCAGATCGTCTGCGCGACGATCGCCTTCGGCATGGGCGTAAACAAACCGAACATTCGCTTCGTCGTGCACTACGACATGCCCAAGAACATCGAGAGCTTCTACCAGGAGACGGGTCGGGCCGGCCGCGATGGTGACGTCGCCGACTGCCTGCTCCTCTTCTCCAGGGCGGACGTCATCAACCACGAACGGCGCATCGACGAGAAGCCATCGCAGAAGGAACGCGACATCTCGCGCCGCCAGTTGAACTCGCTGGTCAAGTTCGCGAACTCGCATGCCTGCCGGCGCAAGGAGTTGCTTGCCTACTTCGGGGAGACGTTCGCTGAGGGCAACTGTGGCGGCTGCGACAACTGCCTCGGCAACGCGATGCGCACGACGGCAGCCGAAAACAGAAGCGTGGGCCGAAACCAGAGTCCGGTCGCAACGACATCCGCCGGCCCGGTCGAAGATCGCACCGATGACGCGCGCAAGTTCGTCGCCTGCCTGCAGGACATCCTCGCGAACAGTAGCTTTGGCGTCGGCATCACGCACGTCACCGAGGTACTGTTCGGCTCAACGGCGGAGAAGATCGCGCGGCTCGGCCACGGGCGGCTCGCGACGTACGGCTCCGGCAAGACGCAGAGCAAGGTGGAGTGGACGCACGTGGGCAAAGCGCTCGTGCAACAGGGCTACCTCAAGCAGTCCAGCGACGGGCTGCCACTGCTCACGATCACCGACAAGGGGCGCGGGCTGCTGTCCGGCGGCAGCGTCAGCATCGCGCGGCGGGCGGGATCAGCCGTGGCCGCGGGCGACTGCGATTCGGCGCTGTTCGAGCGGTTGCGCAAGCTGCGCGCGAAGCTGGCCGACGAGCAAAAGGCGCCGGCCTTCGTCATCTTCAGCGACGCCGCCCTGCGACAGATGGCCCGCGACTACCCAACGACCCGCGACGCCTTCCTGCGCATCTCCGGCGTTGGCGCATCGAAGCTCGAGAAGCTCGGCGAAACGTTCATGGCCGAGATCAGCGACCATATCGCGCAATCGGGCCAGACGCCGTTCGGTGAGCTGCACGCGCAACCAGCGCTGGCACTGAAGGCGCTCGGCGACTCTGAGCACGACACGCTGCGGCGTTTTCGATCCGGCCAGCCGGTCGACCAGATCGCCCGGGAGCGCAGCCTCAAGGAGAGCACCGTGCTCGGCCACCTCAGCGCCGCCGTCGAAGCGGGCGAGCAGGTTGCACTGGAGGCGTTCGTCCCGGCCGACTCGAAGCCGGAGATCGCCGCCGCCTTCCGCGACTTGGGCTGGGCGAACCTCACCGGCGTCCACGAGCGCCTCGGCGGGCGCTTCGATTATGCCGTCCTGCGGATGTACCGCGCGCAGCAACGCCTCGCCGCCCGCGCCTGAAACAGCGTTTTTGCCAAACAAACTCCCATGTTCGATGATGAGGACGCATGCTTTACGTCATCTATGGCAGCGACCAACTGGGCCGCCGCGAGACGTTCGCCAAGCTGAAGGCGGAGCTTGATACGGACGGCTCGCTCGCTACGAACCACGTCACCTTCGACGCGAAAACCGCCTCGCCGCAAGAGGCAATGGCTGCATGCGACGCCATGCCCTTTCTCGGCGACCGGCGTCTCGTCGTCATCGAAGGCTTGCTCAAGCAGGGCACTCGCATAAAGAAGGCGGCGAAGCGTGGCGCCAAAGCGAAAGCGCCGGAACCCGAGCCTGAGCCGGGCGAAGAGGAAGAAGAGGACGCCGGGCGCTGGGCCGTCCTCGCCGAGTACGTGCCACGCATGCCGAAAACGACAACGCTGGTAGTGCTCGACGACGAAGTGGCGGCGGCAAACGTCCTGCTGAAAGCAATAGGTCCGCTCGGCAAAGTCGAGCACTGCACCCTGCCGGACGAACGGAACGGACTCGCGCCGTGGATCACCGCCCGCGCCAAGAAGATGGGCCTGAAGCTTGACGCCCCCGCCGCGAAAGCACTCGCCAACTTGATCGGCCCCGACCCACTCACCCTGGCGAGTGAGATGTCCAAACTGCTCGCCTACTCCAACGGCGGCGTCGTGCGCGAAGCTGATGTGCGAGAACTGGTGAGCCGCGCGAAGGAGCACAAGGGCTGGGAACTCGCCGACGCCGTGCTCGAAGGGCAGGGCGCGAAGGCTGCACGGGTGCTGTACGAGTGCCTCGAGGACGGACAGGCGGCCGCGGTGTTGCTCTCGACGATAGCGGGGCGCTACCGCCGCATCGCCATTGTCCGCGACATGCTCGCGCGCGGCGAGCCGGGCACGGTGATCGCCCGGCGGCTGGAGATGAAGATGGGCTACGGGCTCGACAAGCTGATCGACCAGGCGCAGCGCACGCACACCAAGGCCATCCGCGCCGCCTACGCCCGCCTCATCCAGGCAGAGCTTGACCTCAAGCGCGGAATGACCGGCGGGTTGATGGACGACCGCCTCGCGCTAGAACTGGCCGTGCAGGAGTTGGCGTCGAGACCGGCAGCCGCCGCGGCTCGCTAACCTACAGCCGCGTACACCGCTTCTAGTAGGGGGGCCCAGCGGTCATCGCCGAGGGTGTTGGTGTTCAGCATCTGGTTCATCACGTAGCCGAAGCCGATGCGGGCGTCCGGGTCGGCGAGGCCGAGGGAGCCGCCGAAGCCGCTGTGCCCAAAGGCGTGCGGGTTTGGCCCGATGTCCACGCCCTCCGAGCTAAGCCCGAAGCCGAGGGCCCAGCGCATCGGGAGCTTGATGACTTCGTCGGGGCCGTAGCACTGCTCGGTGGCGGCGCGAGCGACCGACTCGCGGCTCATCAGTCGCACGCCGTCCAGCTCGCCGCCGAGGGAGAGCGCCGCGTACAGCCTGGCGACGGAGCGGGCGGTGGTGTGGCCGTTGGCGGCGGGTATCTCAGCGGTGCGCCACTCGCGGGAGTTGACGTTGCCGGGGAGCATCGCGTCGGGCGGGTTCATGATCGCCTTGAAGGTGATCGACGTCGGATCGGACAGGGAGGCGAGGAGGAAGTTGTCGGGGTCAGGCGGCGACGGGTCGGTCAGGCAGTCGGCTGCGCGGGCGTAGTCCGACTCCGCCAGGCCGATCTGGAAGTCGAGGCCGAGTGGGACGGCCAGCTCATCGCGGACGTAGTCGCGGACAGACTTGCCACTGACACGGCGGATGACTTCGCCGACGAGCCAGCCGTAAGTGAATGCGTGGTAGCCGTGCTTGGTGCCGGGCTCCCACCACGGCTCCTGCTTCGCGAGGGCGTCAGTCATCGCTTGCCAGGAGAACATCGAGCCGATTGGCATCGGGTCGATGAGGGCGGAGAGGCCGGCCTGGTGACTGAGGAGGTAGCGCACCGGCAGCTTCTCTTTGCCGGCTTGGGCGAACTCCGGCCAGTACTTCGCGACGGGCGCGTCGAGGTCGAGCTTGCCCTGATCAGCGAGGCGGTGGGCGCAGGCAGCGACGATGCCCTTGGTGGTGGACCAGACGTTGACGACGGTGTCGCGCTCCCACGGACGGGTGCGGGCGGCGTCGGCGAAGCCGCCCCAGATGTCGACGACGGGCTTGCCGTCGACGTAGACGCAGAGGGCTGAGCCCAGTTCTGGGAAGCGGTTGAAGTTCTCGCGGAAGGCGTCTTCGACGGCGCGGAAGCGGGGGTCTGTGGTGCCGGTGATGTTCGTGGCTGTGGTCATGTCGCTACCTCTGGTGGGTAAAGTATCAGAGGTTTGATTGTCCTGTGGGATTCGTGTCTGTGTTTGATTGGATTTCTGGATTTACGTCTCTTTTTGGGCTGGTTTGTGGTTGAGGTTGGGGGATTGGGTTGATTGATTTGTCTCGCGTCCTAACTTGGGCGGCGGGCTTGATTGGATATGGCCCCTGCGGGCGTTTAGCTTAGCGAGTTGATCCGCGATCTGTAAGGCGTAAATGGCACTCGTTGGGACTGGGCGGAGCGTCCGCTGGGCAAAAGCTGGATGGCGTGGTTGGCAGGGCCTTGGGCGATGATCTTGCTTCGCGGTCCTTCGAGAACCTTAGTGAGCGGGGGCGCTGGGGGCGACGTTTGTGCCTGGTTGGCTAAAGCAAACGGGGGTCAGGCTTAAGCCTGACCCCCGTTCTTAAGTGCTGCGTAGTGCTAGGGGTTGGTTAGGATTTGGTCGCTATGGGTTTCGAGGTAGGACATGGCGCGGTTCAGGGCGTTCATTAGTGCTTTGACGGAAGCCACGACGATGTCGGTGTCTGCGCTGCGGCCTACGAAGGCGCGACCGTCTACGTCTACGCGGACGGTGACTTCGCCCTGGGCGTCGATGCCTTCGGTGACGCTGTTGACGGCGTATTCGACGAGCTGGTTGGGCAGCCCCATGAGCTCGTTGATGGCGCGGTAGGCGGCGTCGACGGGGCCGGTGCCGGTGCTGCTGGTCTGCTTTTCTTCGCCGCGCGGGCCGATTACGCGCACGGTGGCGGTGGCGATCGCCTGGTTGCCGCACGATACCTGCAGGAGATCGAGCTTGTACTGGTCCTCGACTTCGCGGCGGCCGCCGGAGACGAGGGCATCGAGGTCGCGGTCGTCGATCTCGCCTTTCTTGTCAGCTAAGTCTTTAAAGGCGACGAAGATGTGATCGAGCTCAGCACTGGTGACTTCGTAGCCCAGGTCGTCGAGGCGCGACTTCAGGCCGTGGCGCCCGGAGTTCTTGTTGAGGACGAGCTGCGAGCCCAGCGGCAGGCCGATCGTCGCGGGGTCGATGATCTCGTACGTCTCGCGCATTTTTGTCATGCCGTGCTGGTGGATGCCGGACTGGTGGCGGAAGGCGTTGATGCCGACGATCGCCTTGTTCGGCTGAATGCCCATGCCGGTGAGCTGCGAGACGAGACGGCTGGTGCGGTGAATCTGCGTGGTGTCGATGTTGGTTGTGACGTGGAAGAAGTCCGGCCGCGTCTTGATGGACATCACGACTTCTTCGAGCGAGGCGTTGCCCGCGCGCTCACCGATGCCGTTGATGCAGGTCTCGATCTGGCGGACGCCGTTCTGGACGGCGGTCAGGCTATTGGCGACGGCGAGGCCGAGGTCGTTGTGGCAGTGCACGGAGATCCGCGCCTTGCTGATGTTCGGGACGTTGGCCTGGATGTCGCGCAGGAACTGGCCGAACTCCTCGGGGATGGCATAGCCCACGGTATCCGGGATGTTAACGGTGGTGGCGCCGGCGTCGATGCACTCGGTCAGCATTCGGTAGAGGTACTCGGCGTTGGAGCGAGTTGCGTCCATCGGCGAGAACTCAACGTCGTCGCAGAGAGTCTTCGCGCGGGCGACGCAATCGCGCGCCATCTCCAGCACACGCTCCTTGTCTTTTTCGAGCTGGTGCATGATGTGGATGTCCGAGCTGGAGAGAAAGACGTGGATGCGCGGCCGCTCGGCATGCTGGACGGCCTCCCAGCAAGCGTCGACGTCGCCGGGAACTGCACGCGCGAGGCCAGCGATGACGGAGCCGCGAACTTCTTTGGCGATGGCGGTTACGGATTCGAGGTCACCGGGAGACGACGCGGGGAAGCCGGCCTCGATGATGTCGACGCGCATGCGCTCCAGGGCGCGGGAGATCTCTAGCTTTTCAGTGGTGCCGAGGGCGACACCGGGGGACTGTTCGCCGTCCCGCAGGGTGGTATCGAAAATCAGTACTTTGTCTTCGTTAGTCATCTCATCCTCCGTTGTAGTTCGGGCGACATACCCGGGTTCGTGGTGTTGTGCAGCCGGGATTGGAAAGTCCCGGCTACGGTAGCGGGGTACCGCTACAGTGTCGCGTTAGGCCCTCCCGGTCCGCCTGAGGCGGATGGAGGGCCGGGTAAGGGTGAGGCTGAGAACGAAAGACTTCATTTGCTGCCCAATAGCCAGCCTTGGCTGACGTGACTGATAACGTTGTCGCGCTTCAGATCCTGCAAAGCCCATCGAAGCTGATGCCGCCACTCTGCGCCAGAGTAAGTGGTCCCGTTATGAACGCATAGAACGCTCTCATCACACAGTTCATGCTCGCGGCCTTTGAACGCGGCGTACATCTCTGCGACTGGTATGGGCTTGTCGTTGCGCAAAACGTTCGGAATGAAAGCGTATGCGCTGTGACGCACGGCCACTCGCCAATCTTGCTCAGGATCCGAAATTTGTTTCATCAAACTAGAATGACGGGCGCTGCCCCGAGTCGTTACCGCGCTCGAACGGCGCTTGCGGGTTGGCAGGCGCTGGTTCGGGCGTTGTTGGTGGCTGGGTGGAAGGCTGGGGGTCTGCGCCCATGCTGGTGCCGAAGCCCGTTACGGAAAGTGGCGGGCGCTGCGGCGGCGTGGGCGGTGCGGCCTGCGTTGATGGCGTTGATGGCTGCATCGACGGCGGGCTGGCCTGCGAGGCCATCGGCGCGGGCGTGGACATTGGCGACGGGATGGGCGCAGGTGCGGGCGCCGGCGATGTCGTGGGCGGGGAGGCGGTCGCCTGGCGGTTGCCGGGCTTGAGCCATGGCATCATGCTGCGCAGCTCCGCGCCAACCTTCTCCAGCATGTGGTCAGCGCCCTGGCGGCGGAGAGCCATAAAGCTGGGGCGGCCGGCCTGGTTCTCGAGAATCCACTCGCGGGCGAAGGCGCCGCTACGGATGTTCTGCAGCACCTGCTTCATGTTGCCGCGCACGTGCTCATCGATAATCTTGGGGCCGCGCGTGTAGTCGCCATATTCGGCGGTGTCGCTGATGGAGTAGCGCATGTAGGCCATGCCACCTTCGTGCATCA
>JBDTOK010000145.1:0-7175 GCA_039933275.1 Chloroflexota bacterium | reverse complement strand
CCTGTCGTGACGACTCCGCCGACCGCCACGCCAACGCCGACTCCAACGCCAACGCCAATGGCCAAGCCTGCAACCGCCAGCCCGTCGCCGACGGCTCTTCCGGCAACCAGCACGCCCCACCCGACGGCTGTCCCGGCTACGGCGACGCCAGGCAAGCTGCCTAACACGGGCGGTACTCCGGGCGCGACGAACAGCAACGTCGAGGTTCTGCTAATACTCCTGCTCGGCGGAGCTGTGATGGCCATCGCCACCGGCGTCACGCTCAGCGCGCGTCGCGAAGAAGACTAGCTCAAGCGAACGAAAGACTGGCCGCCGGGCGAAAGCTCGGCGGCTAGTTGGGTTTTGATTCCCGGCGGACGATGTCAAGCGGCTCTGTCAGAATTCAGAGTGCTGGCGAGGCAGAGATTGCCCATAATCATCGCATTCTCGCAAACGACGAGCTTGGCGCAGACTATTGGCCGGTCGACTTCAACGATGACCAGCTCGCGGGTGGCCAGGATGTGCTTGAAGTACGGGCCGGTCTTCAACAGCCACATCGGCGATGGACGCTACGGCGCGCGTTACGACTTCAACGGCGACAACATCGTCGGCGGAGCGGATGTGCTCAAGTTCGCCCGTTCTTCAAAGAGAGCTGCGCGTCAAGATTACTACGTGGTCTTAGTGTCACATCCGGATACGTGTCGCGGCAAATTGCGCGACGAGTGCCTGAACGAGCACTGGTTTCTGAACCTGCCGCATGCCCGCCGGACCATCGAAGACTGGAGGTTGGACTATAATCTGAACAGCCTCACAGCTCCCTTGGGAACCTGACACCGAAGGAGTTCCGGCTGGACCACATCAAACGGCTGGTAGGGTCAACCCGGCCGCACCTATCAGTCGGAGTTATTCAGATGACATCTCAAACTGCACTTGCCATCGTCCTCACGGTCGTTGCTCTACTCTTACTCGACGGCTCGCCCAGCGCCGTCCAGGGTGGCACCGACGGCCGTATCTTCACCGTCGACACGACGGCAGACAACGACACTAACAGCGATCCAACATGCTCTCTTCGTGAAGCAATCAAAGCTTCCAACATGGGCGCCAACTACAACGGATGTGTAGGCCAGAGCAACCCTGGAACCGACGACGACCGCATCCAGTTCGCGCTTGGCCCGGGGAACCCCACGATCAACGTCGCTGCTAACCTTGACGCGATTGTTACCCCAGTTGTGATAGACGGCGCTACCGGCGGCGCAACACGCGTTGTCCTGCATGGCCCTGGCCAGGGAGAAAAAGGCTCGGGCCTCGTGATTTATTTCGGTGCCAACGGGAGCAGAGTGCTCAACCTCGTCATTAACAACTTCGAGGTCGATGGTAATCCACTTCTCATATACGCAGACAATGTCAGGGTCGCGGGTAACTTCATCGGCACGAACGCAGACGGTACGTCGGCTGTCCCAAACAGGCACGGCCTGCGCGTCGAGGGTGACAACGCGCGAATAGGCGGCACACATGGGCTAACAGTGACCGAGGCTTGCACCGGCGACTGCAACCTGCTCTCCGGGAATCAACAGTCCGGGTTGGACCTCGCCGTCGGAACGGGGATCGTGGTCGAAGGAAACTTCATCGGCACGGACGTCACCGGAACAAACGCCATACCCAACGGTGACGGCGTAGCCACCCAATCCGTAGGTGCCTACATCGGAACAATCGGCGCCGGCAACCTCATCTCTGGCAACCTCACGGGCATCACCGTCGCAGCCAAGACGTATATTCAGGGGAACCTTATCGGCACGGACGCTGCCGGCACGGCGGCTGTTCCGAACGAGACGGGCATATACATGGGCTCCTTAAGCGATCAGAGTGTGGTTGGTCCGGGAGGCGCGGGCAACATCATCTCGGGCAACCTGACTAACGGGATTGCGACTCGCGGCTCCTCTAGCATTACGATAGCAGGCAACCGCATTGGTACCGACATAAACGGCACCGACCCTCTTCCGAATGGTGAAGTCGGTGTCCTTCTTGAAAGTACACAGTTCAGTTTGATTGGGGGCACTGGGCTGGAGCAGGCCAACGTCATCGCTTTCAACGGCCGAGAAGGGATCCGAGTGAGCGACGTGCAGTCGTTCTATATCCAGATGCTCCACAACTCGATATCTGCGAACCAGCTCAAGGGGATTGAGATCGATCCCGGGTCAAACACTGACATCGTCCCGCCCGTTATTCTTTCCGCCGACGCGACGCATGCCAGCGGAACCACCGGTGCGCCTCATTGTGTCGGATCGCCGTGTGGTGTTGAGGTTTACTCAGACAGCGAAGACGAAGGTCGTACCTATGAGGGCTCAACGCTCGTCGACTCAAACGGAGAATGGACGTTTAACGGGCCTCTGTCCGGGCCGAACATCACTGCGACGGCCACCGACGATGGTGGTGACACCTCGGAATTCTCTTCTCCGTTCTCATTGTTGCCACCCTCACCAACCCCCTCCCCCACGCCGACGCTTTCGCCCACACCTACCGTGACTCCGACTGCTACCCCGACTTCCACCAACTCGGGCACCGCGACACCAACGACTGCGCCATTTCAGGTCGCGTGGGGCGACCACAATTGCTCGGGCAACGTAGATCTTGTCGACGCCATTCTGAACATACGCTATGCTGCCAGTCTTCCCACCGACACCGGGGACTGCCCGGAGATGGGCGCAGGAGTCGATATCGGCAATGCCACGCTCAACAAATGGGGGGACTTCGATTGCAATGGAATCGTCAACACGATGGATGGTCTAGGGGTTCTTCTGTTTTTCGCGGAGTTCACAGTACCTTCGGCGCCTCAGTGTCCAGATCCCGGTGAGACAGTCTCTATATCCTAGGATGACTACCGTCTCCTCGGCCCGATTGGCACCATTGCCGGCACGACCAACAACGCTAGTAACCAGCCTGCGGACCAGAGTCCTCGAATCGGAAGCAAGTTCATCGGTGAGCGGGCGGTACAGGCCAGCGGCTAAAGACGACTGGGGAGCGCTGGTATGGCGGACACGGCACTGGCTGGCCAGAGGCACCCTCACTGACCCGGCGCGGCGACTAGGGCTCGCTGTCGCGTTCATCGTCCGAGCGCATCGCCCGGCGAACCTCATCTTCAACCAGGCTAAGCGTGATGTTGACCGGCGTATCCTCGCCTGGCCAATGAGCGATCGACTTCATCGCCCCAACGTGCTCGGGGCTGGGCTCCGGGAGCTCGCACTCCTGCCCGTACATCGTGATCAGCTTCTCGTGTAGTTCCAGGAGTTCAACCCTTATCCAATCGACAAGCATCCGCACTACAGGAATGGCCACGTCCTCTCCATCGAACTCCGCCGCCGCGTCTTCGAGTACGCTCTCGATTGCCCGGAGATCCAGCCAGCAGAGAATTGTCCCACGATTCATCCGCTCAACCAGCGCCTGCCAGACGTCGTCCATTGATCGCCCGTCTCCCTCACGTGCGGGCTTGAACGGCAAAGAAGCATCGAGAGGCGCTCTCTTGATTGTGTCGCGGATGTGCGCCCTGTCAGCGCGTCGTCTGGCGACCGTGGCGGCCTCGGCGTCCGGCATCACCTCGTAACGAAGTCCCCAGTCGGGTCGAGGCTCCCGTTTGCCCTTCTTCAGCTTCTTGTACTCGCTCTCGGTGATCGGTTCGGGATCGTTCTGGAAGATGTACATCGCCAGCTCGGCGATTCCATCTCCCCAGACGAGGAAGGTGAGCAGCCAGCCATCGATCAGTCCGAGCTGCCTGACGTTGGACTCCCGGGCGCAGATATAAGCCCCGAGCCTGCTGTTAATGCCGTTCATGATCTCTCCGCCAAATGACGGCCATTCGGCCAAATGAAAGGACGTGGAGAGATTGGCCCGAGAAAAAGTCGATCCTCGGGATGCCAGGATTTTCGCCCTGAAAGCGGAGGACTCGAAGTTGTCGGCGACGGCAATCGCCCGACTGTTTCAGACGGAGTGGAAGGAAGGTAGAGGGGAAGAGGATTTCCCCAGCGAACGAACCGTCCGACGACGACTTTACGAGGGTTGGGATGCTCTGTCCCCGCTCGACAAAGACCAATATCGCGCGGTGTTCTGGCCCGAGGCTATGGAGCAAGGACTTCTACCCTGGGAAGCTTCCACCGCCGTGCTCGAACTCCTGCGGGATACGCTTCAGCGGGGCATGCCAAGACCCACGATCAGGTTCGCGAAGTGGTTTTATCGGGCAACGTCGGCCGTGCCGTACTTAAACACTGGTTGGCTTAGGTCCGTGGCCGGCCAGCTCGAGGCCTGGGAGATATCGGGGCGAAAACGGAACGTTGTTGAACCATTGGAGTGGTGGCTGGCGTTCGGACCGACCCGAGGCGGGACCGAAAACGCGCCATATGTAGAATTGGCGTCGAAAGGACTGATCCCTCTTTGGCGAGGTCCAACTTGGGACCCCGATGGACTCGACGATCAAACGCTACACAAGACCATCGAAGCCGCATGGGCAGGGGACTTGATCCCCGAGGACATCCGGTGGTTCGCAGACACCAGCCGCCGTGTCGCCGAAACTCTTCGATTGGCCGAATTTCCCAGAAATATCACTGGAGAAGACGATGGCGCGTAGAGCCAACGGCGAGGGCTCAATTTATCAACGACAGGACGGGCGGTGGGCCGCGAGCGTCAGTATTGGTCGAGCCCAGAGAAAGCACTTTATCGGCCAGAGACGTAAAGACGTCGTCGACGAACTCACTGCGGCGTTGAAAGCACAGAATGATGGCCTGCCTGTTGTCACTGAGCGCCAGGCTTTCGGCAGCTTTGCGCGAAGCTGGTTGGAGACGGTGAAGCCGACACTTAAGCCACGAACTTGGGAACGATACGAGCAGCTTCTGCGAGTCCATGCCTTCCCGCATCTTCAAAGCGTCAGCCTCACAAAGCTCACGCCTCAGCATCTGCAGCGCTTATACGCGGCTTCGCAGGAGACGGGATCGTCGCCCGCGACGGTGAGGCAACTGCACGCAGTCATCCACCGCTGCCTCAAGCAAGCTCATCGCTGGAACGTGGTAGGGCGCAATGTTGCCGATCTCGTTTCAGCGCCACGAGTGCATCGCCGGGAAATGCGTGTGCTCTCCCCTTCTGAAGCTCGCGTTCTTCTTGAGGCGGCGCAGGGAGACCGACTCGAAGCTCTCTATGTTCTTGCACTTAGCACCGGCGCACGCCAGGGCGAGATTCTTGGCCTCCGATGGCGGGACATCGACCTCGACAATGGTGCGATGAACGTCAGCCGCACGCTGCACCACATGCGTGGAGGTTTTATCTTTACTGAGCCCAAGTCAGGTCACTCAAAGCGCCAAGTGGAACTAACGGACACCGCGATCGTTGCCCTCAGGAGGCACCGCATCAACCAGGCCGAAGAGCGCTTGCGCGCGGGACCGGCCCGGGACGATCAAGATCTGGTATTCCCTACGAAGACTGGCAATCCGATGGACGCCTCGAACTTGCTTCGAGAACGGTTCTATCCGTTGCTTGAACGCGCTGGTCTCCCCAAAATCCGCTTCCACGACTTACGCCACACAGCGGCCACGCTCCTTCTCGGCCGCGGCATGCATGCCAAGATCGTCTCGGAGATGCTGGGTCACTCGAACATCGGCATCACCATGGACCTCTACTCGCACGTGACACCAACGATGCAGAAGGAAGCCGCTCGTGTGATGGACGCCATCCTTCGTCCATAGTTGGTTGCTGTCAGAACTGCTGTCAGAGCCGTACTGATTCACGCTCAATGACTCAGCCGAAGCGCATTTTCAGATACGAATTTGGTGCCGGGAGTGGGATTCGAACCCACACGCCCCACGAGGGGACAACGGATTTTAAGTGCGTAGAGACTTGGTTGTGGACGTCCATTCATGGCCACCCACGATGGAAATTGGCGACATTTTAGCCGCCAGTGGTTGCCAACGTCCGAGGAGGTCCATCGCCGTTGCTGTCACAATTGACCTTTGACCAATGTTGCGAATTTAGTGTGGATGCTCGCGGAGTGGGTCCGGACGACGCCACCCTCGAAGCCATCCAACGGATCGAGCGCCCAACCTGCTCCTCCTAGCCGCGAAAGTAGGTAGGACCCGCTCATCGACAACGTTGAGCTTAAGTTTCGGGCATTGTTATGAACCGGGGTAAGCTCAGTTACACTAATTGCTCACTATACCTATTCGATTCAAGCTCGAGACGAAGTAATATCCGTGGGCTCTTACTGTTGATAACTACGGCAAACCGCGCCTAGCCGTAGTCCGGAAAAGGAATCCCGATGAACCTCGCTCGATTGAACGCGCCCACCCGAACCATCACTTTGGCGGCCCTGCTTGCAACCGCCCTCATTGCCGTTTTCGCGGTACTTAGCCTTACGCCGGCCTTTGCTTTCACTGCGGGAGACCATGGTCAGCCGACCAGCGGCCACAAGACCGATCTCAAAGGCCGCGCCGCTGACGTGACCCTTACGTTTCAGACCAACGCATTCATGACCTGCACGCAGAACACGGTTACCTCGGTTACTTTTCACCTCAACTACCAAATCACCGGAGCCGCCCTTCCTGCTGGCTCGAAAATCGTTGTCTATCTCTCACCCAACCAGGGCGCGCTGAACGGAAACGCCGGCGGGGACGAAGCAGGTTATGAAGCGACGGTTGAATCGAACGAAGTCACGCTCGATGCATCCGGCCTCAGCGGATCTGGGACCCTCAACGGCACGATCAACGTCACCAATCCCTTCCAGGCAGTGACTGGTGGCATCCTCGGTGTCATCGCCAACGACGTCGGAGGCAAGCTGTTTAACGACAAGACTAACTCGCTGAACTGCGGCGAGGCCACGATCACGCCAACGGCGACTCCGAGCGCGACACCGACCCACACTCCAACACCCAGTCCGACGCCAACCCACACGCCCACACCGACTCCGACTCCGACCGCCACGCCTAGTCCGACGCCAACTCATACGCCGACGGCGACACCCACGCCGACACCGACACCCACGCCGACTGTCACACCCACCCCAACTCCGACACCGACGCCCACGCCGACTATCACACCCACCCCGACGCCGAGCCCAACGCCAAGCCCGACGCCGTCGCCAACACCCAGCCCGACGCCGTCGCCAACATCCAGCCCGACGCCGAGCCCGACGCCAAGTCCGACGCCGTCGCCGACACCCAGCC
>JBDTOK010000144.1:0-7192 GCA_039933275.1 Chloroflexota bacterium | reverse complement strand
AGCTTCAGCTCTGTCAAAAAATACACTCGCCCGCTGCAGACTGCCCCGAACCACCAACCACGCCCGTCACTCCAACAAACAGAGTGCCCCTCTCCCACGAAGTGGGAGAGGGGTCAGGGGTGAGGGCCAACGCCCCTCAACACCGCCGCGCCTCCTCAATCACCGCCTCCGGCAAAGTCGGCGGCGTCACAAACGGCGCATCCGCAAAATCGAACATCTCCAGCATCGGGTCCGCCGCCCCATCGCGCGCCGTCAGCGCATCCAGCCCGAACCGCTCCTCGATAAACGCCAGCACCGACGTGTGGTCGTACGTCGTGTGCGACACGTAGCTCTTCTTCGCAAACGGCGAGATCAGCGCGAACGGCACCCGCACCCCCAGCGAGTCGAACTTCTGTCCCGGCTCCGTCGCTCCCATCGGCGCGATGTCGTCCGGCGGCACGGCTGCTGGCGGCGCCACGTGGTCGTAGTAGCCCCCGTGCTCGTCCCACTCCAGGAACATCGCTGACGACGCCCAGTTTGGGCTCGCCATCAGCCCCGCGATCACATCCGACACAAACTTCTGCCCGATCTGCGCGTCCGCCGGCGGATGCTCATCGTTCTCTTCTTCGCCGATAAACACCGGATCAACGAACGCCACGTTCGGCAACTTCCCCGCCGCCGCGTCGGCGTAGTAGTCCGCCAGCGTCGATACATGCGCCGCAGAGTTCGTCCGCACGTACGCAAAGAACGAGCTGTACGCAAACTGCGACGAATAGATCTTCCAGCTCACGCCCGACTCGTCCAGCTCGTTGAAGATCGTGCGCTGCGAAAACTCATCGCCGGATGGCGGCAGCCCGTTCACCGTCCGCCCGAACGACGTGCCCGAGTACAAGTAGAACCGGTTCGGCTGCGTCGGCCCCGGCACTGAAGCGAAGTACCGGTCCCCAATCGCAAACGTCGAGAACAGCCCGTAGTAGAACGGTAGGTCCGTCTCGTTGTAGTAGCCCATCGCCCGCTTGCCGCTCGGATCGTTCGGCGCGACGTTCGCCGCCGTGAACCCGTCCATCGCCCCACCGTCAATCTCCGAGTGCGTCCCGTCCCAAGAATGATTGAGGTCGGACGATGCGCACAGGCTCGTCTCGTGATACGCCGCAATCGGTGCGCCACCCTTCGGGTCCGGGTTCGATGCGTCGTCCGGTTGCGCCTCCACGTCCAGCGACGGCGCGTACTTCTTCAACTGCCCAAAGTAGTTGTCGAACGAGTGGTTTTCCTGCATCAGAACCACCACGTGATCGACCGGAATCTTGTCGTGCAGCGCCGGGTCCAGCGTGATCACCGGCGTCGGCGACCCGCTCGGCGGAAACGTACCCACCGGCACCGTCGGCGTCCCAGTCGGCCCACTGTCCGAACCAGAACAGGCCACAACCACCGCAATCAACCCAATCAGAAGAGCTAGCCCAATCGCCCCCCTATTTCCCACTTCCAATTTCCTAATTCCCGCGCCCGCTACGGCGATGCCGTCGGAACAACCGTCCCGCCCGTATCTCCCGCGATCCCCGCAAACCCAATCACCGAAAGCGCCTGGTCCAGGAAATGGTCCGCCAGCCGCCAGTTGTCCTTCTCCCACTTGAGCTGCGCCGTCGCCGTCACCGGCAACACCGTCCCCTGCAGCTTCACGTTCAGCGTCGCGTCCACCTCGGCGTTGTCGCCACTCACCCGTTTCGCCGTGATCGTCGCCACCTCCAGCGTCGGTATCCCGCCCGTCAGCGCCCGCACCGAATCCAGCGCGTTGTTCAGCGCCGTCAGCGTTACCTGTCGCTTTCGGTCCGAGCTCAGCTCGTTGTAAAAGCCTTCGTAGTCGCCGTCGTTGAACTTGCCGACGATCGCCCTCAACTGCGGTTCCGGATCGGGATGCGTCGCCGCGCTCGACGGATCCGTCGTCGCTTTCGGCGTCCCGCTCCCGCAGGCCGCGATCAGCACCGCGGCCAAAACAATTGCCAGTAGCCCAATAAATCGATATCTCATACCACTACATACGACCCAATCCCAAGCACCGATCCTCATCCGCCACTTCCTCTTTCAACTTGCATCAACCTTGCTCTTTTGCTCTTTGGACCATATCCTTGCCACCAGCCACCGCCTACTGCTCGTGCTACTGGCTACTCCCTACTCCCTATTTGCTACTCCCTACTTGCTACTCGCCCCGCAGCCGTTCCAGTATCGCATCCTTCGTCGGCATACCTTCGACGCCAACACCCTCAATCGCCAGCGAGGCCGCGCACGCTCCCCAGCGCACCGCTTCCCATGGCGCCCGCGTCTCCGCATAGCGAGCCAGAAACCCCGTCGCGAACGTGTCTCCAGCTCCCGTCAGGTCCACCGGCTCTGCTGGATACGCATCAAAGCGCCGCCACTCGCCCTTGTAGCAGATGTCCGCGCCATCGTACCCGCGCGTAAACGCCAGCACCTCGACCAGCGAGCTCCACTCCGCCAGGGCAAGCGGCGCATCCTCCAGCGACAAATCCTCGTCCGACAAAAACAGCGCATCGACGTCCTGCAAAATCGGCGCCGCCTCCCACTCGCCCGGCGATATCTGCCGCACCCGCGAGTCCGCGCCTACCTCCCGCAGCCACCCTTGCGCACCCGCCCCAACCAGCGTCGCATCCGAAAACGCCCCCGCCAGCGAAGCATCAATCTCCCCCGCCACCGGCCCCAGTAACACCACCCGCGCTGAGCGCCACTCCTCCGGCAAATCATCCGCCGTCAAAGTCGTCGCCCGCTGCGGCATCCACTGCTCCCGCCGCCGACCGTCCGGATAAACGTTCCGCATCTGCGTAGTCTGCTCGCTGGCGACAACCCGAGTCTCGATCCCAGGCAACAACTCCGAAAGCGGCAAATCTCCAGAACAAGCCGTCAGCACAGCCGTCCTCAACCCGAGATTCCGTCCCAGCAAAGAAGCATAAGAGGCCGCACCACCCAACCTCCACGAGGCACCATCATCAGAACCAATCAGATCCTGAACAACATGCCCAACAACCAAAAACTCAGGAATCATCACTAACCAATGTGGTCAGGACCCCAGCCCTGACAAGCCCAACATCAGCCCAGCACAACCGCAACTCCCAGCGCTCCCGTCTCCTACTTCCATCTTCCCTCTTCCGGGCCGGGGAACCGGGTGGGCAGCGCTACCGCCCGTATCGCCCGCCGCCTCCACCGGCGCCGCCACCATCGCGCCGCATCGGCGGCCGCCCGCCGCCACCCTGGCGCTCACCACCACCGCCGCGAGGCCGGATCACAACCTTCCGCTCATCACCCATCCCAACCGAGCCCGTCTGCACACTGTTGTCCTCAGCCAGCGCCAGGTGGATGATCCTGCGCTCGTTCGCCGGCATCGGCTCCAGCGTCATCGGCCGGCGAGACTGCCGCACCCGGTCCGCCATCCGGCGGGCCAGCCCTTGCAGCGTCTCCTCGCGCCGGCGGTGATAGTGCTCGACGTCAACCGTTACCAGCACCTTACTCCCCGTCTTGCGCGTCATCATCACGTTCACCAGGTACTGCAGCGCCGAAAGCGTCGTCCCACGGCGGCCGATCAGCAGCCCTAGATCCTCGCCCTCAACGTCCAGCACCGCACTCGCGCGCCCCGCTCCGTCCGCCGCCGTCTCCGGCTCGCGCACCGATACGTCCGCGTCGATCTCCAGCATACCCAGCAGCTCGCGCAGGAAATCCTCCGCGCCGCGCACCTCGTCCGAATCGATGTCAGCCAGCTCGACTGCACCTCGCTCGTCGTCAGCTACGTTGCCAGCCGGTGTGCCTTCCTCTTCCTCATCGTCGTACGTCGGGCGCATCGGCAGAGCCTCTTCGCCCTCCAGCGCCGTCACCCGGACACGCGCCTGCTCGCCGCCCAAACCGAAAAGGCCGGCCTTGCCCGCCGTCAGTACCTCTATGCTTACCTGGGTGCGCTTGAGCCCGAGCTCCGCCAGCGCAATGTCGATCGCTTCATCGACGCTTTTTGCGCTTACCTCTACGCTTTCCATATTGCGACCTCGCTTCTCCTGAACCGCCGGACCCGTTAGATCCGTCGTCGTCTGGCTGGTCATCAACCTCCTCCGACTTCATGTCGTCATCGTCCTGCGACTTTGGGCGTGCCGCAGGAGCCGGAGCGTCGATTGGGATCGGAAGTAATTGCTTCCAGCTCAGGATCCGTCGTCCGTAGACCCAGTAGCTGGCAAACAAGCTGAATATGTTGGTCACAACCCAGTACACGCCCACACCGCTTGGCAGGTTCAGCGTGAAGAACATCAGCATCAGCGGCAGCATCCACGTCATCATCTGCTGCTGTTGCTGCTGCTGAGCGGACGCGCCCGGCGTAATACTCAGGCGCTGCTGCGTGTACGTGCTCGCACCCACCAGCAGCGGCACCAGGAACGTCGGGTCCGGGTGTCCCAGGCTGAGCCACAGGAAGTGCTGGTTCAGCGGAATCTGGTTCTGCAAGAGTCCCAGCGGGTACAGCCGGTGCGATAGCCCAACAAGGCTCTCCGGACTGCCGCCAACCGTGTACACCAGCGCTCGGTACAGTCCCATGAACACCACGATCTGGATCAGCATCGGCCCAAAGCAGCCCAGCGGGTTGATCCCCGCCTCCTTGTACAGCTTCATCATCTCTTCCTGGCGGCGCTTCGGGTCCTTGTACTTCTTCTGCATCTCCGCCATTCGAGGTTGGATCGACTGCATCGCCTTCGTTGATTGCAGCTGCCTGATCGTGAACGGCAGCGTCGCCACGCGCAAAAGCAGCGTGAACAGGATAATCGTCAGGCCAAACTGCCCGAACGTGATGATGTTGATCATCAGCAGAACGTTGATCAGCGGGTTGATAAACACTTCGTTCCACGGGTTCCGTCCCGCCACGATCATGATGATGATCGTCGAAAGAATCGCGAAGAAGATCAGCCCTGTGATCGGCAGGCCGCGCCGAGCCGCTGGTTGCGCTACAGTCGTCACTTCGTCAACACCTGCTTCGTCTGCGCGGCGTCCGCGTCAAATTCGTATACGTTCCCACCCTGCGTCACGATGTAAACCAGGTCCCCGCCGGCACTCCCCGAGGGCGCCGCTGAAGCAGCCACTGTCGGCGATCCTGTTGTCGTGCCGGTTGCCAGCGCCTGCGCTGCTGCGCCGCCACTAACCGGCGTCGGCGTAACGACACGCGCGCCGATATTCGTCGGGGCCGGAGTCCGTCCCGTTGTCAGGTCATAGACAAGCGGCCGGGTCAGCACGTCCTCGTTCAGCAAGTTCGGCTGCCCGATCTGCGTCCCAGTCGCCTTGTCGATGCGATAAATCTCACCTGAGTTGTCGACGGCGATCACCATGTCCCCCACGACAACAGCACCCGCGCGGATCGACTCCAGCGCCTGGAAGTCTGTCGCCCACAGCGACTTGCCGTTCGTCCCATCGATCGCCTTCACCTGCCCGTCGAGGTCAGTCGTGTACAGCGTCGTGCCTTCCACCGCCGGCTCGCCCCAGAACCAGTTCGACCCATCGGCCACCCAGCTCTGCTGCCCGGAGTCAGTGTTAACGCCATACAACTTCCGCCCGATTCCGCCCACCACGACCGTATTGTCTCCCACAATCGCCGGCGGCGTCAGAAGCGCGGCGCTAACTTTGAACGGCGCCGGCCACAGGTTGTGCAGGTCCGTCGGGTCCAGCTTCCACAGCTCGCCCTTCATCGTCGCCACGTACAGACCATCGTCCGTCAACAGCGGCGTCGCCCACGCCTCGCCCGTGTTGAACTTGCTCTTCTGGCTCCCATCCTTCGCGTCCAGCTCATACACGTACCCATCTGTCGAAGTCACGTAGAGCGCGTCGCCCTTAAGCACCGGCGCCGCCACTAAGTTGCCGTCCATCTCCACACGCCAGTTGCACGTCGCATCCGACTGCTTCACAGACCAGACAGCCCCGTCATACGTCGAGTAGTACACATTCGCAGCGTCCACCGCCGGCTGACCGTAGATGCCCTCCAGCGTGTACTTCTGCGCCGCCCCACCGCCGCACGAAACGTCATCCGCCGCCGGGAACGTCCATATCTTCGTAAAACCCTTCACCGGATCGACAGCCGTCAGCTTGCCCTTATCCAGCGTCACATACATCACCTTATTCACAACCTCAGGCTGCGCCCAACCCTTCGTCGTCGCCACCTTCGCGCACCCCGTAGCCGCAATCGCCAGCACCACCAGCGGCAGCATCACCCAAAGGCCCTTCTTCTCGAGCGAACGTATTCGACCCATCACTTCACCGGATCGTATCGCCGCGCCGCCCACGGATGACACCGCATCAACCGCCACACACCCATCCCAACGCCGCGCACAAACCCATGCCGCTCAATCGCCTCCGCCATATACGCCGAGCACGTAGGCTCATACCGGCACGCAGCCGGCAGCGTAGGCGAAACATTCCGCTTGTAAAATCGAATCATCGCCAGCGCAGGCGTCTTCAACACCCCACCGCTAGCCTTAGACTCCGAAGCCACCGCCTTCATCGCGCCGCCCCATTTCCCATTTCCAACTTCCCACTTCCCCCGGGCGCGGGGCGCTCCACCAGCCCACCCTTCACAAACAACCGCCCCACACTCGACCGCAGATCACTGAACTCCGCCCGGGCCGCCGCCGTCTTCGCCGAAAGCACAACATCGTACCCGCCCACCGCCATCGTCTCGCGAGCAATCTCCCGCAGCCGCCGCCGAGTCCGGTTACGCACCACAGCCCCGCCCAGCTTCTTGCTAGTCACGAAGCCATAGCGATTGTGATCCAGGGAATTTGGCAAAGTCCGCAGCACTAACAGCTGATCGGCCCAAATGCGGCCGCCCTTAAACACAGCATCGAAATCGGAGCGTCGGCGCAACCGAAGGTCCCTGCGCAGGCCCAACCCCTATGCCCTTCTGATGGACGACCCGCCACCTGGCAGATCAAACAGTAAGCCGCCACCGTCCCTTAAGGATCCGGCGCTTGAGGACCGTGCGGCCATTCTTCGTCTGCATGCGCTTACGAAACCCATGCCGGCGCAACCGCCGCCTCTTCTTCGGCTGATAAGTTCTTTTAGGCAAAAGGGGCGCCTCCAGTTCAATTGGCGTCTATAAACCGCCTGCCCGCAACCCGGACTCAGCGATTGGCGCGTTCCGTGACTCTAGGACGGACCCGCGACTAGGCGCGCCACCAGAAATTATAGA
>JBDTOK010000143.1:0-7232 GCA_039933275.1 Chloroflexota bacterium | reverse complement strand
CAGCTGATGTTGGTGGGCAGGTTGAACGTGATTGTGTGATCCTGCCCAGGGCCGTTCACGGCTGTTGCCGGGTTAACGTCCCACGGGTTGATCGTCAGGTCCAACGCGCCGCCCGGGTACGTGCAGTCGACGCCACCGACGTCTGTGTCACCTGCGTCATACACCTTGCAGAAGTCAGACGGTTGGTCACTGGGACCTGCCACGTCGAAGTCCTTGTAAGGAATCGCATCGTAGACAATATCCAGCGTGCCATCGTCGACCGGGCCGGCGATCGTGCACTTGACGTCGTTGTGGAGCGAGCCGCCCGGGATGGTGCAGTTTGCACCGGACCAGGCGCCCGTCATGTTCTGGAAGGCAATCGGCCAGAGGTTCGGGTCGGCCTGAACCTCAAATGTCCCGCCGGTGGAAGTACCGGAGGGTGTGGCCGTTGTTGTGATGACGACGTGATACGTCACACAGTGGGTTGAGTCGCATCCGGCGTTGTCGCCGATGTCGACTGTCCCAGACTTGTCCTGGGTTACTGTTACGGTCCCCCCTACAACGTTGGCCGAAGCACTAGAGCTTGACCAGAGGGATGCCCCGATTAGGGCGACCGTAGCAGCAAGAAACGCCAACGCAAGAATTACCCTGCCCTGGCGAGACCATAACGCTGCTAGCGTCATTTGAGCCTCCTTGAATGAATTACCGCTTCTTTGGCTTTGGATCGCTTCATTAATACTTCCGCAATCGTTTGAGACGTTACTATCGGCCTCAGATCAGAGTCAACCCCCTCACATGCAGTCACTCTCCTTCCGCATAGAAAGGCTTTAGGCATATCAATGTTCAGAACGCACCCTGAAACGCAAAAGTTACCCACAAACCGCTATCTAAACCAAATTGGGCCGCCGCTGGCCTGCTGAGCAGCTCCGAACCGGGGTCTTCCGGACTTCTTTTATGTCGCGCAGACGGCCATTTCGGGGGCCGTCTATCGGGCCGAAAAACGAGCCGGAACGGAGCTCCAAACTGGCCAAACCGGGGCCAAGGAAGGGCAGTTGCCGGAACCACCACTTCGCACACACGCAAAAAATTTGCTCGGCGCAAAACGACACACCCAAAAAAGGCATTCCGATCACCCCAAAAAACGACTTTGTGAAGCGGTTATGGTCGATCTTGCGCGCTATAGATTGGCCTTGCCTACATGATCCGTGCACTCAGATGACGCCTAAGCCCTAACGATAGCGCTCAATCGGGCGTAACACCCGTACCCGGACGATGTTTCCTTCTGAGAGGGGCTCCCGCGGCCTCATCATACCTGAAGTATGGTGTCCTTCCCTATGGAAATAGCCAAACATTAGCGCCAAGATATGAACGAAGACACCACTATGGGCGACGACGACCGCTTCGTGCTGCGGCGTGGCACTCAGGGAGACGACTGGCGAGCCCAGGACGGCATTCCTCCCGAGCCGCCCGAGCCGCCAAAACCGACTGGCCTGAGCCGGATGCTATCCGGGCTGGGCGCAATTGGGGTCCGACTGCGCGGCTTGCTGAGCTCGACGTACCCGGGAAGTGGTCTCTCGTCTGATCCAGCGGGACCAGAGCTGCCGCCCCAGGCGGAGCCGCCACACGGCTGGGCCCCGATGCCACTACCAGAGGATCCGCGAGTCGCGGTGCCGTGGTCTAAGGTGGCGCCGCCTCGCCCGAGGATGCCGGCGCGGGAGCGGGCCAGCATAGACCGACCGCGAGTAGCCGTGCCGTGGGCGAAGATCGCCTTCTCAAAATCGAGGAACAAGGGGCCGAAACAGCCTAAGGTTAGCGCGCCAAAGGTGCTTCCAATCGTCAAAGCGGAGCGAATGCCGAAGCTAAAGGCGCCTGTACTGACGTTCAACGAGCTACGCCGCTTCCGATTCCAATCGGTCCGAGAGGACATGCGAGCGCCGCTGGCCGTGTTCGGCGGGTTGCTCCTGGCATCGCTGCTGGCGATCGGCGCGATCATAAGTATAGAAGCGATCGTGGGCGGCGGAGACAACGGCGGCTTGGTGATAGTCGTGACGAAGACGCCAGAAGCATCGGCCTCGGGCGTGCCGGGCGAGACGCTGACAGACACTCCGGCGGTATCGGTTGAGCCATCGGCGAGTGAGGCACCCGTCGTGACTCCGACACCAACCTCCACGCCTAGGCCCTCGGCGACGGCAGTCCCCTCGACGGCCAAGCCAACCGCGGCTCCGACGCCCGTTGGTCCAGGCGGCGTGCCCGTCTCGACGCCGCAGGGGGCGCTCTCGGTGGCCTTCTGGTCGAACAAGCTGAACAAGTGGTGGTTCGGAGACCTGACCGACGCTGTCGCGAACTATGAGGAGGGCCAGGACGTGCCCTTCATGGTCAGCTTCAACGGCGCTCCCAACGCGACCTACTTCATTCATATCGTTTACGACTGCCAGGTGCCGGACGTTTTCGGGGCGATGGACTACCTCTCGGGAACGCAGGACTACGGCAGCTCAATCCTGAGCGCGGCGTACGGCCCGGGCGCGAGCGGACCCGACGGCGCGATTCCCGTGCCGGACACAACGAACTTCGATCCAGACGATGGCGACCCTGGCATCTTCCAGGTCTGGGGCGCCAAGTTCCCGGTGCTACCGCTGCCGCCGCACCCGGACGATAATTGCGACTTCCAGCGGACGCTTGATATCCCGGTTCAGGGATTCGGCGGCACGATTACGTTCATTGGCAGCGGGCACCTCGGCACCGCGACGGTGTACGACAGCGGTGAAGGGGCATCGACGGCGGCCGATCCGTTCGGTCTGCACATCAGCGTCGAGGGTGTAGGCGCCGCGACGGTGCTGGTGGACCCGTCAGCCGTGGCTGACGTCGAACGCTAGCGCGCCGGCGAAGCGGACGCCAGCTGCTCCGGCGAGAAGACGTTTATCTCGCCGCTTCCGGAGCTCGCTATATATATAGAGGCGCCGTCGTCTGAAACTTTGAGATCCCACGGCTTTGTGACACCGCCGACAGTCGCTTTCACGGTGTTCGTGGCGGTGTCGATGATTGATACGGTGTCATCGAGAGTGTTCACCACGTAGGCTTCCGGGCGCTTCGGATTTACGGCAACTTCCTGCGGAGAGAGGCCAACGCTGATCGTGGCGATGACTTTGAAGGTGCCGAGATCTACGACGGAGACGGACTTGGCCTCGACGTTTGTGACGTAGAGGTGGTTGGAGCTCGCGTCGTAGGAGAGGCCGCGCGGGCGAGCGCCGACGGCGACCGATGCCGTGATCGTGTTGTTCGAGAGCTCCACTTTGCGCAGCGAGTCGGCGTTGGCGTCGGCGACGTAGAGCGTCCCATCGATGACGATGACGCCCCATGGCTGTTTGAACCCGGAGATCGTCGAGATCAGGCGGTTGTCCGTGCCGTCGATGATGCTGACCGTGCCGGCGTCACCCTGTCCGGCATTGGCCACGTAGATACGATTCGTGCTCTCGTCTACGGCCACGTCCCAGGGGGAATCGCCGGCGAGGCCCGCGCCCACAACCTTGTCGCCTTCGACGACCGTGACGTCGCCGCTGAAGAGGTTGGAGATGTAAACGCGACCGGTCGTGCGGTTGACGGCGGCGGCGTCTGGGCCAACGCCTCCCATGAAGGTGGCGACGGCCTTGCGGGTCTTGGCGTCGGCGACTGTGATGGTGTTATCGAACTCGTTACCGGCGTAGACGCGGCCCGTCTGGTCGTTCACGGCCACGGCCCACGGTTTGGCTCCTACGGCGATGCTTGCCGGGAGCGGGTCGCTGCCCCCGGAGCAGGCGACGATCGCCAGGACGAGGATGGCCGCAGCCGCTATCAGACGAGAGGGCACGGCTGGGAGTATAGCAAAGGGAGAATTCCAGAGGCTTTAAAGCGTTGCTCGAATGTCCTGCGGCTGGCAGCCGGGGCGGTAGTGATGGGTGGCGGGGCTGTCTGGGCGGTGCGCCGTAAATAGGCGCGCTAACTTGACGGTGTTATCCTGCCTATAGAGGCAACACCGTGGCAAAACGAAGAAAGCGAATTGTAGAGGCCGATCCGGTACCCGAAAGGGCGCCGGGTTGGCCTCGTCTGGTGAAATGGGTGGCGGCCGGCGCAATCGGAGTTATCGCGGTTGTTGCGATCGTGATCGCCATCGGCTTTACGGGCGGCGGATCTTCCGACAACAAGACGGCGATTATCGTCGATCAACTCGCAGCCACGCAGCCAGACCCGGACTTCCGCCGCCAGGCCAGCGATCAGTTGTCCGAAGCCGGTTACGCCGTCGACTACGTGTCCGGGAACCAGGTCGACGTGAACTTTTTTCGCGACTTGCCCTCGAAGAACTACGACGTCGTGATCCTGCGAGAGCACGCTGGCATCACGACAGAGGTGGACGCAGCCACCGGCCAGCGCACCGACAAGGAGTACGTCAGCCTCTTCACGAACGAGCCGTATGACTCCACGAAATACGCCAGCGACCAGATCAACCGCCTGGGCAAGGCGACCTACTTCGATGGCGGCGACCCGCTGTTTGGCATCGGGCCGGCGTTCATCAAGGACAGCATGCAGGGCAACTTTGGTGGCGCGCTGGTGGTGCTGATGGGCTGCGACGGACTGCGCTCCCAGACGACGGCGCAGGCGTTCCTGGACAAGGGTGCCAGCGCCTTCGTCAGCTGGACGAACCAGGTGTCAGGTCCCCACACCGACGAGGCCACGGTAAAGCTGCTCAAGCACATGTTCGTGGACGGTCAGGCCGTACGGGACGCCGTCGCGAACACGGCGAATGAGGTAGGCCCAGACCCGTCTTACCAGGGCGAGCTCCGCGTGCTCACCGGCAGTTAACCAAGCAGCAACCAACCCGGGCACCGCTCAGGTTAAAGCCGTCAGGCGCCATCATTTACCAACTCTAGACTTCTTGACATATCCGGCCACGTAACCCCTTTCCCGCACCTAGTGTCCTTTCTTATGGAAACACGAGAGGGGGCACCATTGGTGTTCAAAAAGTTACTTTTACCGGCTGTTCTCATGGCCGTAATTACGCTAGCCACTGTCGCGATTGCGACGGGCAGCTCTAACCGCGCTTACGCCGACGTTTCAATCGACAACGAGGAGCAATCGTTCATCGACTTGCTCAACCAGTACCGGACCGACCACCAGGTGCCTCCCCTGCTGATCGACCCCAGCCTTCAGGCCGCCGCTGACTGGAAAAGCACGGACCTGGGCCAGCATAACTATTTCGCGCACAACGACCAGAACGGCCGCGACCCGTGGGACCGCATGTGCTATTTCGGGTACTGCTACAACACATGGAAAGGCGAGAACATCGCCGCCGGCTTCGTCACCGGCGCTCAAGTCTTCCAGGGCTGGAAGGACTCGCCGGACCACAACGCCAACATGCTGGGACCAAACTACCGCGTAATGGGCCTGGCGCGTGTGTTTACCGCAGACAGCGACTTCGGCTGGTACTGGACGAATGACTTCGGTGGCTACGTCGCTCCGGATGCTTCGCCGCCTCCTGGGCCGACGAACACGCCGACGGCGTCACACACCCCGACTCCAACGCCGACAGTCGCACCGACACCCACGCCCGTAAAGACGAGCGTACACCGCACTTCGACGCCAGCACCATCACCGACTGCAACGCCGACGCCGAAGCAAACTGGCGTGCCATCGCACTCTCCCACACCAACGCCGACGCCGTCTCCTACGCCCAGCCCCACGCCGACGGCAGAACCCACGGCAGCGCCGGATAAGCCAGCCGACGTTAACTGCGACTCGCACGTGACGGGCGCTGATACGGTCCGCATCCTCCAATTCGTCGCGAACGTGGCGCAGTTCGAGGCAAACTGCCCGCCGGTTGGCTCAGCGAACGTGCAAGGCGCGGGCACCCACTACCTGGGTGACCTGGACTGCAGCGGGATCGTGGACGCCCGGGACGCGCTGCTAGTGCTGCAGCTGGTGGCGGGGAACCACGTTGCGTCGTGCAGCTAGCCCGTGGGACTGAAGTAACCTTTCGTTGTCCGTGACCCGTGCGCCCTGTACCATGCATGGGCGAGGCTAAACCTACGATGCGGCTACTTTTCCCCCTTCTTGCTCTGATTGCGATGCTCGCCGTCGCCTGTACTAGCGACGAGAAGGCGCCAACGACTAACACGCCGACTCCCGCACCCGCAATCGTTGTCGACCACACCGGCGATCCGTTCAAGATCGTGGTCTCGCTGCCGATCTTCGCGGACATGGTGCGGGAGATCGCTGGCAGCCAGGCGCAGGTGACTACAATCATCCCGGTTGGCGCAGACCCGCAGACGTACATGCCGACGGACGACCAGATCAAGGCCGTATCCGAGGCGTCGATAATCTTCTACAACGGCCTGGGACTGGAGACACCGACGCAGCAGTTCCTCGAGACCCACCAGGTACACCCAACTTCGCTAATCAACTTCTCGCATAACATCCCATCGCCCAGCACGCAGCAGCCGGTGGACCACCAGATCTACGCCGAGGAACGGGGCGATGACCCGCACCTGTACCTCGACCCGCAGCTGGCGAAAGTCTACCCGGAAACGATCGCCGACACGATGGTCATCAAAGACGGCCAGAACGCCGCGTTCTACAACGCCCGTTACACCGATTATCGCAACCAGATCGACGCGATGAACGATTTTATACGCGCGCGTCTGGCCATGATCCCGGACGCGAACAAGAGCTCGCTGATTACGTACCACAACTCGCTGATTCACTTTGCGCGCCGCTATGGCCTGGGAGTGCTGGGCACGGTCATCGATTCTGGGGCAGACGGCCTGACGCAGGCGATTGCACAGAAGCACCCGCCGGCGGTGTTCTCAGAGACTGGCTACGACGACACGGTGCTGGAGCAGGTCGCTGGCGCAGCCGGCATCAGAGTGTGCCAGCTCGACACGGACGCTATCGCGAACGAGACGACGACGTACCTGCAGATGATGCAGAAGGACGCGGAAACGATCGCGACTTGTTTGGGCGCGCCTGCCCCGACGCCTAGCTAATCGGCGGCGCGTCTACTTTGACGTCGCTGCCGACGTCTTTCAGCTCGTACTGAACGGTCACTGTGATCGGCTGGCCGTTCGGGTACGCGCCCGCGGCCACAAGGTCGACCTTCGTTAGCTGGTCGCCCTTCTGCGCTACCCAGATCGAGCCGCTTACAGAGTGAATGTTGAGCGCGGCGTCACTTGGAGCGCCGAAGTCCTCATCGCGCGCGAGGAATTCTGAAGGCACGTCCTGGAAGG
>JBDTOK010000142.1:0-7263 GCA_039933275.1 Chloroflexota bacterium | reverse complement strand
TACGATGTCAATACCTATGCCCTACGCAGACGTCAACGACATCCGCATCTTCTACGAGGTGCTCGGCTCGGGTGACGCGACGCCGCTTGTCATGACGCACGGATTCGCCGGGCCGTCGGGGCACTGGCGGCCGGAGCTTCTGCCGTTCGCGGAGAAGCGGCCGCTCGTCATCTACGACGTGCGCGGTCACAGCCAGACGACGGTCCCGGCCAACAAAGACTCGTACTCGATGCCGTTGTTCGCCGGCGACCTGGCTGCGCTGCTGAAGACGATCGGGATCGAGCGCGCGCACATCGGCGGCGTTTCGATGGGCGGGATGGTGACAGCGCAGTTCGCCGTCGACTTCCCGCAGATGTGCGCGTCGGTGATCATCGGCGACAGCACCTGCGGCAACGGCGTCGACCCTGGCCCCGGCGGCGATTGGGAGCGCACGATGCAAAAGGGCATGCAGATGCTGATGCACATGGTGGAGAAGTACGGCCTCAAGCAGACGATCCTGCGCGAGCACGAGTGGAAGCAGACCAACGACCCGCACATCGCCGACAGCCCGTACTCGCTGGACGACGACCTGGAGCGCGAGTCGATGATGACGGACGCTGGCCACATCGGCGCGGCTCACGCGATGCTGACGCGCCCGGACCTGACGTCACGCATTGGCGCAATCGCCGCGCCAACGCTGATCATGTGCGGCGCCTGGGACGACTTCTTGCCCTGCGCGCGACGCGATCACTCGCTCATCGCAGGGTCACGCTTCGTCGTGCGAGAGCGCTGCGGGCACGGCTCCCGCTGGCGGCTCGAGACGTTCCACTCGGAGATCGAGGCGTTCCTGGCGGACGTTGAGTCCGGGCGCGATGTCGCCGGCGAACGTACGGTTTAGCGCCGCGTTGCCTCGCCCCTACACCCAGCACCAACGCTGCGTATTCGTATCTGTAATCTTGCTGGACGTGTCCTTTATCTAACCGCAACGCTTTCAGCGGTAACGTCGAACCAGATGCAGGAAAGGTAGGTCACCATGCCACAGGAAGAGCACATCCCGCGCATCAGCGACAAAGAACAGAAGATGTACGAGCACATCAAGGAAAGCGAGCTCAAGGCCGGCAAGCCAAAGAAAACGGCCAAGGCTATCGCCGCCGCGACGGTGATCAAGCACCACAACGAAAAGGACCACAAGTCCGGAGAGTAACGCACGGCCTCCCTGAATGACGGCTCTCGTCTTCGGGCGGGAGCCGTATTCGTTCGCGCGAAGTTTAGACTTCTTCCAGCGTTAGCCTCTGCTCGTACGCTGCGCGCTCGCCAGTGGAGTAGCGCATCTCGATTCCGCGCACGCGGCGTTTGGCGGCGACGAGGCCGGCGCCGGCGTCGGTTACGGAGATGACGTCGTACAGTTGCAGGCCGCAGTTCACCGGCACCGTCACCTCGTCGGCGCGCGATTGCATCAGCGCCTCGCGGAGGAGCGTGGCGGCACGAGCGTCCGTCTGTGCTTGCGTCGTGAGGTTGCGGTCGCTGACGGCGACGACGCGGTCGTAGGCTAGATCGACTGACGGCCAGTCGAACGCCTCGCTGAACGTCGTCGCGCCGAAGACTTGCGCGCGGTTCTCTTGCGCCGCGCGGCTGCCGTAGCGAGAGGCAAGGAGCGGGTACGTTGCGCCGTAGCCGGCGACGGCGGCGTCGGTGGCGAGTGGGTTCACCAGGTTGGCAAACTGCCCTTCGAGATAGATTACGTCCGGCACGAGCGACAGCAGCCGCCGCACCGCCGCCAGGGCGGACTCGCCGGGGTTGATCGCGAACGCCGGCTTCAGCGACGCGATGTCGGCGCTGCTGGAGATCGCTGCGAACTCCAGTCCCACGCGGGCGAAGAGCCCGGCCAGGATGGTGTAGATGCTGGTCGTGCCGGCGGCCCAGGCGTACGAGCGCCGCGCGCGCCAGGCGTCCAGCAAGCCCCAGGCGTTGCGCGCGGTGATGACGACGCTGCCCTCGCCGAGGCCTGTGCGGTACTCGATCCCCTCGATCCAGAACCACGGCCCGTCGGAGGCGAGCGGGCCGCTCGCCGTGCTGTAACCCAGGCCGACGCGCAGCTCCGCGCCGATGCGTAGAGGCGATGGCGCGACCGAGTAGCGCCCGTCATCGTTGCGGAGGAGGATGCGGCATGTGCCAGCGAACGGCCCATCCGTGGTGCGGCACTCGAGGACATCCGCCGTCACATCGAGCGTTGTTGTCGCGAGAGACGCTTGCCAGACGCCACTCGGCGTGCTGAGCCAGAAGCCGGAGGTTGCGTCGACGCACATCGCCTGACCGAAGTCTGATGTCAGGTTGAATGGAATTGCCTCGCGCCAGAGGTTGAACGCGAAGTCGGCGGAGGCGGGCGCGTACGCGTGATACGGCCGCGCGTATGCCGCCGCGCCGGTGTACTTCTCGACGAAGGTGAGGCGGTAGACGTCGCCGTACATCACGAACGGCGCGCGAAACGTCACCGACGAGCCGGAGCTGGCGCGCGTGATCTCGTTCTGCGTGGCCCAGGTGCCAGCGGGCTTCGAGTAGCCGTCGCCAAACAGCGTCGACCAGGCGAAGGCTTGCGCAAGGCTGTCCGTGCCGGCGATGACGAAGTTCCAGTCCAGCCGGTAGAGGCAGGCGAGCCCCGTGATCGAGGCTGCGGTGCCGGGCCAGGCACTCGGCGCGCCCCAGACGCCGCTCGCGCGCCTGGCGACAGAGACCGCCGCGCCGACGGACCACGCGACCAGCGCATCGCCGCTCGACTTCACGGCGCCCGCGAGCCACGTGACCGCGCCGGAGGCTGTAGCCGCGGTCACCGCACCGCCAAGCGTTACGCCGTTGTCCGTGCTTTCGCGCAGTCGGACGAGCGTGCCGCCGGAGTCGATATAGAAGAGCAGCACGCGCGAGCCGCTGGCGCAGAGCGCGACGCCGGCGTTGGCAGCAGCGCCAGGTCCGTCCAGACCGAGAAGTTGCTCGCGCCACCCGGCGACGTCACGCGCTGGTAATAGACGTGGCCACCGGTGACGCGCGCGCGGATCAACGACCCATCACCGGCGATGCAGGCTGCGTGAAAGCTGTCCGGCTCCGAGCCAGTGTAGACGCGCGTCCAGACCAGCCGCCGCAGCCCGCCAATGAGATCGCTGATGGTCGCGCGCAAGTACGGCGCAGCGGAAGCGGACTTCTGCGCGTCGAGCAGCGCGGCGGGAAGCGTGCGCACTACGGCCCCGTCACCGTCGATTGGTTGGGCACGTCGGACGCCGGCTTGTAGAGCCGGCGCGCACGCACTGCGTTCCGACGCCCGAACTCCGCGATCGCCGCCTGGAACTCGGATAGCCGAGTCTGGCCCCACGCCAGGTAATCGCGCCAGACGTCCTGGCCACCGACATTCACGCGGTTCGTCGCGAAGGACGCCCACTCGACGGCGGCATAACCGGCCGCGCCCGCCGCGATCGTGTCCTCGAAGCGAGCGGGAACGCTGGAACCCGAGCCGTCGATCGCGTGCAGCTTGGTGTAGTAGAGGGCGATCGAGTCGGCCGCGGACGGCGTGCCGTCGATCAGCAACGTCAGCGTCGTGAGCCAGACCGAGTAGCGCACATAGCACGCCGGGTATTGACCGGTCGGGTACTCCACCGCCTCAATCGCGACGAGGTCCGCCAGGCCACTGATCGAGACGTCGCGGCTGCCAGGCGTCGCCGTGAGCGTCGTCTTTGCTTCGAGCGGCGCGGCGAGGCTAAACTCCCGCACGGCCCGCTGCGTGTGGCGATCGAGCTCACCGTCCGTCCAGCGATAGTTGGCGGAGTCGGTGTCGTGCAGGTCGGTGCGAAGACGGCCGCGGATGTCGGCGATCGTCGTCATGCCGGCACTTCCACCTTCGCGGCGAGCATCCGTTCACGCAGCGCCTCGAGGCCCGCCCTCACGTCGATCTGAGCCTGCAGCTGCAGCCGCTCACGCTCTGCAGTCAGTTCGTCGTTCATCGCCAGCTCCGCGACGTGCTTCGCGAGCCACGTGGAGACGTCCCAATCGGTCCCGCTGTCGGCGTTGTAACGACCGACCAGCTTGTTCAGTCCTGGCACCAACCCATCCGGGATGTTGATCGTGTATTCGGGCATCGCTTCCCTCCTTACGTCGTGCTGTCCGTGATCAGGCCGAGACCGGCCAGCGCGGTCAGCAGGTTCGCGAGGGCGACGTTACCGCCCCTCGCGCCGGTTACGTTTATGGCGCCGCCTGTCGGCAGCTTGCAGACCTGGCCCCCCGCTCCCCTCCACTTCGTGTCGCCGCTCCCCGCGTCCGCCCAGTTGACGACGCCGCCCGCCGGGTTCGTGCTCGGGTTCGTGGTCGCGTACGCGAGTCCGATCACGCCGTCGCCGGTGCCGAAGGCCCGCGTCCTCGACCCAAATTGGAAGTTCATCCGGTGGACGCTTCCCGCCGTGTTGTTCGTCCGCGCCGGTCCGTCAGCGTCGATGGGTACCGGAGTCGCCGCCGCGTTGGAGAAGGAGCCGAAGAACAGGCCCGTCACGGTCCGCAACTTGGCGTTACCCGACCCCGTCATGTTCACGCCGTAGTAGTCCGTGATCTGGCTCGTTGTAGCCAACGCCAGCACCAGCTTCACGCCGTTCAGCACCGTGCAGCTGTTCGCCGCGCCGCCCGACAAAATGAAGCCCAGCCGAACGCCATCGACTTCGTTTATGACCACCGCCGTGCCACCCAAAGCGAAGCCCGCAAGGAAGTCGAGACCCACCGACGTTATCGCCGTCCCCGTCGTTGAGTTGATGACGCCCTTTCCGGCGATACCCACCACCGCCGTCGTGTCGACCGTCGTGGTGCCGCCCAGGTCGACCAGCAGGCCGATCTTCCCCGTCGCGTCCGCCGCCTGACGCACCAGCGCGTACACGCTCGCATCCGGCGCTATGTTGACGCCGATGCCGCCCGTCACCTGCAGGTCGCCGGTCAGGGTCGCGTGAGGAGTCGTGTTTTGCAGGAGCCAGCGCAGCGTCCCCGCCGTGTACATCGCTATTTTGTTCTCGTTCGCCGTCCGCTCGACGTCGATGTACGTGTCCCCGTCCGCGTCCCGCAGCCGGTGACTGCCTATCGGCAGCTTGTTGTGAATCGTGACGACGGCGGCGTCCATCGGGTTGTCATCGGCGAAGAAGATGACGCCGCACTCGCGTCCAGTCACAACGTCAGCCGGAGCGATCGCATCCGACACCGGCACCGCGTCCAGCCAGACCGCCAGCGACCCGGCGATTTGCACCGACGCGCTGTGGGTAGCGCTGTCATATGACTTGATGAGCCCGCGCGAAATAGCTGGCATGAGGACGTGCTCTTTCGGAAGTTGTAATTGGTCGATTTGTTGGTAGCGTTAGCTCGCTGGTTGTGTTCCTCAGCCTTTACGGCCGTACGCCGATGAGCCGCGCCAGCTTGACGACGTTGAACAGCGCCAGCGTGCTGTACCACTTGATGCGCGTGCGCGTCGCATCCTTCGTCTCCAGCGAGCCGACGCGCTCCACCTGCAGGCCGCCGGGCGCGGTGAGGCCGGCCAGCGCGCCTTCGCCCATCTGGAAGGCGTAGATCACGGAGCAGTCGCTGCTGGTGCCGACGGTCAGCGCGTCCGAGATGTAGTCGGAGACGCCGATCGGGATGCCGTCGTAAAACTGCAGCATCTGCCCGAACTCATCGCGGTCCGCCTCGAGGAACGAGCCCGACGCCCGCGCGAGCCTGGTGACGCTGCGGCGAGAGCGCCGGCTCATCAGCAGGAGCTCCGGCTTGCCGCCCTTCACGGCGTCGATCAGCTCGTCGAGCTTGTCCAGCGTCAACGTCGCGCCGTTCGCGCCCATCGAGATCGCCTGCGCCGGGTCGCAGAGCTTGTCCAGCCCGTCGAACGACTTCGGTGCGGCGGTCGCGTCGCCGGTGACGAACGTCGTCTCGAAGAGCTGGCGCACGGCCTTCGCCTTGAGCTGGACGACCGCCGTCTCGAGGTCCTGGATGTTTGAGCGCGTGGCGATCAGGAAGTTGTCGATGTCCGCGTCGCCGCCCATGATCTTGAGCGTCGTGTTGATCTGCGTGAACGTTGGCGTGGACTCCGTCCAGGTGTCGCCCACGTCGAAGAACCCCGCCGACGCCGCCGCATTCTCGCGGTTGTACGTCAGCCCGTTGCCGACGATCTCCACGAACGGTAGGCGCTGTAGCACCGGCGAGTCCTTGATGATCGTCTCGACGACGCCCGTCAGCAGCACGTCGTTGGAAAGCTTGGCAGCCTCCGCCAAAGTAAGAGCCATCGTTCCCCCTCCTCACGCTCGCGGCCGAGCCTCGCGCCCGGCCTCCCCACCAGTTGTGTTTGCGCAGATTACCGCAACGGGCGCGCAAACTGGAAGGGGTAAATGGCACCGATGTCGTCTGCCCGGCAGCAGCCGAGTCCAGCGTCGATGACATTTGTCGCCTGAGCTCACGATCTAGATCACCAGCGCCAACAGTCGCTACATTTTGTAGCCGTGCGGGCGCCGCCATCCGCTCGCCAGTGGGTGTAGAATGCGCTCGCCGGTCGTAGGAGAGGGGTTACCTATATGCAGTCACTCGATGTGTCACCGCCGAGGCGGAGCAATGGAGGCAGGAGGTTTGGAAGCTATGCGCGGCGGTCAGTCGCCCGAGCGCTGTTCATCTTCGTTGTCGGCGCGCTAATGATTTTGCCGCTCGCGATGTTTGCCTGGCCGCGTGCCGACATCGTTTACATCCTCTAATGGTTCTTCTGATGCGGGCGCCTGCTTTTACTCAACGGAGCGGTGGTTTCGCCGGCTATACGGTCCGCCGGATCGTCGTCACAGTGGTCGTTGCGGTGATCATTGCGGCGATGAGCCCCATGCTGACCTTGGTTGCGCTGACAGTGAATCCTCCACATTATTCCGCGATCCCCGAATGCACACTGACCGGTGACCCATTTCAACCCATCAGTTGTCCTCCTCTGACCGGGACCACGCTGCCCAACTAGGCCCGATCTCCTTTCTGGCAACGAATCGCGGACAGCGCAGCGTCTAACCCGATAGCGCCGACCCGATGTGCGTGCAGCCGGCGTGCGGCGTCGGCGCAATCGTCACGCCTGCCGCGTACTCGAGAATCAGCGCTGCGTCCGAGGCGTCTTCTGACCCGTCGCAGTTGACGTCTCCAAACTCAGGTGTCCCAGTGCCCAGGTCCGGGCAGCCGGACGGTTGCGTCAGCGGCAAGTTCACCTCGTGCAGTAACTCCCGTAATGCGTCCAGGCCATCGATGTGGCCGTCCAGC